>JBIIIF010000088.1:0-23582 GCA_044235005.1 Planctomycetaceae bacterium | reverse complement strand
AGGTCGCAATCCCGTCGATGCCAGTGCCAGATTCGAGACTAAAACTGCAGCAATTACGGGAGGTTATTGTCGTGAATAGCAGGGAGCAGCCCCACTGTCTTTGAGACACGGTCTCACTTTTGTGCATTTTTGGCATAGTTAATTGCCAGAATGTAAATGCTCGATAACATCTCAGTGGAAAGCACATTTTCCGCCGCTTTTTTGGGTTCCTGGGCTTCTCGATGTCTTCCCCCCTTGATGCACGCGATCGCGAGATTCTTGAGCATCTTCACCAGTCCGCTGGTGGAGACATTCAAGCATTGTGCGATGTGTTGGGCGTGACGCGGACGGCGATCCGTCAACGAATTGCTCGGCTGGAGGGGGCAGGCCTGATTTCGTCTGAACTTCAGGGGCAAAGCCGAGGCCGTCCGCGTCTGGTCTATCGAGTGACGGCGGAGGGAATGCACGAACTTGGGGAAAACTACCGCGAATTGGCAGTAGTTTTGTGGGAAGTGATTACTGGTTATGAAGATGAGGCCGTGCGGACTTCGCTTTTGGGGCGAGTGCGTAATTCGCTGGCAGAGCGGTTTCGGCGTCAACTGGTCGGATGTGACTCAGTTGATGAGCGGCTTGATCAGTTAGCCAGTGAGATGAAGTCCAGCGGCTTTAACATTGAGAGTGATCATTCAGGAGGACTGCGAATACTGCGCGAAACTTCCTGCCCGTTTCCTATGCTGGCCGACGTCGATGAGGCGATCTGTCAGGTGGAACGGGAAGTTCTGCAGCAAGTTTTGGGGGCTCCCGTTGAATTTCGTTCACGCTGCAGGGATGGTCAGGGTTGCTGCGAGTTTCAGGTAATGGGCGGCTCTGATTTGTTGGGTGTCGCTGCGAGCAGTGGGGGTGTTCAGTCCCTGGAAACTTCCGGGGGCGATTGCAAGACAGAGGCGTGCTGATAGAGTGCGGGCTGCACTTCCGGCGATGTGGCAGTCGCGGGATTCAGTCAGTGCTTTTCAGTGATTAGATGTTCTGGCAAGAGGTTTGAGCGTCATGACATGGATTGAAGGTCGATTCGAAGAAAACGTAATCACCACGACGATGGAGCAGGCCATGAATTGGGGCCAGCAGTCCAGCATCTGGCCGATGACGTTCGGGCTGGCTTGTTGTGCGATTGAAATGATGGCGGCCGGGGCTAGTAAATATGACATCGATCGATTTGGTGCCGGTGCGTTTCGTGCGACACCTCGTCAGGCCGACCTGATGATCGTTGCGGGCACGGTAACGTTTAAAATGGCAAGTCGTGTTCGTCGATTGTATGAGCAAATGCCGGATCCAAAGTACGTTATTGCAATGGGGGCCTGCACCGTTGGTGGCGGTCCTTACTTCAAGCATGGTTACCATGTGGTGAAGGGTGTTGACCTTGTGGTTCCGGTTGATGTTTACGTGCCGGGGTGTCCTCCGCGTCCGGAAGCTCTGCTTGAAGGGCTGATGCGAATTCAGGACAAGATCAAGGCTCGTAAAGTGACTCGCGGAGAGATGGCTCTGCCGGTTCCGCATCACTCGGGTTATTCCGCTCTGAATGTTTGATTGTTGCCAGGTAGTAGCGGCAATCCCGGCACTGCCACGGCCGGTTATGTTTTGAATCAGGCTGACTGAATTCCAGATTGTTAATGTCGGTTGCTTCGCCACTGAGTGGCTTGGTGCCGTGCGCATTTGAGGAAGTGTTGATACGATGAGTGCTGTGCTGAAGATTTCCGATCTGCATGTCAATGTGGGTGAGACGCCAATTTTGAAGGGCGTCAATATGGAGATTCGTCAGGGTGAAGTTCACGCCCTGATGGGCCCGAACGGATCGGGAAAAAGTACGCTGGCTTACGCTTTGGCCGGGCATCCTAACTACACCGTGACTGACGGTTCGATTGAAATCGACGGAGTCAACGTCACCGAGATGGAAGCCGATGAGCGGGCTCGCCTCGGAATGTTTTTGGCGTTTCAGTATCCCGTGGTCATCCCGGGAGTGAAGGTCGCGGACTTCCTGCGTCATGCTGTTTCAAACATCCGGAATCCTGATCGTAAGGAAGGCGAAGGCCTGATTGGGATGCGTGAGTTCCGCAAGGAGATCCGCGACCGAATGAACGAGCTGGGAATGGATCAGGAGTTCGCTCGCCGATATCTGAACGATGGTTTCTCCGGCGGCGAAAAGAAGCGAATGGAGATTCTGCAGCTTGCCATGTTGCAGCCTCGCTTTGCAATCCTGGATGAAACGGACAGCGGTCTCGACAGTGATGCCGTGAGAGTTGTCAGCGAAGGGCTTGCCAAGTTGTCTGGTCCGCAGATGGGCGTGCTGATCATTACCCATCATGAGCGATTGCTGGAGTTCAATCCTCCGCAGTTCACTCATGTCATGCTGGGTGGTCGCATCGTAGAGACAGGCGACGCTTCGCTTGCTCATGAGTTGCATGCCAACGGATACGCAACCATTCGTGCTCGGCATCCTGAAGCTGCTGCTGAGAACGCGAAAGCGGAAGCCGCTGCCGTCTGAAATTCGTCAGATCGCGGGTTCAGAATTTGATTCTGGTCCGCACGTGAATCCTCCAACAAGATGAAGTGAGCAAATCACATGTCAACCGATACTCCGGTCAAGTCTGATGTTGAGTTTGGGTCGTACAAATATGGCTTCCACGATTCGATGGACAATTATGCGTTCAAGAGCCGCAAGGGCCTGGATGCGCAGATTGTGCGTCAGATTTCGGAGTTGAAGAATGAGCCGGCCTGGATGACGGAGTTCCGTCTGGAATCGCTGGCAATTTTTGAATCTCGCCCAATGCCGAATTGGGGCGGAGATATGACGGACCTGAACTTTCAGGACATCTTCTACTACATGAAGGCTGCCAACGAGCAGGAGACATCATGGGAAGATGTGCCGGAAGAAATTCGACGAACTTACGACCGACTGGGGATTCCCGAAGCGGAAAAGAAGTATCTCTCCGGCGTTAAGGCCCAGTATGACTCGGAAGTAGTTTACGGCAGCCTTCAGGAAGACCTGTCAAAGCAGGGAGTGATCTTTACAGATACGGACTCTGCCCTGCGTGATCATCCCGAGTTGTTCCGCGAGTACTTTGGGACTGTGATTCCTCCCGGGGACAATAAGTTCGCGGCACTGAACTCTGCCGTCTGGTCGGGCGGATCCTTTATCTACGTTCCGAAGGGCGTGAAGATCGAGTTTCCTCTTCAGGCTTACTTCCGCATCAACAGCCAGAACATGGGGCAGTTTGAGCGCACTCTGATTATCGTCGACGAAGGGGCGGCGATTCATTACGTCGAAGGTTGTACGGCTCCGACTTACAGCAGCAACAGTCTGCATTCGGCAGTTGTTGAAATCATCGTGAAGCGTGGTGCGCGGTGTCGGTACACGACCATTCAGAACTGGTCGGACAATGTTTACAACCTCGTAACCAAGCGAGCGATGGCCTACGGCGACTCGCTGATGGAATGGATCGACGGAAATCTGGGTTCCAAGCTGACCATGAAGTATCCGGCAATCTGGCTGATGGAGCCGGGTGCTCGCGGAGAAACTCTGTCGATTGCATTCGCTGGTGAAGGTCAGCATCAGGATGCGGGAGCCAAGATGGTTCACTGTGCTCCGAATACCTCCAGCCGAATCATCAGCAAGAGCATTTCCAAGAGCGGCGGCCGATCCAGCTATCGTGGCCTTGTGAAGGTTCACAAAGACGCGGTGAATTGTCGCTCGAATGTGGTTTGTGACGCATTGATTCTGGATTCCGCCAGTCGCAGTGACACCTACCCGTACATCGAAGTTGAAGAAGAGAACGTGGCGATTGAGCACGAAGCCAGCGTTTCCAAGATTGCTGAAGAACAGTTGTTCTATCTGATGAGCCGTGGTCTGTCCGAAGCTGAAGCGTCAGCCATGATCGTCACCGGCTTTATCGAGCCGCTCGTGAAGGAACTGCCGATGGAGTATGCGGTAGAACTGAATCGGCTGATCGAGTTGCAGATGGAAGGTTCGGTCGGGTAGATAACGAGGCGAGCGGCAGTGCGTCAGCCCTCCGAGCTTTTGCGGCACATTCCGCGGTTAACTGACTGTCAGCCACTCCTCGTTGGGATCTGGAGATTTCAAATGGTGAAACTCAGCGAAGAAGTGGCTGAAGCCCTGAAGGCAGCCAACGGGGATGCATTATCGGTCGAGGTGCCAGGATTTGATCGACGATTTGTTGTTGTCGAAAAGTCTGAGTACGATGCCGCCATGGAGGCGCTTGCTCTTCAAAGGAATGCAGAGCTGATTCGTGAAGGAGTCGCTGACGTGGAAGCCGGCAGAGTAATGCCGCTTCATGAGGCTATGGAACAGATTAGACAGGAACTTGGTTTCCCCCGTCGGCAAACAACATGAGGGTGCTGGTCTCGGCGCGAGCAACTCTGGATATTCGGCGGAACGCGGAATGGTGGGCCTCACATCACAGTCGCCTGCAGGCTGCTGAGTGGTTTTATTGTGTTTACGATCAGCTTGAGGCCATAGGCAGTTCGCCCCTTAGTTACGGCCTGTCATTGGAAAATGGACTGTTTCCGTTCGAAGTTCGAGATGCTTTGGTAGGCCTCGGGAGCAGGAAAAGTTATCGGGCCATCTTTGGGGTGCATAAAGATCATTTAACTGTTTATCGAGTGTTGCGAGCAGCGGAGGGGGCCATTAACGCTGACGACCTTGAGTAGGCAGTGATTTTTTGGATTGAAAGAGTTCTGAATAGTTATGTCATCAACGACCATCGATATTTCTCGCACAGGCTTCTCTGCTGAGGTCTTCGAACAGTTCCTTGCCACTCGTAGCGAACCGTCCTGGATTACAGACGCTCGTCGCGCTGCGTTTGATCAGTATCAAAACCTGCTCCAGAGCGAACTTGATCCCGAGGAGTTCAAGCGAGTCGATCTTCGAGTCTTCAACGCAGGCAAGTTTCGACCTTCCGCTGGCACTGTTGATTCCTCCTCGATTGCCACCCTGCTGAGCGATAAGACGGAGTTTGGGGGATCGGTCGCCCATGTAAACGGACAGGTCACACAGGCGACAGTGTCCGATCAGATTCGTGCACAGGGAGTTCTCTTTGGTGAACTTCAGGGGCTGCTGACGACTCATCGAGAGCTGCTTGAACCGTATTTCATGAAGAAGGCCGTGCAGACGGACGCGGATCGATTCTCGGCCTGGCATGCGGCATTCTGGACCGGCGGCACTTTGCTGTATGTTCCTCGCAATGTTGAAGTCGCACTGCCGCTGCACAGTTTGATTGCTCACAGTCGTGATGGTGTCGCGGATTTCAGTCACACGCTGATCATTCTGGAAGACGGCGCACGGGCGACACTGCTGGAAGAAACGACTTCCGCCAATGAGGAGATCGCAGGTCTGCATGTGGGCTGCGTAGAACTCATCGTCGGCCGCGATGCCAATCTGCGATACGTCCAATTGCAGAACTGGAATCAGAAGTCGTGGCACTTTGCTCATCAGGCAGGTTGCGTTGACAGCAATGCTTCGCTGCAGTGGACCGTCGTTGGTCTGGGCAGCAAACTGGCCCACATTCATCAGGATATTAATCTGAACGGGCGAGCAGCAACGGCCGAAGTGAACGGTGTAACCTTTGTCAGCGATCGTCAGAAGATCAGCTACTACACCCAGCAGCATCACAAAGCGCAGGGCACTCACAGCGATCTGCTCTATAAAGAAGTTCTGCGGGATGAAGCGAGAGTCATCTGGCGTGGTATGATCAAGGTCGATCCGGCAGCACAGCAGACGGATGGCTATCAGAGAAGTGATGCGTTGATGCTCAGCGATGATGCTCGATGTGATTCCATTCCGGGTCTCGAAATTGAGGCCGATGATGTGAAGTGCACGCACGGTGCAACGACGGGCCGAGTCGATAAGGAGCAGATCTTCTACTGCATGAGTCGCGGGATTCATCGGCATGAAGCGATGCACATGATCGTGGAAGGCTTCTTCCAGAAAGTTTACGATCGCATCCCCGTTGAGATTGTTCGGGAAACTCTCAGCCGTACGGTGCAGGGCAAGCTGGGAATCGAATCCATCGCTGTTTGAGCATGATGGAATGATTTCACTGGCGGAGTAATTTTCGGTTGCAGCGGTTTTTCTAGAACAGAATGTGATTCATGGAACGGGTGATTGGCACAGACGAATTAAAGTCCGGAGACCGCAAAACAGTCTATGTCGATGACATTCCTGCGCTGGTCATCAGAATCCAGGACGAATACTTTGTCATCGAAGATGTCTGCTCCCACGATGGGCAGCCTCTCACAAATGGTCCCATACAGGACTGCTCCATCGTCTGCCCTCGACATGCAGCTCGATTTGATCTCCGGTCCGGCAAGGCGATGTGCATGCCTGCAACGGAGGCTATTCGTGTCTTCAGGACCGAGATTCGCGATGGGGCGATTTGGGCCGGTCGGTAAGTCATTGCTTGATTCAGTGTTCGACTTTTTTATTTCAAATCTGACATCTTCAACTGCGAAGCATCATGGCCACTGATACTGAACTTATCGAAGCTCTGAAGCAGGTGATTGACCCGGAACTCATGGTCAACATCGTCGATCTCGGACTGATCTACTCTGTCGATCAGACGGAACGCAAGGTGGCAGTGCAGATGACGTTGACCAGCCCAGCCTGTCCCGCTGGTCCGCAGATTGTCCAACAGGCCAAGATGGCGTTGGAGCGACTGGAAGATGTTGATGAGGCGACAATCACGATCACGTTGTCCCCACCGTGGACCCCGGACCGTATGACTGACGACGCAAAAGACATGCTCGGTATCTTTTAGAGAGCACAAGCCTTTTGTGTGTGCTTGCGTCACTCAGAAGATCAGTTGTACCTCGCGTATCCTGAACGCAGACAGATGAATCAGCGTGCCCTGATCTGATATTGTCAGCGCTGATTTTTCCGTCATCTCCGCATTGATCGCAAACGCAGCCGTTGGCTTCCGAGCCGTTTTGATGAAACAGTCGACGGCCACTCCGTCGGTTTCTGATAACAGCAAGTTCAATGATTCGGATTCATCGTTTGTGGCTGCCTTATGCCGCGTGTTGACGATCTCTGCGTTCTTTGCAGATAGTCCCAGAATCCAACTACTGGCTGCTCCTGCTGCGGCTGAGCCTGTTATGTGCAGCGCCGAAACAGGCGTCATGGCGTCGGCGGCGGTGCGAAGCGGAAACGGCTGGTCGAATTCAACTGTGAACTGAAACTCGCGAGCAGACTCGCCTTCAACAATCAGCAGGCTGTCCAGCATTCGCGGGCCGGATCGACGATGGTAAGGACGACCATGCGGCACGATCACCATGCGATGGTCAGTGTCGCTGACTTCCAGGTAATCTGGTGACTCAAATCGCTCTGCTCGAAAGCCACCAGCCTGCCCCATGACGGCCCGAGTGATCGCAGCCGATTCGTTGTCCCATGCAAAACGGCAGCCGTAATATGACAACCACGGGTTGCCTTTGACGTTGCTCTTGATGTTCTCGAATCGCAAATGAATCTGGATTCGCGGCTGAACTCGATCGATCGAAGTTGTCTGAATAACGGTTGCCAGCCGAGCCCCATCGACAGGCGAGACGAGTTCACTGATTGTTTCAACGGCAGCAAAGATCAGGCCAGCCTCAACGATACGCTGGCTGATAATGCTCGAGATGGCATAAGACGCCTTACGAACCTCGCCGCTGCCGTCATCGGGCAGAGTCACTTCGCGTTCATAACGAAAACACGATTGCTGACTCAGTCGATTCCCTCGTTGCTGATGCCAGGTCACCGAAGCGATACCGCCTGTGCGATCGCTGAGAGTCACTTCGAAGTGGCGATTGCGAAGAGTCAATGATTCGGCCAGCGGAGCTTCGCCACGAGCTTCCTTCATGACCGGGTGCGCTGCCTGAGGCGACGGCGACTCCGTGAGCCATGCGAATCCCCCGGGAGGAATCTTCACCAGCAGCCGTTCCTGCCCGTTAGTGACCTGAGCAAGTCCAATTACGGATGACTGGGCAGGTTGTGACCAGCCCTCGGGCCAGGAGATTGCGGCGTATCGAGCGAACGGCAGTGAGTTCAGCAGGAACAAACCACGTTGGGAGGACTCCTTCGCCGGGATTCGTTTCTGAACAGCCGACATTAAGCCGCTCTCGATGTCGTTAAGTCGTGCCGTCAGCTGACTCGCCGTCTCGTGCAATTTCTGCGTTCGCTCGGGTGAAGTCTCAAGCACATCCACGTGCTGCAGCTCGAGATCCGCGATCAACGCTTCCAGCTCGGACAATTCGCTGCTGAAGCCTGGCATCCCCTCCGTCGTTCGAATGAGTCCGGCAATTCCGTGGATAGTCCGCAGTGACTCGAGCCGTTGGTTCAACAAACGTAAAGTAGCCGGTCCGGAAATCGGAGGCTCAGTTTTCAGCACGGAAGATTGAATCAGAAACGGTGCGAGGTAATCTGAATGATCGTGACATTCGGCAAGTCGAGTTCCACCAGCGGCGTGGCAGAGTTGATCCATCGTCACAAATTCACCGAGCACTGGTGCGTAGGTGGCAGCAATCTGAAGATCTGTCATCCACGGCGACTTCAGCGTGGGCAGTCGAGCGAGGAAGAGGGCCGCCGTCGAATCATCCTGCATGCTTTCGTTGTATCGATCCGCAAATCTCAAAAAACCCGCCGCGCTGTCGATGGCCAGCGGAATACGCGAAGCCGCTGCAATCATCGAACCGTCTGGTGCCTGCCATTCAAACTGACTGCGTTCGCGATCCGGATAGAGCCCATCGTCCAACGCTACGTGGAAAGCCGATTCGAAACCCAGATGATTCAGCAACGCCGGCATTGAAGCGGTCAGACCAAATCGTCGGCGAGCCCAGTGACGCGGCGTGTGCGCGAGAACATTCTGAAACAGAGACTTGCAGCGATGAATGTCGGCCACTGTGGTCGCCATCGATCCCAGTGATGTTCGGGTTTCATGATCGTGTCCGGACAACAGGCCGATGCGTTCGCTCTTGAGAGCCGACGACAGCGCCTCGGCGATTTGAGAATTCAGTGTGATCCATCGTGTGAGGTCACGGCCTGTGGCAAACAGATTCAACTTTGTTGGCGATTGCAGCAGGTCAAGAATTGTCTCAGGTGCTTCATCGTCACCTGGGATGCAGATGTCGATGAGATAGCAGTTCATGGGATGAAACCGTTCGCGCGTTTCACGAACGTGCTCGAAGCATTTGCGAAGGTGAACCTGGGCTGTTTCCACGGCGCCATTCAGGAAGGCATCCGCAGCCAGTCGAACTTCGCGACTGATCAGAATATTGTCGGGATCAACAAAGTGATGGCGTCGGCGACTAAGCAGTTGAGTCTGCAGCAGCACGGTTCCTAATGACAAAAAGTGCGGCACCAGGTCCCGTTCTGATTCTGTGCTGCTCTCTGATGCGATTGGCGGTGATTCCTTGTCGAGAGCTCCGTTGATGGCAGTCAGCCATTCTTCGCGCGTCACGCAACTGGAAATCACAACATGCCCCTGATCGCGGAGCGCAGAACGCCATTCGTGAGGCATCCAGGATTCTGAAGCGGACGGGACAAGAATGATTCGGCGACCGGGGTATCCGGAGAGCGATTCGGCCTGCCGAAATAAAGGGATACTGGTCGACAGTCGGAGCAATCGAGGATGCCAGGCGCAGGCCACTGCGTTCAGCAGGCTGGATGCACCGTCTTCGGGGAGATCGGTCGGCAGATCTTCGATGGAATAACCCGGGATCAGAACGCTGATTTCAGAAAAATCGTTACAGACTGACATAGTGCAGTGAGGCTTGCATGGAGTATGTGTGAATGGACGATCTGTGACCGCAAAACCAGAAGTTCAGCATTTTGCAGGGAAACTGCGGATTCCGGCACTTTCCCGGAACAAGAGTGTGGCAGTTAACGTCAGAGATTCCACCCGCAGCGAGGAGATTTGCCTCCTGCGGGTTTAGGACAACCGATAATCCTGAAGCTTTGTCAGTGTAATGTGGCAAAACGCTGTTTTGGGGTTTTGAGGCATTCGACAGGTAAAGACGTCGGTTGGGCCGGGAGTGTGAGTCCAGAGAAGCCAGCGATTTCAGGATTTCACGGAATTGCCGGGACAAGGCGTTTCAAAATTAGTTGACGAGACTGCAAATCTGCTGGTACTTTTGCCGCAGAGTGTTACTACAAAACGACTTTTGGCGGCAAAGACCGATCTCGCGGAGGCTGAAAACTCTGCGAATGACGGGATCTGTTGCGGTCGTATTGGTTCTTGAACTGTCCAGAACTTCGGGATTGTATAGAGGCTTCACATGGCAGAATCAATCAGCGCTTGGGGCATTGACATTGGTCAGGCGGGCCTGAAAGCAATCAGGCTGCGGTCGTCAGAGAATGGCGAACGCGTTGTTGCCACGGCGTTCGATTATGTGCCTCATCCAAAGATCCTGAGTCAGCCCGATGCAATTCCGGAAGAGCTGATTCGCGAGGCGATGAAGACTTTTTTGGAACGCAACAAGATCAACAATGATCTGATTGCGATCAGCGTGCCCGGTCAGAGTTCTCTGGCGAAGTTTATCAAGCTGCCGCCGGTTGAGGCTGGCAAGGTTGCCGAAATCGTCAAGTACGAAGCTCGACAGCAGATACCGTTCGATCTGAACGATGTGATCTGGGACTATCAGCCGATTGGTGGCGGCGTTGAAGAGAGTGGCTTCATGCTGGAGGCTGAAGTTGGCCTGTTCGCCATGAAGCGAGACCTCGTGTATGAGGCGATGAAGCCCTTCACGAACAATAGTAAAGAAGTCGAGCTGGTCCAGATGGCCCCGCTCGCGCTGTATAACTATCTGTCTTATGACGTGCTGGGATTTCGCAAGACGGCTGAAACGCCGGAGCCTCCGGCTGGCGAAGATTACTACGTTATCCTGGACATGGGTGCGGATAACACAACGCTGCTGGTTTCGAATGGTCGCAGTATCTGGATTCGTAATGTTCCGATCGGCGGCAATCACTTCACTCGCGCACTGACTCGAGAAATGAAGTTGACCTTCGCGAAGGCCGAGCATCTCAAGTGTAACGCAACCAAGGCCCCGGATCCCAAAGCCGTCTTTCAGGCGATGCGTCCGGTTTTCAATGACTATGTGTCAGAGATTCAGCGTTCGATTGGTTACTTTGGCAGCGTGAATCGTGCCGCGAAGATTCGCAAAATCATTGGTGTTGGCAATGGTTTTCGCCTCGCAGGGCTTCAGAAGTTTCTGCAGCAGAATCTTCAGTATGATGTCGAACGCCTGGAGAGCCTGAGCGGAGTCACGGGTGACTCCGTACTGACGGACCCGTTGTTCATTGACAACATGATGACCTTCGCAGTGCCCTATGGTCTCGCGCTGCAGGCGATTGGCAAGACGCGTATCCGAACGACGCTGTTGCCCCCTGAAATTGCAGTGGATCGCAGGATTCGCAGCAAGAAACCATGGGCGATTGCTGCGGCTGCGGGACTCCTGCTTGCAATGGGCGTCAGCACCATGGGCAGTGCGTCAGTGCTGAAGTCGTACGGGGTTGAGAAATGGGATGACGAGCAGAAGCTGGTCGATCAGGTTCAGGCTGAGATTAATGCTCAGGACGGAGCCTTCTCGGCTGAAGAGGGCGGGCATGCCAAGATTCTTGAGAACATCGGGCAGCTGGTGGCTCCTCTCGAGAAACGCTCGCTGTGGATGGAGCTGTTCAAGGCTGTCAATGAGTGCATGCCCTATGACGAAGGAGATGCCCTCGATCAGTCCGATATTACCTTGCAGAAAAAACTCAGGGTCACTTCGGTTACTGCCAAGAAGGTTGATGACGTCACAGCCTGGTATCAGAAGTTCGTCGACGCCGAGAAGACGCTTGATTTTGGTGAGCCGGATCAGGTGCCTCCAACCTCAGGCAAAGGCTATATCATTACTCTGAAAGGTCATCACTACTTCAATAACAAAGAGAAGCATGACTTTTCGGAAATCGACGGTTTGTTTGTTGAAAAGACGCTTGTTGCGAACTTGCGGAAGTGGACTTTGCAGAGCAACGGTGTTGAGGTTCCTGTTGGAAAGATTGGTATCTCCTATCCGATCGTTGCATGGAGCCTGCTGGAGCGTGAGCAATACGATCCGAACCGCCGCATTGGAAGTCAGATGACCGGCACGGGTGGATATGGCGGCGGAGGATACGCCGGTGTGGGATCCGGAATGCCAGGGGAAATGATGGGCGCGGGAGCTGGCTATATGCCAGGTGGTGAAGGCGGAATCGGATCAACAGGCTATCCGGGCGGTGATCCCGCCGGGCTTGGTTCTGCAGGGTATCCCGGGGCTGAAGGGGCCGGTGCCTATCCTGGTGTGGGAGGTGTGGGAGGAGTCGGCACGGGGCAAGTCCCGGGCGGAAAAGGCCCCATCTTCAAGGAAGCCGAAAAGAAACAGTTGAAGGTAATTGATCGAACAGATTTTGTTGTCCAGTTCATTTGGACGCCAACGGTTGAAAGAGATCGCAAGGAGGCCGATCCGCGTGCACCAGTGTCAACTGGCACGGAAGGAGCGACCGAGCCTGCTGATGGGGCCGTTCCACCTGATGAGGCTGCGGCCGCTGGAACACCGGCGCCCTAGTTTCATCCTGGATGATGGTCGATTGCTGTTGTTCAGTTGTTATCTTACAGAGTTTGCAGTCAAGCAGGGATTTTGAGATGGATAAGCTTCAGCCACTCATCAAGCATCGTTATTGGATTTGCTTCGCACTTTCCGTTGTGTTCGTTGTCGTTGGCTGGTGGATGGCGAGCGGCGCGATCGCTATTGAAATCGAAGATCGCATGAAAAAAGTCGATGAGTCCTTCACGAAAGCAACTCAGGGGGCCACCAAGGCGAACAAGGCCTGGGTCGATGCTGCAAAGAAGGAGAATGAAGCCGATACGCAGTCATACGATCGAGCCTCCAAGCAACTTCTTCAACGACAAAAGAATGCTCGCAAATGGCCTGATGCACTTGTCAACAGCATGAAGGGGATCTCATACCGTCAGGATCTGAAAGACACAACAACACGTGCTCGCTGGGCTTCAATTTACAGGGATCAGATCGAACAGTTGCTGCAGATTGTTAAACCCTTCAAGGATGGTGAAGGGCTCGTACTTGTGGACACCGGTAAGATCTCACACAAGCCGTTCAATTCCTGGCGCACCTCTCGCCCGTCGTCGACGGAAATCTGGAATTGTCAGGAAGACATCTGGCTCCTCGAGTCGTTGCTAAAGTCAATTGCTCGCGTCAATGACGGTGCAACCCGGTTAACGGAATCTCAGGTGCGTCAGATTTTTCGGCTTCATCTCAGAGGCGGCGACCGTGATGCAGCGTCCTCCGGCGGCGGCGGAATGGGAGGCGGCATGGGAGATATGGCCGGCATGGGCGGCATGGCTGGAATGTCAATGCCGGGTGGTGCCGAAGGTGGTGCGTTCATGCCAGAAGGTATGGGAATGGGAGGCGGCTCGGGCGGAGCGGCCTCGTATCCCGGAAAAGAATTTGAGGGCGCTGCTGGGACTGACATTCTCACTGAGGAGTTTGGAGCCTTCGCTGCTGGCGGAGGAGCTCAGGGCGGCATGAGCCCGATGGGTGGCATGGCCGGAATGGCAGCCATGGGCGAAATGTCAATGGGCTCAGGCGCTGAAGCCATGGGTGGAATGGGAGGCGCCCCAGCGGAAGAAAAGCGTTATGTCGACGGCGGAGATGGCGACACAACGCTGGGTTACAAGACCCGGGCCTTTCTGCTGGATGTCTTGATCCGTGATGAACAGGTTCCAAACTTGTTGGCCTCACTGACGAATTCAGACTTCCCGGTGGAAATCGTCCGGGTGGAAATCGTATCGAAATTCACTCCGGCGAAGGGTGCAGGAGGCATGACCGGAGGCCCTGGAATGGGCGATATGGGTGCTGGTTCAGAAATGGCGGGGATGAGTGGCATGCCAGGATCAGCCGAAGGCGCTGGCTATGGCACTTCTGACGAATTGGCCTATGGCGGTGGAGGAGCGTTTGGCAGCGAAGGAGTTGGTGCCCTTGGCGGCAGTGCAGAATACGATCCCAACGCGTTATCAGGTCCCGGTGCGATGGGTATGGCTCCCGGAATGCCCGGGTCAGGACTACCGACTGGCGGTACCAAAGGCAAAGAGGTAATTCAGGCGGCCATGAACGACCCGTTGATGGTTCATGTAAAGATTGGTGGATTGATGACACTCTACCAGTCCGCTCAGGAAGCGAACGCTGAAGCGGAAACGGCAGAGACAGATCAGGCGACGACTCCAACGGAGACACCTGCGGTTGATTCCACGGCCGTACCCGGCGATCCAGCCGCTCCAACGGATCCAGGAACCAGCCCAACTCCTGCCGAAGGCACACCGACGACGGAAGGCACACCTGGACCAGATCCTGGAAATCCGGACGCATCTGCTTCGCCTGCTGCACCAGGCGAGCCTGCTGAAGGAGCATCCCCTGCTCCTGCAGAGGGAACCCCGGCTCCGGCAGCAACGACGCCATCGGAGCCTGCAGGTTCAGAAGCGACACCAGCGACGGAAACGCCTCCGGCAGATCCAGCTTCTCCACCTGCGGCAGCCCCTCCGGCTCAGCCATAGATTTGAATTGCGGTTTTGGATCTGTTCAGTCAGGTTCTGATTAAAAAAATGTTGAGGGTTTATTGGTTCTCTCGGGAGATTAGCGATGGCAAAGAAGCGTCTGGATTTCAAAGCTTTACTTCTGAACCATGGTGAGAAGTTTGGGGCCGCCATGATTGGCGTTCTGGCGGTTACGGGACTGGCGACAGCAAACTGGTCGGCATGCAGTCGGCTGGAATCCGAACTGAAAGACGCAGCCAACAAAACGAAAGAGGCGTGGAATTCGCCCACCAACGTGATGTCGGAAGAGAAGAAGGCGCTTTTCGACTCAACGCCCGAGGTGGAGGTGCTGGCTAACCGCATGGCGTCTCCCAATGAGGACATCGAGCAGTTCGCGTGGGTAAGGCATTTGAATGAGCCGATCCACAGCGTTAAGGAAAAGCTTGCTCCAGTTGTTGTGCTGCCTCCGGAATCTCCTGAAGCAACACTTGTCACCTTCGCGCTGGTTCAAAAGCCGGATGATGAAGAGGCGGCTGATGCGGAGACAATGACAGAGTCATCTGACGAGCCGGAAGAAAAAAGTGCGGCAGACAAGGATCTCGCAGATCTCTTCGGCGACAACAAGAAAAGTGGGCTGGGTGCTCCCGGCGGATATCCAGGAGCCGACGCGGCTGGCGGCATTATGCCGGGTGGTGCGGGTGCAGCAGGCTATCCGGGAGGGCCGGTCGCATCGGACGGTTACCCGGTTGGTGGTCCAGGGATGGGAATGGGTATGATGCCGGGAGGACCAGGGATGATGGGCATGCCGGAAAGCCTCGACGGCTATGGCATGGGCGGCTACGACATGGGCGGCTACATGGGTATGGAAGGAGGCATGGGGGCGGCTGTTGTTGAACGAAAGGTGAGGTCCTGTGCGGGAGTGTCGGTAAGAGCGGTGTTCGATCTGTACAAACAAACCAACATGCTGGCCGAAGCTCTTCACATTCCAGCCAAAGACGGTCAGCGATACATCGACTTCGTGAATCTTGAGATTCAGCGGCAGGCGGCTGTGCCCGGGGCAGATCCGTGGGCCGGGGAATGGGAGCAATTGTCTTTGAAGGATATCGCTGAGATTCTGGAAGAGGCGGCTTACAACGACCGTGACATTGTTAATCCTTCGGTAGTCCGAAGTGAAATCACAATGCCACTGCCGGGGCGGGCGGCCGGTAACTGGACTCCTGCGAATGCATCACATAAGCGACTGGAAGAGTTTCAGCTCTCTGATGAAGAAAAGGAACTGATTGACCGACATCAGGCGAAGTTGCTGGAGGAGGCCAACAAGTCGAAGGCCATGCTACCTCCGGCCCAGGCGAAAAGCGAGGGATTCAGAAAGTGGGGACTCGCATCGCAA
The DNA here is from genome assembly GCA_044235005.1 of Planctomycetaceae bacterium. GTDB lineage: Bacteria > Planctomycetota > Planctomycetia > Planctomycetales > Planctomycetaceae > SXXK01. Next base: position 7,604 of record JBIIIF010000088.1, on the reverse strand, counting down.
GACCTTGGCACAGCACTCGGTGGTGGGGGGATGAGTGTCTCCGGCACAATGTTTTCAGACTATCAGTCCTCCATGAATGCTCCTCTTCCTGAAGGATCAGAAGGTCAAGGTCAGCAATTGAAGAAGGATCCTCGATTCAAGACCAAAGAAGAGCTGGAAAAGTTCCTGAACAGCACTCTGGTCGCGAATCGTCTTTTGCTGGTGAGATTCATGGACTTCACCTGCGATCAGGGAAATTCATACCGCTATCGAGTGCGACTGGAGATGAGAAATCCGACTTTCAACATGCCGGTCGACGAATTGGAACAGCCGGAACTGGCCTCTCAGAAAACGATATTCTCAGGGTGGAGCGAACCTACGGTACCTGTGTTTGTGCCCGGCGCGTATCGCTATTACACGCAGAAGGTTGATTCCCGCCCCCGAGTGGATGAAGTTGCTCAGCTCAGCATGTACTACCAACACGAGACGGCAGGAACACCTGTGATGGCTAGTCTCCGTGTTCCTGTGGGAGTTCGTATCGGAGGCAAGCAGAGTCTTGATGTTGTGGATCTTGGCAAGAGCACACTGGAACCTCAGGAGATTGAGCTGAAGTCCCTGGATTATCTCGCCAGTGTGACTGAAGCTCCCCGAATTTCTGCCGCTGAGTTTCCGGAGCTCAGGGATATCCTCAAGGGAGTGCCTGGTGGTCGCGTGATTCCGGACCGTGTCTCAGTGGTTGATTCCACAGGAGCAATCGTGTCCCGCTATGTCGGAGATAAAATTAACGGTGGCAACAAGGCGATCTCAGAAGCTGATGACCTTGCTGTTGCAAAGTTTGTATTGGACACCTACAAGCACTTCCGAGTCGATGAAGCGGCTGCCGCAATTGGCCTTCCCTATGGATCGGAAGGAGCAATGGCTGATCCATCTATGATGGGGTCGGGAGCCATGATGATGGGTATGGGCGCAGATTACATGGGGACGGCTGGCCCCGGAAGTTCGCTGGGAAGCAGTCGTTCATCGCGTTCTTCACGACGTGGAAAAACCAATCGCCCGGCCGCCGGCACAAGTGCCGCTCCCTAGAACATGATGGTAAGAGTGAGCCGGAAGAGCGATGGCGTTTGCTGAATATATCATCGGCAAATCCATCGCTCTCGTTCTTTACGCACGCGATCAGAACCATGGGGATCAGGTCAAGCAGGCATTAACGGCTCGGCCGGGTTGCCAGCCTGACTTGCTGAAGAATGACAATCTCTGACTCCCGTCCGGCAATCAACTGTCTCGTGTAAAATCCTCGAGCAGCGGTTGTTCATCGTGAAGCTTCCCATTCAAAGTTGATAACCAACGATCGTTGAATGCTCGAAACCTCTGGAAACTCACCGAGTCGTGGTATTCCGTCCTGGTTGGTTCTCTGATCACAACAACTGCCATTGACCTGTTCTCTTCTGGTGGATTCAAATCCCGCATTACCAACCAACTGAGCCCGAAGAAATGCAGAGGGTGTGATTCGCTCAGTTTCCTCTGTTGTCGTGAGCGGAAAAAATGTTCCGATGCCTGCCGGGCCTGATGATTGGCATCGCTTGCATGCAGGCATTTGCCACAGAACATAAGTGGCTTGTTCAGGAGCAATTTGAGACGTTTTCGTTGCTGGCGGATTTTCGCGCAGATGCTCAGCAAATTCGAACACAGTTGACGGAACTGACATCAGAGGTTAGCGACACACTGGGCATCAGGCCGACTGGCGAACCAATTCAGATCGTCCTGTTCGAAAGCCGGAAAAATTATCTGGCGTACCTCGGTTCAACTGTTCCCCATAGTCGCAACCGTCGAGCTGTTTTCGTTCGCAAGGGGAGCCTGACTTCTATTTACTGCTATCGATCAGATGAATTGACAGCCGATTTGCGACATGAAATGACTCACGCTCTAATCCACCAGCACCTTCAATTCCTGCCGTTGTGGATGGACGAAGGGCTTGCCGAGTACTTCGAAGAGGAACCTCTGCGGAGGCCCTCTTCTCAACGTACGAAGAGTGTTCGGTTCAAAGCCGCCGTCGGCTGGTCTCCGGAACTTAATCGGCTGGAGAACATTGGCGTTGCAGAAGACATGAATTCCACGGACTATCGGGAGAGCTGGGCGCTGTGCAGTTTTTTGTTGAATGAATCGAACGAATCAAGAGCATGTCTGTGTAACTATCTGCAACTGATTCATGAAGGCAAGGCGCCGCCTCGGTTTAGTGAGTACCTGAATACGACTCTTCACGATTGGCAGGTTCGTGCGAAAGCCTATTTTCGAAAGCCGATATTTCAGACGACCGCTGAGCGTTCAGATCGCAAATAAAAATCAGCAAACGTCCGCAGAGACGAGCAACTTTAGTCGCAGGCAGAAACCTGATGTTGGCCCCGGATACCCATAGGGAATTGCGTCCTGCTGCAAAAGCCGGTGCGCTGAGTGGAACAAGAGTTCCCGGATTGCCCGAGATTCCGCTTGGGTGGACGGAAACTGAGTTTCGAGTACTGGACCGTTGTTTTCGCCTGTTGGTCCCTTTCCGCCCCGATAGCTTGCTGGACTCCCCGGAAGTTCTTTCGGCCAATGCCCTGGACGACTACATGCCATATTGGGCATACCTCTGGCCTGCGGCTTTGCACATCGCGGAATCGATGCTGAAAAATCCGTGGCCCCGGCAAACCCGAGTTCTTGAGCTGGGCTGCGGACTGGGTCTTGTGGGGATTGCCGCATTGGCATCGGGCTGCCAGGTCTCGCTGACGGACTACGACGTCAACGCAATCATGACAGCCAAAATGAATGCCGCTCTGAACGGATTTCCTGACGCGGATGCGTTTGTCCTTGACTGGCGTTCGCCACCTGAATCGACTTACTCAGTGATCATTGGGTGCGACATCACCTACGAAAGCCGAAATCACGTCCCCATACTGGATTTGATCGATCGAATGCTGGAGCCCCACGGACTCTGCTGGATTGCCGACGGAGGGCGAAATGCGGCGCCGGCCTTTGTTGAACTGGCCCGGATTCGAGGGTACTCGGTCGGGATGCGTGATCATGAGGGCAAAGAAATCACAGATCCAGGGTTTCATTACGTCCTGATGGAACTCAGAAAGAGATGAAAAACGCGGGCTCTGAGCGGAACTCCGGCGAAAAGCAACAATCAGAACTGGCATCGTGCGTCCCCGGACGTCAGCTTCAAACGAACGGAACCGACTTGAGCACCGTGTTGAAAAAGGTCTCTGAGGCTTTGGAGGCAGCAAAGTAACACGACGAACAGGGTTCTCCAGAGACTGCCGGAAACCATTTTCAACGACCTCCCATACAGTCTGTGGCCGGGAACTGGTGAAAGGGATCCGGCAGATTCGGGTTGTATCAATTCCTCCGGAATCGCGGTCACGGTCGTATCGGACTGGTAATCTGTCGACGGGTAAACAATCATACCGACTCGGCAGCAGAACCGGATTCTTGGCGCGAAAGTAATGATTTGTTGCCCTGAATGGGTTCTGATTCTGGACGTGAATCGGTGAACCTGTCATGTTTATCAGTTTTCTCTCGTCCTGGATTCCTGAAAAATTGAACGAGACACCGATGTCTCCCTGTTCTGGTGAGCTTATGCCAGTTGTTGTACGCAACTTTCAGATCCTGAGTAGTTTCTTCTCCTTCGGCGCGGTGCCGGCGCTGCTCATTCTCGCCCTTGCCGGGGTGCCGAATGGTCAGGCTTGCGCACAGGATTCAGCAACTCCGGCGGCAGAGGCTCCGACTCAGGCTGCTCCCGAAAGTGCAGCAACGCCAACTCCGGACAGTGCGGCAGCTCCAGCGGCCGCTCCCGCAGTTGTGAACGACGCACAACAGTATGTGCTGAATCAACAGAAGTTAACTCGGTCGATTCGAGAGATTCGCAATCCTCTTCCCGGACCAGACAGAGCTGCTGCTGATAAAGTCAAGCGGCAATACACTCAACTGCTGGCCAATGGATTCAGCGGCGAGGCGGACACAAAAATTGTTCGCGACTATTTGACTTGGCTGATTTTTCAAGCCACTGATCCGGCGTTTTGTCAGAGCTCGAAGAATATGGAGAACCTGATCGAGGATGTAAAGAACTCGGTCGTGAAAGCTGGCTCCGGGGCTCAGGGTGGTCAGGCAGGAAAAGACCGGGAGCGACGAAAGTATTGCTCAGAGGTCCTGGCTGTCGTGAAGCAGATGCTGGACAACAATCTTGACTCGCGATTTGCGGCGATCAAGATCATGCAGCATCTGTACGACACGATCCCAGGGCAGGGCGGTGGAGCACAAGCGATAACGCGGCTTCATCCCGAAGCCCTGACTGTGATTCTGGCTGTCTTGAATGACGCGAATCAGCCCGACTCCGTAAAGTCAATGACAGCAGCCTCCATCAAAAACATCCTTATGAATTGCGATGTTGTGGAGCAGGATCAGTTTCGAATTTCGGACGCTCTCTACAAGGAAATCGTCCGCCCCTACACAGAAGTTGCCTTTCAATTGGACCTCATTGATGCAGCCTACTTGATTACCAAGCCCAGAAGGACGGTGGGCACACCTGAGCCGACAGCCCTGAAGATATTTGCGGCAGTGATCAATGACCGCACAAAACCGGTTGAAGTTCGGTGCCATGCTGCAAAGGGTTTCGGAATCTGTAATTACGATGTGGCAGGGACAAAATTTGATCCAATCGCATGGAAGGTCACTCAATTGGCGGGTGATGCGGCTCTGGAATACAGTCAGGATCCAGGCAACCCTAAATGGCAATGGTGTGGGATTGACCTGCTGTTGACGTTCAGGCATGCAACAGCCGCAGAGGCCGCTGCCGCTCCTCCGGCCTGTAAGGGCATTATGAATCGAGCGCCTAACTCCAAGGTTGTTTCCGAGGCGGCACCATTTGTGACACTTGTCTCACTGCAACTGATTGCCAACAAAGGCAATTTCAAACAAGCGCAGATTGCCGAGTTGGCGAAAATGAAGACCTGGCTGACAGAGAGCGTCCCGGCTGATCTGAAATGGGACACGAATGCTCCGCCGCTGCAAAAGTAAGTATGTGATCGTGCAATGTCGGATCCTGAGAACACAACGGCTTTAGCTCTGACACCCGAAGTCCAGGCCAGGCTTCAAACATTAGTTGCTCGGAGCCAGAAGGTCATGGCTCACGGATGGATGATCCGCACATTCATTAAGCATTCCGATGAGGTGGAGGACTACCCGGAACTGAACGAAATGGCTCGAACGATCTTCGACGTTTTTCGTGCGGTGGAGACTCAGGTAGAAGATCCGCTGTCGTACTTCAAAACTGTCCGCAAGAAGCTCGGGAAGCTTTCGTCTGCGGCCGAGCAATTCGAAAAAGACGCGTGGCATGCGTCGACACACACCAATTTTCAGCAGGCTGCGATCGCAGCCAGGTTTCTCGGAGAGCAACTGCAGGACCTTGTGACGGAGGCTGAAAAGCTGGTACCGCGTCCGACTCCGCCAAAAATCACGTTGCCGATTCCCTCCAGGCCGACACCAGGCTCTGGCGTCTCGGAATAATCAACGTCCTGGCTTAATCTGGTGCGGTGGCCCTAAAGCTGACTTATCGCCGGCGGTGGGCAGGAGTTTCTCTGGCAGGCCACTTTGGTCGAGTTGAAGGCCTGCGATGTAGAAGTCGCGGATTTCTCTGAAAAGTGCAGAAATCTTAACAAATCGCGACCAGCGCGAAGGCAGGCACAACTCTTCTGATCGCGATAATCACAGTTCTCCTTTGGGATTCGCGTCGTTTAGGGGATTCCCCAACCAGAAAAGTCGAACTCCACGATGGCAGCAACCGATTGCGCCCCCGCCACTGTTGGTTGGCGGAGTTCTGGAGCGTGGAGATTCCCGGATGCCTTTTCTGACCCGACGATGCATTCGCTGTCAGCGGGGACATCAGCCGACAACACATGTCGGTGTCGTCGCCAGTGGAATGTTGAGGAATTGCCTCTTTGCTGAATAATCGGGAGAGGCCCCCCGCTCGTCGTGGGGTGTTTTCCGGAAAGAACATTGTGAGGACCCCACTTCTCTGGAACCCGGGACTTGTGTTGCGTTTCCGAAGTGAACACAATCCAGTGGTGAGAAAATTCCTGTTTTTTCAGGTTCTGTAGATTGCGGATTCGGAGTTCTGAGCATGCGTGACTGGCTGGAGCGCTTTGTCGACGATGGCACCATTGGGGAATCTCAACTGGAAGAGTCACGCAGCATGGCTGCGAATCTTGGGATTCCCTGTGAAGATGCTCTGATCCGACTGGGCTATATTTCCTCTGGCGACTTAATGAGGGCTCAGGCCGAAGAGTTTGGCTACGACTACATCGAGCTTGAGGGGCGTCAGATCCCGAATTCTGTCATCGAGCTGGTCACAGAATCGATGGCTCGAGAAAACGTTGTGATTCCAATTGAATCTGACGGGGAATCGGTTGTGATCGCAATGCACAACCCGAACAACATTGAAATCATCGATAAGCTGCGATTCGTTCTGAACCGTGAAATCCGCCCGGTCATGGCACCCCTGGAATCGATTCAGGCGGCGATTAATCGCCACTACGGGCAGTCCGAAACCGAGTCTGTGGACTCGATGATTTCAGAGTTCACAGAAACTCAGATCGACTTCACAGATGTCGAAGCAGCATCGGCTATGCAGGGCGACGAGGACGATAGTGCCCCGATCATCCGCCTGGCGAACCTGATCATCTCCGAGGCAGTAAAAGAGCGTGCCAGCGATATCCATGTGGAACCATTCGAAGATCGGGTTCGCATTCGTTATCGCATCGACGGTGCTCTGATTGAACGCGATAGTCCTCCCAAAAGACTTTTGGGAGCACTGGTTTCGCGTTTCAAGATTATGGCCAAGATGGACATTTCTGAAAAACGCCGACCTCAGGACGGGCGAATCAAGACTCGCTCGGGGAACAAAGAGTTTGACCTGCGAGTTTCTATTCTGCCGACGAACCATGGCCAGGCAGTGGTCATGCGAATTCTGGACCGAGACAACATTAAGGTAGGCATTCGTAACCTCGGCTTCGGAGAAGACAACTATCGTACTTTTCAGAACATCATCCGGCGGCCGAACGGGATTTTTCTCGTCACGGGTCCTACCGGATCGGGAAAAACCACAACGCTCTATAGTGCTCTTGGGGAACTGAATCGCCCTGACAGAAAGATCATCACGGCGGAAGACCCTGTGGAGTATTACCTGCCTGGCATCAATCAGGTCGAGGTGCGACACAATATCGGGCTGGACTTCGCCAAGATCATCAAGGCGATGTTGCGACAGGCCCCGAACGCGATTCTGGTCGGGGAAATTCGCGATACAGAAACCGGTGAAATGGCGATTCAGGCGTCGCTGACCGGACACCTTGTGTTCAGTACGCTGCATACCAACGATGCTCCCGGTGCGATTACTCGACTGATCGACATGGGAGTCCAGCCATTTCTTGTGGCATGCTCTCTGATGGCCGTGATGGCTCAGCGACTGGTGCGCGTCGTTTGCCCGAAGTGCAAAGAACCGTATACGCCAAGCCCGGAAGAAGTTGATATCTTCAACATCACGCCGGACGAAGTTTCGGAAGGTCAATGGGTTCGCGGCAAAGGCTGCAACAACT
>JBIIIF010000326.1:0-7096 GCA_044235005.1 Planctomycetaceae bacterium | reverse complement strand
TGCATCACGGTTTAGCTGCGCACAGCGACTTTATATGCGCAGGACTTCAATTGGTGTTCGCCGTTTCACTACACTCCCGTCTGAAGTGTTCGTGGGCAGAACCCCTGTTCGAAATGTTTTGCTGCCAGGGGTTGCACCAATTCAATGGTATGTTTCGAATACGGATATGCGAACATCACGAGTCGTTCCATCAGCGAGATTCCCAATGCGATTCTTTCTCGTACTGCTTCTGTTGACATCCCTCATCCGGGCAAGTGAGTGTGCTGCGTTTGATTCAATTGATTTGCCCGTTACGAAAGACAACTCAATCGTAATGGTCGACGGTGAGTGGGAACAGAACGCGGGGCAACAGGGAAGAATTCGAGTGAAAGGCAACCAGCATATGGTTGCAATGGCATTCGACACATCAGCAATTCAGGGCAAGCAGATCAGGAAAGCGACCCTCGTTTGCACGCGAGGCGAACAGAACATCAGTGGAATTACAGTTTCGACGATTGCATCTCAGTGGGATGAAAATCGCTCGAACGGAATTTCGGCCGGAATCGACGGCATCCAGAACTGGGGGTACCCGGAGGCCAGATTTCCCGCTGTTTGTGGTGGATGCAGTTTTACTCTCGTTCAACAGTCGCCGTCAGAACTCAAGGATGGCCTTTATCACTGGAATATACCTCCCGACATGATTCATGCGATGTCAATTGGCGTCGCTCATGGCCTCGCCATCCACGAGCATGAGGCCGATTACAGTCGCAACCCTACGATCTTTTCCAAAGAACAATCCGGCAAACGGCCGTTCTTGATTGTCGAACTCGAGGATCAGGATGATCCCGCTCCCGCAGCGGCAACCGAGTTGTCGGTGATGGCATCGGACGCCGAATCAGCGAAGCTTCACCTGACCTCACCCGAAAATGGCTTCGCTTATGAGATCACGATTAACGACCGCCCTCTTGCGAGACACAACATCCCTCTTGTGCTGAACAACCAAAGGCAAACGATTCCTCTGAGAGACCTTTCCTCAGAGATCGATCCTCTTGTGCCCTGCAAAATCAGAGTGGTGACTCTGAATCGTTGTGGGCAGAGATCGGAACCGGCGGTCATTCTCAGTGTAATCAAGAGTCCAAAGCTGGTAATGACTCCGAAAGCTGATATGTCGGCCAAGCGTCCGCTGGTGCATTCTGGTCTCAGCGTAATTCCTGTCACAGATAAGTATGACGCTGACGGACGTTCTGTCGGAATGCTGCCTGACGATTACCGCGTTCATAATCCGTTATTTGACGGTCAGAGAGTTCGCCTGACTGCGGCGGCCGGTGAGGTTGTCAGCTTCCAGCTTCTGTTAAGGAAGGATCGTCAGGCAAAGGTTTCGGTCGAGGTCGAACTGGATGATCCTCAAATCCGAGTTGACCTCTACCATGCAGCCTATGTCCAGTCACAAGGACGTCAGATTCCTGACCCTCTATTGCCGATGCCGCAGTCGATCAACCTCAATGTCGATTCTGACGAGGCTGTCGTGGCCGACCTGTTCATTCCCTTTGAAGCGGAAGCGTCTGTAAAAAGAGGCACCATCAAAATCTCCGACGGGCGCAGTTTGCCTCTCGAAGTAGTAATACTTCCATTTGCTCTTCCTCGCAAAGCCACTTTTTTCTGCGAGATGAACAGCTATGGAATGCCCGACAAAATCAATGAATATTATGCGTTGCAGCAGATCGCTTACGATCATCGCGTTCACTGTAATATCATGCATTATTCACACAGCACGGCAGCGCCGGGAGCGAGGAAAAGCAATCTCGACATGAGGCTTCGTTCGGGGCGCCGCATGGACAACAAAAAATACGACAACATTCAGCCAGGCGACAAGTCGGGCTATTGGGATGATTTTACCGAGGCATTCGGGCCATATCTGGATGGATCGTTTTTCCAGAATGGTCATCGAGGACCAATTCCTGCTCCGGGATTTTACCTGACTTTTCATGAAAGCTGGCCTCTGAACTGCAGAGCGTTTTTCGACGGCAATCCTGATGCTTATCTGGCCTTTAACAAGCAGCCTGCGTACGCAGAGACCTACGTCAACATACTCCGGGATTTCGCACGGGTTGCTGAGGCGAGAGGATGGAACGAGACTGGCTTTCAGGTTTACTTCAACAATAAGGGTTCGCTGGCAGAGGAATCAAAGGCTCCATGGATCCTGGATGAGCCTTCAAGCTTTTGGGACTATCGAGCCCTTCAGTTTTACGGAGAACTTACAGATCAAGGACACGAGATCAGGCCGAAAGTAAAAGTCCAATACCGAGTCGACATTTCACGCCCTGAGTATTGCAGAGGGCAACTTGAGGGGCGGAGTGATCTCTGGGTCGTTGCAACATCAGCTTTTCAGAACTATCGCCGAGTTGTTGCCGATCGAATAGAGCGTGATCAACTTCGAGTCTGGATCTACGGAACATCGAATCATGTTCATGAGTCGAATCGGAATATTCAGGCATGGGCTCTTGATTCATGGCAACACGGTGCAGAAGGGATTGTTCCGTGGCAAACAGTCGACAAGTCAGGCAGTGCTTTGACCGAAGCTGATCAACTGGGGCTCTTCATCTATGACACCGCCTCCAGCGGAGAAATTTCGATCCGGCATTCGATGCGGCTCAAGGCTTATCGAGATGCACAGCAATTGATTGAATATCTGACTCTCCTGAGGAAGCAGAAAAACTGGACGCAGAATCAGATTCAGGACTTCATTCGCCACTATGTCAAGATAGACGCTCGCGTCGAGAAAACGAATGATGACGACGCTGGTACAACAACGTTCGGCCAACTTTCGGCTGTGAATCTCGAGTCATTAAGGATGGCTGCCATTGAGTCTCTGCTTGATCGGCCAGTCAAATAAGGCGAGTGCCCGGTAGACAAGAACAGAAGCATGAAACGCACCACTGAAATAATCTACTTTTCCGGACGTGTTCAGGGCGTGGGGTTCAGGGCGGCAGCACAGCGACTCGCAAGAGGCTCCGAAGTCCAGGGTTATGTTCAGAATTTGCCGGATGGTCGGGTTGAAGTGGTCGCGACAGGTCAGGCAGCCTCGATTGACCGATTAATTGCACGGCTTCAGGGGATGTTTGGTGACGGCATTTCGGACGTACAACGGCTGCCCTGCGTTGCTGTGGATGAGTTTTCCGGGTTTCACATTCGCCGTTAGTCCCTCAGGCTAATGTGGCTACGTTTTTCGCTTGGAGCTTTGAAAAACACTGCTAGAGTGGCCATTCGGTGCTCCAGGCTGCCTTTGGGAGATTTTCCCAACGTCCCAGCCTGCGGCAACGTAACAGACGTTCAAAGGCCGCGTTGCGCCCGCTTTTTGGCTTCGCATTCGGGATTTTTCTGTAATGAACCGCTTTTTGACTTTCGCTGAAGGCATTCCTGTCGCTCCGCCCGTCCAGACAGACTGGACAATGACTTGGTTGTCCGTGTTTGGGCTGGCTGCGGCCCTTGTGGCTGTTTCTTACGGAACACGCGTCGGGGTAATTGCGCGGGCTACGACGAAGGAGGCCATCCGACAGCCTTTGTTCCTGCTATTGCTGGCAATCTCGTCGATCGTTTTGTTGCTCAACTCCGTCATGCCATTCTTTACTCTCGAAGATGACGTGAAGATGTTGAACGAGTGCGGTCTGGCAACGCTTCTGATCTCTGGTGCACTTCTTGCCGTTTGGACTGCAGGGACCAGCATTACCAGCGAAATTGAAGGCAAAACAGCGATGACTCTCTTGAGCAAGCCGATTGATCGTCGTCAGTTTATCCTGGGCAAATACATCGGAATTGTTCAGTCGGTCATTTGGCTCTTCGTCATTTTGACGGCGTTGTTTTCGGTGCTGATTTTCTTCAAGGTAGGTTACGACCAAAGAGAACGCTCCGAGGAAGTGACGCCGATGTGGCAGTGGCACAAGGTGTCGAATGTGGAGATTCCTTCGCCGCACCCCGATCGAGTGCGTGTTGTTGCTCAGATTCTGCCAGGCGTTGCTTTGTCATTCCTTCAGGTTTGCGTTCTTGGTGCAATCAGTGTCACCGTCGCGACGCGAATGCCTATGGTCATGAATCTGGTTGTATGTTTTGCCGTATTTGTGATTGGGAATCTTACAGAGATCATTGTTAATCAAAGCGTTGCAGGGCAGGCGAATGAGTCCGTCACGTTCACCGCTCGGTTGATTTCGATGGTTGTACCATCACTTTCGACATTCAATGTCTCGTCTGCCGTGGCGACCGGACGAGTCGTCCCCCAGGATTATCTTGGCTTAAGCCTCGTGTACGCCACTACCTACATTGCTGCCATGTTGCTGCTTGGATTCCTCCTGTTCGAAGACAGAGACCTTGCTTAAGTCTCAATGGCGTACGGAGTCAATCGTTTGTCTCACAGTACGTTCAGTAAATTCCTCCAGAAGTCGCCAGTCCTGGAAAATGCACTGACACATTGGTGTCGGATTTGCAATCTTTCCGCTTCCGGGTTTTGAATCTGCAGTGACAGACTGTCCAATACAGACTGACAACTCAGCTCTTCCGGAGGATTGTGCCGTGTCTGTGTCACCAGATTTTCGTCGTCTCGTATCCGCTCAGAGCCTCGTTAGCCGAAGGCGGTTGCTGGCTTCTTGTATCACTGTGATTGCAAGCGCATGTCTTGCTTCGGTGATTGTTTTTTTCAGCGGCATCGTGTGGATTCTCACTCAGCCTGCGGCAATCGGCTCAAGTGCAGGCCAGGGCCTTTTGCCACTGGCCGCGCACCTGCAGCAAGGCTTTGCTGATCGAGTTATCAGCAAAGCGATCACAGTTCTGCCGTTGCTTCATCATTCCTCATCCGCAGTGATTTCATTGAGTGTGTCGTGCTTCGTCCTGCTCGTACTTCGCTCTGCATTACGAACTGTGGCCACTGACCTGCTGGAACAGGATATCGCCACCGAAATAATGCGGCTTCGTCAGCATATTCATCGCAAATCTTTACGGCTGGAGCCTGCGGATCTGACGGGTGACCAGACTCGCGCGACTGATCAATTGTTTCAGAATGCCACATCAACACTGGAAAATGCAGCAGCTCGCTGCGGCAACATTTATTTGTCTGTCATTCCCGATCTTGCTGCAGTGAGTTTTGCGGCATGGCTAACTGACTGGCGCGTCTTTCTTCAGACCGTGATTCCGGTGCTTCTTGGGCGAATGGCGCTTCGCGCGGAATCGCAGCGCAGCGATAACTCCCTGCGATTGTTGTCTGAGCAGGTTTCTCGAGGACTTGCGAGAATGGCCGAGAGTCTGAAGAAAACGAGAATTGTGACCAGCTTCGGAATGGAGAAAACTGAACAACAGCAATTCGAAAACCACCTCAGAGATTACCAGCAACGATGCCGCCAGTTTCATCGTCAGCAACGCTTCGGGATGGGAATCCGAAATGCCATCTTTCTCATCGTATTCATGATTCCGTTTGCGATCCTTTCAGCAAGAATTCTTCAGGGATATCACCCTGCCGTAAGCGTTCTCCTTGCAAGTTGCCTCTGTGTCATCTTCCAGAGAATGGGACTTCTCGAAGAGACGACAGATCTGATTTCAGTTGGAAGTGAAAAGGCAGATGAAGTTGCTTCCTATATCAATCGAGTCCCTGGCGTCAGTCAGTCTCCCGGAGCTGGCTTTCTGGAACCAATGGCCAAGACTCTGACATTCAATCAAATCTCCTTTCAAACTCCTCAGCTTCCACGCTTACTGAATGGTCTGGATCTGAGAATCGGGTCTGGCGAAACAGTGGCATTACTTTCTTTGCAGTCCGGGCCGACACATGCTCTGGCCAGCATGGTTCCTCGTTTCATTGACCCTGATTCTGGTCAGGTATTGATCGACGGGAAGAATATTCGACAGGCGACTCTGGAATCACTGCGAGCAGAAGCCATGTTGATCGGTGGTCAGGATCCGGTCTTCAATGCCACCGTCCTCGATAACATCACTTGTGGGCAGACCGACATTAGCCGCCAACAAGCCATGGATGCCGCTAAGCTCGTTCATGCAGACCACTTTATTCGCAGCTTGCCTCGCGGCTATGAAACCCCATTGGGAGAACATGGCATTGCACTTGATCCTGGACAAATCTTTCGGCTGAGTCTGGCGAGAGCCGCCGTCAGGTCCCCTGCCCTTCTGATTATTGAAGAGCCGCAGATCATGCTCGATTCGGAAACGAAGGCCATGCTGGACGATGCCTATCAGAGACTCACCGCAAATCGCACCGTCATCTTCCTGCCGTTTCGACTTTCTACAGTGAAGAAATGTCAGCGGATTGTCCTGATTCACGACGGGCGTGTTGCCGTCGACGGTGTTCACGAACAGTTGGTGCGAACCAGCGAGCTATATCGTCACTGGGAATACGTCCGTTTCAATCCATTCCGTGATGAGTCGGATTAGTTACACCCGCTCTCTCAGGACTTTGGAATTCATCAAACACTCGGATTCATTCTCCATAAGTCACGGTTTCGTTTCACCGTAAGGCGCATACGAGTCGCGAAGCCTTTCGGCCGCTTCCCCTGGATTCATGTTAAACAACGCTCGACCACTCGTTTCCCAGCCGGATGGCGTTAGCTGAAAAACAGCACAAGCATCTCGCAGCATCGAAACGGCTGCAACATTCTCCATGTCGCCGCCTTCGATCGCTTCGAACGAAATATTGACACCAGCCAGCAGACAGATCTCATTGGTCTGTCGATCCTTCAGCAGGATCATTGTTGGCAGCCACTCACATTGCGTCCACCGCAACCCCCTGGGAATCCCGGCTTCCCGTGCCTTCTGAAGAAACGTCGATTGCAGCCGATTCCGCTCCATCTCGAAACGACGCAGCAGATTCGCCTCGGAAAGACGCGGCGTGAACAAACGAAAGAACTTCGTGAAAAAGGATTCCGGCAAAACAAGCCCCTCAGTACTAAAAGCTCACGAAAAAAACTCAGACCGTGCAAACAATGAGTCGAAGAATCGTCCTTTCATCGGTCCTGTCAATAGACCTCGCCGAAATCAGTTCAAATGGCCAGGTTTGCGTTCGATAACGTTCCCTGTGACTGGTTAATCGCTGACTCTCAGGGAAACCGGCTCGCCAACTCCAGCGGGC
>JBIIIF010000325.1:0-7116 GCA_044235005.1 Planctomycetaceae bacterium | reverse complement strand
CGGGACCTCGCAGGGGACGTTGTCCATGAAAGCGCAGGATAGTCTGCGGGCCGATTCTGTTCGCCCGCGAATTGCGATGATTTCCACTCATGGATATGTCGCCGCACACCCTCCACTGGGAGCGGCTGACACAGGAGGGCAGGTTGTCTACGTTCTGGAGTTATCGAAAAAACTGGCCATGCTGGGGTATGAGGTCGACATCTGGACCAGACGTTTTGAAGATCAGGTTGAGCTGGAACCAGTCGGCGAACATGTCAGGATCATTCGAGTTCCCTGTGGAGGCAAAAAATTCATTCCCAAGGAGTATCTCTGTGATGCACTACCGCAATGGACTGACAACGCCCTGCGATTCATCAGACGTCACAACCTTGGCTATCAGTTTATCAACAGCCATTATTGGGACGCCGGGATTGCCGGGCAGCAGCTTGGCGAAACTCTGAACGTCCCACACGTGCATACCCCGCATTCGCTGGGCATGTGGAAGATGCGGCAAATGGAGATCGACTATCCGGGAGACGCCGCGAATTTCGAGAGACAGTACAACTTCACAGAGCGAATCCTTCGGGAACGCACTCTGTATCAGGACGCCAGTCTCGTGATCGCGACGACCCCACAGCAGCTCGATTTGCTGATTAACGATTACGACTCACCAGCCGAACGTTGTCGCATGATTCCGCCGGGTTACGACGACAACCGATTTTTTCCGATGGGTGAGGGAAGTCGAAATGCAATCCGCAGCCGACTGGGGTTTGCTGGAAAAGTGATTCTGGCTGTCGGTCGGCTGGCTCGAAACAAAGGCTACGATCTTCTGATTCATGGCTTCTCGCTGCTGGCTGATCGCGAACCCGAAGCCATCCTTCATCTGGCCGTGGGAGGTGCTGAGCTTTCACCTCCGGAACAGGCGATTTTCTCCGAGTTGAAGGGACTGGTGGCTCAACTGGGGCTTGATGAACGGGTCCATTTCGGAAGCTTTATTCCTGATGAAGAACTGGCGGATTATTATCGTGCGGCAGATCTGTTCGTACTGTCCAGTCGCTATGAGCCGTTTGGAATGACAGCCATCGAAGCCATGGCGTCAGGAACACCCACCATCGTAACAATTCACGGTGGTCTGCATCCCGTATTGACTTTCGGTCGACATGCTCTGTTTGCAGATCCGCTTGATAAAGAAGACCTCGGCATTTCGATGCTGAAGGTTCTGAGATATTCGAAACTGCGGTCACGTATGGCGCGGATGGGGGCTCATAAAGCTCGGAGTCTCTTCACGTGGACCGGCATCGCACAGCAACTGATTGCCCTTGTGGAAGACAGACCTGAGGATGTCCTTGTCAACCAGGAAACCGCCTGGGACGAGCCGTGGATCGATGCCGAATAACAGAACGGACCGGGCCCTCAATAACTGTCGCCAGCCTCCGCACTGGCTGTGCGAATTCACGCGCTTTTGCGGAGCAGACGCGGACACTCATTTTCCCCCACAGGCTCTCCAACAGGATGGTTCATGGAATCGGCCAATCGACCGACATTGTCCACAGTCAGGTTATTTTGTTCAGACCTGGATGGCACATTACTTGGCAATCCGGAGGCTTCTCGACGATTCCGACAAGCCTGGGAGAATCTGCCGACAGCGTCACGCCCGCTCCTGATCTATTCCAGCGGGCGACTTGTTCAGGACGTGATCGATGTGCTGGCGACTCAGGTTCTTCCCTGGCCTGACTACATTATCGGAGGCGTGGGGACTCAGATCTATGATGGCCGTCAAAAGCGTCCATTGAGGGCTTATAGTCAGCAGTTTCGTGAGAGCTGGCAGCTTGAAATTATTGAGCAGACTGTGCGGGAAATCCCAGGCATTCTCCGACAGCCGCCGGAGTTTCAGCACCGTTACAAGTCCAGTTGGTACCTTCATGAAGCGACTCTGGAAACGATCACCTCGCTTGAACAGCGACTTGTGGCGGCAGGCCAGAACGTCTGCGTCGTTTATTCCAGCATGCGCGATGTGGACGTGCTGCCCGCAGGTTCCGGCAAAGGAGGGTCGCTCAAATGGCTTTGCAACAGCCTCAACATTCCTCTGAGCAGTGTTGTGGTGGCTGGTGACACTGGCAACGATGCCGCAATGTTCCTGTTGCCTGATGTTCGTGGAATCGTCGTCGAAAATGCTCAGCCTGAACTGATCGAAGCGGTGGTGAAAGTTCCGACATTCAATGCGACGAAGATTAATGCCGACGGAGTGCTAGAAGGTCTGCAGCACTTCGGAATCATCCCTTCAACGCCGCTGGCTGCGGAGACGGCACTCAGCGCGGAGCAGATGGATCCCACATTGCGAATGCTGTTTACGGAGTCGGCACTGGGAACACTGACTTCTCAGGACAGAGCATTGATCGCGACCGGCTATCGTGAAGCTTTGAACGCGATCAGAAAGAATGTAACCCCGCTGGGATTCTCGGCCTGTTCGCTGGCCGACAATGAAGTCACCGGAACAGACGCGAATTATCGCAGTGTCTGGGCACGCGATGGATCGATCACCATCATTGGCACGATCGAACTGGACGATCCGGAGATACGAGAGGCTCAGAAGGCGACGCTCAGGACTCTGTTTGATCACCTTGCCCCCAATGGTCAAATGCCGGCCAACGTTCGAATCGATGATGGGTCTCCCGACTATAGTGGCGTCGGGGGAATTTGTTCTATCGACAGCGGCCTTTGGGCGATCGTGGCTTTTCATGCGTGGGTGAGAAAACACAATGACCTCGAATTCCTGCAGGAATACTCCTCACGACTTCAGAAAGTTATGGACTGGCTGGGGGCGCTGGACAGCAACAACGACCTTCTTCTGGAGATCCCTGAAGCCGGAGACTGGACGGATCTGTTTGGGCGAAGTTACCACATCCTGTATGACGAAGTCCTGTGGTATCGAGCGAACGTGGCTTACGGCCGGCTGCTGGAGTTTCAGAAACAATTTGATGCCGCATCTGAATGTCTCCGCCGGTCTCAGGCGATTCGCAGCAAGATTCTGGCAACATTCTGGCCATCAACGAAGTCATCGAACGGGACCGTAGAGAGATTTCAGTTCTCCCATCAACAGGCGGCGGTCGGCGATGCCAGTTATCTGCTGGCCGAGGTGACTCCGTTCAGCTTCAACTGGCGTTGTGATGTGCTTAGCAACGTTCAGGCGTTCCTCTCTAATGTGCTGGATGCTGAACATGCAAGGACAGCGTTCCGGTTTATGTGGGGCGTGGGAGTGAATGAACCGTATCCCGTTGCCAATTTGTATCCGCCGGTTCAGGCGGGCGATCCGGACTGGAGGCCTTACTACATCGTGAATCTGCTCAATCTGCCCGGACATTATCATAACGGAGGCATCTGGCCGTTTATTGGTGGTATGTGGGTCCGATTCATTCATCGGCTTGGCTTATATGAAGTCGCCTGCCATGAATTGCTCAAACTGGCTCAGCTCAATCGTCTCGGCAGGAACCACGAGTGGGAGTTCAATGAATGGGTCCATAGCCGCACCGGAAGACCGATGGGCAAATGCTTTCAGGCCTGGTCTGCCTCGTCTTATATCCATGCCTGTCAGGAACTGCAGTTGAGTACAGAGCAGTTGAGTTTCGAATAACAAGGCAGGATTCGATCAGGACTGGACGGCCTCTTCATTCTGGTTTTCGAGGGACTTCGACTACAGTGTCGGAATTGTCCCGAAGATTGTCAGTCTGGAAAGATATCGATGGAGATTCTGACAAGTGTCCTGCAGTTTGTTGTTTGTGCCTCGATCATTATTGTCGCGGGCACTTATCTCGCAAAGTCGGCTGACCAGATTGCAGAGATCACAAAATTCGGCCGACTGCTGATTGGCAGTGTGCTTCTGGCCGGGGCGACCTCGCTGCCGGAACTAACGGTCGATATTTCTGCGATCCGGATGGGAGCACCGGATTTGGCCATTGGAGACCTATTCGGCAGTTGCCTGGCCAATCTGCTGATTCTGGCGGTACTGGATCTGATGCAGCATTCAACGGGTGGAATGTTGTCTCGACGTGCGGCTCGGCATGCTTTGTCCGGGGGGATGAGCGGCGCGATGATCTGTGTGGCCGGTCTGACGTTGCTGACCGCTCCGCTGACAGGTGAGATCACCTTTCTGGGGATTGGTCCCGGGTTATGGGTGCTTGCAGTGATCTACATCGGCGGGGTCAGGATCGTTTATCTTGACCAGCGAGTCTCTGCGACGGAAGCGGTCGCGGATCCGCAGCATGTTCAGGAACGGACCGGATCTCTTAAGGCAGCGATCACTCGTTTCGTGGCTGCAGCGATAGTCATTCTGGTCGTTGGTCCGTTTATGGCGCATGCTGCTGAGAATATTGCGACGGCCACCGGGATCGGGCGAACTTTCGTCGGCACAACGATGGTCGCACTCAGCACATCACTGCCGGAATTCGTCGCGTCTTTGGCCGCAGTGCGTATGGGGGCTTATGACCTGGCAATTGGAAACGTATTCGGAAGCAATGCCTTCAACATGTTCCTGTTGGTTCCGCTGGATGCCGTGCAGTCAGGTGCATTGATGGCGCGCGTGTCAGTGGGCCATGGCATTACCTGTCTGTCAGCAATCCTGGCCACTCAAACTGCCATTATGGGACAACTCTATAATGTGGAAGGACGGCGTCGACTTATCGATCCTGATGCGTGGCTCGTGATCGGAATCGTGCTGGGCGGGCTGGCACTGGTGTACTACAGCGCGTAATTCACCCAGACGTCAGAGCATTATTCACCAGCATCCGGACTGACGATCGCCTGCAGGTAGCGAGCGATGTCGCGATTCATCAGCAGCAAGCTTTGAAAACGCTCCCAGCCAACCTGCATGATGCGTTCGTTTTCGTCATGAGAGGCAGAATCCAGTACAACGTTCTGCAATTGCTCGTGAATGCATGTGAGCAAATCTGCCAATTGGGCCCGCTGGATCGTCGTCATCTTTTCTGGCAGTGGCGGACGTTCGCCAAAGAACAGCGGCGTAAACATGTGGTCGGAATTGACGTTGTCCGCCATACTGAATTCCGCGTCAGGAATGCCGCCTGCAGGGATCGAACGAGTTGGCGGAGCCTGAAGCGGAAGCAGCGCGGCCACGTTGACTCCCAGCTCTTCAGCACGCGCGGCGATCTCCTGTTCACTTCCGAACAGCAACGTACAACGACCTAGCTGCAGATGATCACCGGGGCGAAGAATTCGCAACTGGACCGGATGGCCGTTGACACGACTTCCGTTGGTGCTGTTCAGGTCCGTAAAGATAACTCGTCCGGAATCTTCCTGAAGCTTGGCGTGCAGGCGACTGATGCGTTCATCGTTAAGCTGCACATCGTTCACTTCCTCCCGCCCGATCGTCACAGGGGTCTGAAGGTTGCGAAAAACATGGCCTCTTTCAAGACCTTCCAACACCGACAAGGTTATCCGAGCCATCACGGGCCATTCATACGCGGTTAAGAAACGAGATATCCCGTAGTGTGCACAAATTCCACGCCAACAGCAAACCTCTCCGCCTTCTGATCGGCAGTTCCTGCAGAACCTGTGCTGACATCGAATGCCGATGCTGGTTCGACGAAAGGTCAGTCAAAATGCATCGCTGACGTTCGCAAACTCCCACTTCTGCGTCTTGACTTTCAAGACGACCCCATGGCATGCTCACCGAAATCATCGTCGGAGGAATGTTCCCTCGGTTCCAGCCCACGGGCTTTTCCACAGTTTTTGTGAGTTTCCGACGAGTCGGCTGCTGATCAAATGCATCATGGAGGATGCTGACTATGTTTCTGATCCTTCGTCCACTACGCCTGCTTTTGCAGGCGTTTGTTATGGAATCAACACCTCGGCAAATGTCGCTGGGGCTTGCGTTCGGAGTACTGGTGGGGTTGGTTCCCAAGGGGAATCTGCTGGCCATTGTTCTGGGGACATTGCTGGCTTCGACCCGAGTCAATCTGGCGATTGCAACACTGGCCATCGTTCTTTGTTCCTTTGCCGCCCTGGCCTGCGACTCACTGTTCGATCAGATCGGCGGCTATATCCTGGCCAAGCCATCACTGCAGAACATGTGGACCGAGCTGGCCAATATGCCGTTTATGCCCTGGACCGACTTTAACAATACGATCGTGATGGGCAGCTTTGCAACAGGGCTGGTGTTGCTCTGGCCGGTGCATCGACTGAGTCGTCCGTTCTTCGAAAAGTACGCCGAAAAGATCGCTGAGCGAGCACGTCGGTGGCGATGGGCAAAACTGATTCTGGGGGCCGAGTGGGCGAATCGAATTGCATCGGTCAACTAATGTAATAACCACGCTCACGTGATCTTCCGCTGGCCGTTGTCTCGGCAGAATTCTCATCTTAGTCGTTCGGCCAACAGTCCTGAATCGAATTCCAAGAGGTCTCCATGCGCTGGACCTATCTTATATCCCGTCTTCTGATCGTTGGTTCCGTCTGGGCATTCATCGCCTTTGGAATGGATCCACTGCTCAGATACAGCTCCGTTCAGGCTCTTCAGACAGCCACCGGGGCGCGGGCGGACCTGGGCCAGTTGAGGACTTCGTTCTTTCCACCGTCGGTCACGCTCAGCGAAGTCGCGCTGGCCAGTGCGCGGCGACCGGGATGGAATATGGTGGAGTTCACAGAAATGCATCTGGGGCTGGAGCCCTCGTCATTGTCGCGGCGGCGTTTCGTCGTCGAAGAAGGTCGACTTGATGGACTGCGCTTCGATACGCCTCGCAACGATGACGGGCAGTTGGACTTTGATCCGGAACCTGTCAGTGAAGAGCCCTCATGGATGTCGGAGAAACTGACGGAAATGGGATCAGAATGGCTGACGAACATGACTGAACAGGTCAAGTCGCAGTTGGACCCCAACACGCTGGAAACGTACCGACTGGGAACTGAAGTCTATGAAAAGTGGGACGAGCGATTCGTCGAAATGACCGACCGTGCGAAAGCGATGAAGCCTCGCGTGGATCAGCTTCGCATTCAATTCAAGCAGGCCAAAGAGGGCGACACGCTCCAGCAGATCGAACAGTATCTGCAGGTCAGCCAGAAGGCAGAACAAATCGTTATCGAAGTGCAGGGCTTTCGCGATGAAATCAAAGACATCGTTCCGGAAGTGCG
>JBIIIF010000323.1:0-7144 GCA_044235005.1 Planctomycetaceae bacterium | reverse complement strand
GGTCGCCGGAATGGTCTCGGGAATTCAGGCCACTCGGAATCTTCACTACCTGATTGGGATTGCCGATCCGTTACGACATCCACGAGTCGGTCAGTCGGACGTCGCGGTTTGTTCGGCCGATCAAACACCACTGGGACTGCCGCATCCTCAGTCGTTGAATGGCCGTTTCGGACTTGGCGAAGTCGATCCGCTGGTGCCGGATCTTCACAATCGACGTGAGTCCGCCAAGTTGATCGTGGATCTCGTGCGGGAGCATCCGAATGAGGTTCGCATTGTCTCTTTTGGGCCTCTGACAAACGTCGCCATGGCACTGGATCTTGATCCGGAGCTGCCTTTCCTTCTGAATGGACTGATCTGTCTCGGAGGGGCTTTGCATCATGAGGGCGATGTGACTGCGGCGGCAGAGTTCAATATATGGTCAGATCCTCAGGCGGCTCGGGCCGTTATGAAATCCCCCGTCGGCAAGATTCTGGTCCCGCTGAATGTAAGCCAGAATCCCGGCCTGACGTTTGAGGATATTGATCGTCTGACAGGACTGATTCCCTCGACACCAGTCGGGGAAATGATCTCGGGGCTGATGCAGTACGCCGTCCGAGCTAATCGACAGAAACTACCCCGTGAAGAAGTTTCTCTTCCGGCTGTGGCGGCCCTGGCAGTTGCGTCGCGAGCAGCCAGATTCCTGACCGAGAGCGTTTTCATCGATGTCGAAACATCCGGAGATATCACCATCGGCATGACCGTTCCTGATCGACGTCCGTTTCGTCCGAGTCAGACAAATGCTGACGTGGTGTCAGAACTGGATGTGGCCGCTGTGATAGATTACTACTGCCGCGGTGTCAGAAGAATAGCGGTTTCTTCCGATCGTCGTTCCTGAAGTCTTTAAACAGAATCATTTAGCCGTGCGTGAACTTTACACCTTTGCTGACGAACAGGTCGCTCACCGTTTTGTCAGTGTCCTGCAGTCCCTGCAGTTGCCAGCGCATGCAGAACATGAAGGCGCGTCGTGGATCGTGTGGATTGAAAACGACGATCATCGTGACAGAGCTCAGGAGTTGCTGACGGAGTTTCGGGCCAACCCGGATGCAGAGCAGTTTCGGGAGGCCGAGAAAATCGCAAAGCAAATCCTGGCCGAGAAGCTGGAAGCAGAAAAATCCCGGCAGAAGCTTCGCAAAGATCTTCTGGATCGCTGGCGAGGAGTGTGGTGGAAATGCCATCCCGCCGCAACCACTATGGTCGCGATTTCTGTGTTTGTCGTTGCCATATCCACCGAGCTGAGCCCGGTCAAGTTTACTCAACGCATCATTCCCCTCACCTGTAACGTGGAAACGTCCGATATTCGCAATTTACTCTTCATTCAGGAAACCATCATGATGGTTGATGAAGAGGGAAATGATGCGGCTGGATTTTTGAACAAGCCACCCGCGGAGGTCCTGAAAACCTGGCAGATCTGGCGCTATGTGACGCCGATCTTTCTTCATTTCAATGCTCTGCATATTCTCTTCAATATGTCCTGGCTGCGCACGCTGGGAAACGCGATTGAGTTTGTCCGCGGAACTCGCCGATTCCTTGGTCTGGTTCTGTTTGTTGCTGTGGTCTCAAACGTGGCTCAGTTGATCTGGAGCGGCCCGGCGTTCGGGGGAATGTCGGGAGTAGACTTTGGGTTGATCGGCTATATCTGGATGAAAGGGAAGACTCAACCGCAGTATGGACTGGCGCTGCCGCAGCAACAGGTCGTGATGTCGATGCTGTGGATGCTGCTTTGCATTGGAGGAGCCTTTGGCCCCATCGCAAACGCCGCGCATGTCGGCGGTTTTCTGGCTGGCATAGTGATTGGTGCTCGTACTGCAATCTGGAAAACGATTGTAGGCCCGGGTCGGGCTTAAATGCGATCGGCAAAACAGATTGGGCTCGGCTAACATGCACGAACCGCCTCGATCCACATGTTCCTGCCGGGCAGGAGCTTCAAGACTTCTGTGCCTCTCGTGAAAGGACTCCCGTACCTCATACGCATGGACTGAGTCAGACTCGGGGAATCCGAGCGAAGAATTTGGCTGAGCGAGACATTGCGGGCAAATGATCCGCTCTAACTGAACAGCGCCACGTTCGAGGTTGAGTTTTTCTGTCCCACATGAGGCAAAAACGCGAACACATCGATCTTTCTTCTTCACTGAACGACTCTGTTTGTGAGATTTTTTTCATCTGTGTTCTCTGCGCCATCTGTGGTAAAAATTTGATTCTGTTTTTGACCACAGATAGCGCAGATTTCACGGATAAGATCGCAGGCAGAGCGTCACCTAAAGCCTGTGCGTCTGGCCCGACATGACGCTGTCCAGATAAAGTTGGCGATTCAATTTGGGGTTCATTAAATTTTTCGGTCAGATGTTCTCTTGCATTGAGAAACACGTCATAAAACGGCACAGTGTTTAAGCCATTTTAACGGCAGCGATTTCCATTGAGAATTTTCGTAACCCACGAACTTCGGTTGATCCGCCGTTGCCGGAAGACGTTCATGGCTGATACCTTCCGTCTCCCGCTGATTTCACCAACGTAAGAATCGAGAATTATGGGATCCTGGTCTATTGGCCCGGCCTATGAGGAATCCATTGCCCACCCGAATTGAATGCTACGAAGACGCCATTCGATGGCTTTACGATCGTATTGACTACGAGCGGATTCGGCCGTCCGCTCAGACCAATCCGTTTCGCCTGGAACGCATTGCAAGTTTGCTGCAGCGTATCGGGGCACCTCATGAACGAATCCCTGCCGTTCACATCGCCGGAACCAAAGGCAAAGGCTCCACGGCCGCGATGGTGGATTCCATTCTGCAGTCTGCCGGAATTCGTACAGGCCTGTTCACATCACCGCATATCGAACAGTTTGAAGAACGCATGCGGGTCTCGGGACATATGCCGCATGCAGATCAACTCACGCGACTTGTCGGCCGGCTCTGCCAGGTTTTGCAGGATGCCGAAATGGACGTCAGTGACCGGATTCCGACGTTCTTTGAAGTGACCACTCTGCTGGCCTGGATGCTGTTCGACGAAGAGCAGGTGCAGGTCGCCGTTCTGGAAACAGGGCTCGGCGGTCGTCTGGACTGCACCAATGTCTGCAGTCCGCTGGTCACGGTCATTACCAGTATTGGTCTCGACCATACTCATATCCTCGGCGACACAATTGCAAAGATTGCCTTTGAGAAGGCCGGCATTCTCAAGGCCGGAGTTCCCGTTGTGCAGGGCCAGCTTCCGGGAGATGCCGACAGCGTCGTTGAGACGCGAGCAACTGAACTGAGTTGTCCGCGCTTTGTCTGTGGCCGCGATTTTGCCTGGCATGATGCGGACCATGGCGATTCCTCATTGGCTTCCAGAAGATCTCAAAGAATCCTTGTGCTGACACCGTGCTGCAGTTACGAGAATCTGACTGTGCCACTGTTGGGACGTCATCAGGCGCACAATGCCAGCCTTGCCATCATGACGGCCAATCTTTTGCGTGATCGTGGCTATCCGCAGATCACTGCGGACGCGATCACACAGGGAGTCAGGGCGACTCACTGGCCTTTGCGTTTCGAAATCCTTGATGGCCATCCCACAATTGTCCTGGACGCCGCACATAATCCGGATTCCATGCGAGCTGTCGCTGGAGTTCTGGATGGAGCGGAATGGCAGGGGCGGCGGCGGGTTCTTGTGTTTGCAGCATCCGCCGATAAAGATGCCAGCAGCATGCTGAGCATCATTGTTCCGCATTTTGACGACGTGGTATTGACACGATTTATTGGCAATCCGAGGAGCGTGCCTCCCGAACAGTTGCAGACTCTCGTTGACGACCTCGACTCCCGGCTATTCAGCCAGACGCAGTTTCATCAGGCCAGTGATCCGCCGACCGCCATCGCGAAAGCTCGCGAACTGGCCGGGGCGGATGGACTTATCTGCGTCACTGGCTCACTGTTTCTTGCCGCCGAAGCCCGAGTTCACCTTTTAAAATCCAGTGCTCAGTGATTTCTGCCTTGTGCCTTACGAACCGGCCGTGCGACGCCACAAAAACGAATCGACGACGTAATGATGCACGCTGATCGATGACAACAGAATTGTCGAAGCGATAATCCACCAATGTTCCAGGGCTGTGGTAAGGTACTGCTCCCAGCCAAATCCCAGCAGATACAGTGTCAGCCAGAAGATGGAGAAACCGACCAGGTTTGGCACGGCCACAATCCAGCGATTGCCTGATGCCGCTCGCTGTTTACGTTCCAGAACCCAGACGAGTGCCAGATACTGCATCGCATGAAAGAACGTTACCGCCTCAAAGCCTCGATGAAAATGATCGACCAGCATGAACCCGTAATAGTGGATTCCCATGCAGACGGCATAACAGATCAGACCGGTCGGACTATAGCTGGAACCATTGCGCCGAATCAGTCGGCCTTCAGCCACCAGAGCCGCGTAAAGCCCAAAGCAGCCGATGACTCCAAGGAGCTTCATGAAAGACTCATCGAAGTTGTAAGGAATCATATGATAAGACTGACCGCCCCACGCATCGTACAGCATATCCCATCGCCCGATGATCAGGTATGGGAAGACCAGATGATAAGCCCACCAGCGCAGTCGCCGATCGGTTTCATCAAACTGAGCCTGACCACCATAAAGACATCCGATGCCGTAGGTTTGACGCAGATAGTGAAACGATTGCCACACGTTGACCAATGTGATGGTTTCAACAAACAGTCCCGCTTTGTGAATCAGAGTCAGCAGCCCGACCAGCCCCAGATACAATGGCACTCCAAACCAGCGACTGGTCCTGCCTTCGCGAATCTTGCGTTGCTGTCGAACGTATGTGCTGTAGACGTGCGGCGAACCAATAATCACGCTCAGCCAGTAGTACCAGTGAATGTACTGCTCGGCCTCCAGTTCCTGCTCACCCAATAACAGGATGAACGGCAAAAACAGGACCTGTCCGCCGAGGATCACGAAGAACCATTCAAAAGCTCCTGGCTTTGTGAGCGTTCGCGGTCGCGAAAATGTTTCAATCGCGTCTGCATCGTGTAACAGAGATTCAGCGCGTTCCATGGCAGTGGACATAAGCGGCAACCTGGAAGACGGTTGTTGTAAAATCAGTGAGTCGCGCCGGGGCGAACAGAGGAAGAGGTACCTTCATTCGCGCTGGCAGACAACGTTCGTTTGGCCCACGAGCGACAGGTACTCATAATTCTTTGCAGAGCATCCATGTCTTCTGCAGTGAGGAACGAAGCGAAGGCGCAGACCATGGACAACGTGAAATGAGTCACATTCGGAATCGTGACTGCGATTCCCAGATGCAATCCGGAGATCGTGAGGATCGCAAGCCGACGAGTCGGCCGGAACCACACAGCCAGCGGAAAGAATGCTTCGACGATGACCGTTCCAAAGGTCATAAATTTTCGCAGTAGTCCGCCGAACGCCAGCGTCAGCCACGGATATTCAAATGGCCCCCACATGTCACTGGCAACGGTCCAGTGCAGAGCATCTCCGGTGACCCAGCCGGGATCGTCAGCCATTTTGCAGGGCAGGCTGATGATGTAAATCATGGCCACGTTGATTTGCATCATACGAATCGGCCAGCCTGGCAGCATCGGCATTTCGGTTCGACCGTTGCGGACGGCTTTTGCGGAATCGATGGACCAGACGGCTCCGCAATTGACAAACATCATGTACAGCAGACAGGCTCGCAGAACCAGTTCTTCTCCGTTCGCCAGATATGGATTTCGGTGCAACATCGCTTCGATAAAAAAGAAGATCGAAATCGTGGCGAAGCGAGTTTTCCAGCCCACGAGGAACATCAGGCTCAGCCCCATTCCGACGAACCACCAGGCCTCGATCGGTACGATTCCCTCGGTCCAGTAGAACAAACCCAGTACACTGTTGACTCGAGAATTCTGCAGGTTCTCGGAATGGAGCGAAATGATTCCGTCGGCTGCGAAGAATCGATTCCAGTTCTGGAACGATGCGGCCATCATCCAGCACAGCAGCAGTCCGGAAAGAATTCGGAACAGTGCCAGTGGACGAGGATCAAGCGGGGTAAAGAAGAACGGATTCCAGCCACGACGAATTCGGGAGATCATCATAAAACGGTCCGGAGAAAACTTTGTCGAGGAAGACGTACCAGCCATCCGTGCTGGTTCCGGTGATTTAAAACGTGATAAAGTCGTCAGCAGTCTGTTCTGGATCAGAACAAACCCACAACGGTCCCTGTGACATGAGATCGTTCGGAGGTCACATCGAAGGTATCGATGACGTCACTCTGCACGTCGCGCTCCAGCAACTGCTGCTGTTGTACGGCCACAATCGGTGGCAGGATATACTGCACGACCAGCGTGTAGCTGACGCTTCGAACCGGCAACCCCTGATACTCGGGATACTGACGAGCCAGATAGCGTGCGTAGGTTTCGCGTGCGAGGCGGTCGTTATAAATGTTCAGCAAAAACTTGGCTTCTTTGAAGTCAACAAACTTTCGCTGAAACGTGGTTCGATCAGACTGGCGTGGCAGCGGAAGAGTCTGCTGAACGATGTTCTCGTCGTCGCCGTATTCCGCGGTGATAATGTAACGCCAATTGAAGCGGCTCTGGAGTCCGTACATCTGCCATTTGCTGTCGAGTCCGCCCAGATACGCGGAATAGCGAACCAGCCATTCAGCATATCGAACACGATAAGCTCCCTCTGGCGAGAGTTGCGAATCTGCAATTCTGAAAACGTTCTCGCGGAAACTGTCCGGAAGATTGCACCAGATGATCACGGATAAAATGATGACTGTGGCAGCAGACAGCAATCTCTGCTTCCAGCGCAGCCAGCGAGAGGTGGATTCAATGAAGGGGGGACTCATGGTTGACCTGCTTCCAGCATAGTCTTCAATAATCGTGAAAAACTACAGAGGCCGGCCGCAGAACAGATGGGGATCATGCTGCGGTCGAACAGTTCGAGGAAATTTGTCCACCGGAGCAGCAAATGAGTGCTCCGGTGGACAAGACGCTTCAGAAATTTATAACCCCGGTGCCGGCGGTGGTGCCGGTGCCGGTGCCGGTGCCGGTGGCTTCGGTGGGGCCGGTGCCGGTGCCGGAGCTGGTGGCTTCGGTGGGGCCGGTGCCGGTGCCGGTGCCGGTGGCTTCGGTGGGGCCGGTGCC
>JBIIIF010000324.1:0-7144 GCA_044235005.1 Planctomycetaceae bacterium | reverse complement strand
TTCGCTTCCATGCCAACGGGTGCTTGTTGTTGATGATAATCCAACGAACCGTCTGATCCTTCAGGAAATCCTCACTGTCTGGCGGATGGATGCGGAGGCGGTAGACCAGGGAAGGCTGGTACGCGAAACACTTGAAGCGGCCGACCGATCCGGCAATCAATTCAGCCTTGTGTTGCTGGACGTCCATATGCCCGGAATGGACGGGTTTGCTGTGGCTGAGATGATTGCCAGCCTGCCCTGCGCGCGGAATACGAGAGTGATTTTGTTGAGTTCTTCGGATGCGGCTCACCATCGCAGTCGTCTGAAGAATGCAAAGATCTCCGCGTATCTGACCAAGCCTGTGAAACAGTCGGAGTTGCTGGAGACTATTCTTGCACTGGACGCAGCTCCGGAGGAAATTACGGCAGACTCTGTTGGCGCGGAGCCGGATTCACAGGCCCAGGGGTCACGAGGTAGACTGCTGGTTGTTGAGGATAATTTTGTCAATCAACAATTGATGATGAGAGTTCTTGCCAAAGATGGGTTCGAAGTCAGGATTGCCGCTGATGGCAGTGAAGCGGTACAGATTCTCAATGTCGAATCGTTCGATGCTGTCCTGATGGATTGCCAGATGCCGACGATGGATGGTTACGAGGCAACTCGCTTAATTCGAAAAGCCGAACGGAAAGCCAGAGCAGGTCATCGCCTGCCGATTCTTGCCCTCACGGCCAATGCGATGGCGGGTGATCGTGAGAAATGTTTGTTCTGCGGGATGGACGATTTTGTCACAAAGCCGATCTCCTTTGCTGGTTTGTATGGAACATTATCTCGTTATCTGCAGTTGCCCCTGCCTTTGCTGTCGGAGTCACAGCCTGGGGCAGAAGCAGTAGTTACAGTAGTTCCGTCGAGCAAGTGCGAACCCGCAGCAAGAGAATCGGAAGTTGTGGTTGGTGCAGAAGTTGTTTCTGTTGGCGATCAGCAGAACACGATTGCGGCTGATACGATTCTGAACCGCGAGGAGTTGATGAGCCGTGTCGGTGGCGATCAGGAATTGATCGAGATTCTGGCCGGAGCATTCCGCGATGATGCGCCACGACATGTTGCGGCGTTCAGCAATGCTCTGGCTGCAAACGATGCTCAGGCCGCAAAGAAAGTTGCACACACGA
Source organism: Planctomycetaceae bacterium (assembly GCA_044235005.1). Lineage (GTDB taxonomy): Bacteria > Planctomycetota > Planctomycetia > Planctomycetales > Planctomycetaceae > SXXK01. The sequence goes on along the minus strand of JBIIIF010000324.1, from coordinate 5,999 downwards.
TTAAAGGGTGTGCTGGTAATCTCGCCGGAATCCGACTGCGTGACTATGCAAAGACACTGGAATTGTCAGTGGCGTCCGGCAATCTGGATGAGGCAGAGCAGGCTCTTCCTCGACTGGAGGAAGAGATCAATGCACTGCTCGACCAAATCGAGCAGATGGCTTCGTCGTTTCAGAATGCCTGAAAGAATCCCTGACCGTTGATGGTTTGCAATCTGTTGAGTTAGTCGTTGACCGCCTGGCCGGAGGCGCTGGCCAGCACAAAAGCCGGCGCCTCCGGCTGGGCGGTAAACAGAAGCCCGCAGGATGAGACGACACCAACAGTCTGCTTGAAGCGGGTGTTTCAGAGTTCTGGATTTGGGTAAATCAGGACAATTGGCCCGAAAAGAAGAGAATCGTCGCGAACCTTGCATGCATTTCGTGTCGACAGTTGAATTCAGGTCGACGACTTGGCACCATTCGCCGCCGTCAGCACTGAACGAGTTTTTTCAACGTGCTGGTTTGGCATCAGCAGCGAGAGTGGCGAAATTGGCAGACGCGCTGGATTTAGGATCCTGTGCCTTAAACGGCGTGGGGGTTCAACTCCCCCCTCTCGCATTTGATTGATATGCTGAATGCACTCGAAGCCCGGCCAAATTTCTGGCCGGGTTTCTTCGTTCATGGATTGACAGGCGACTATGTTTTCCGCCCTGAAGAACCAGGCAGCCTTTTTTCGCCAGTTTCGCCAGCGGTTCGAAACGACGGGTGCAATTGCTCCCAGCAGTCGATTTCTCGCACGGTCCATGACCAGTTTTCTGGCCGCAAGAAATGAATCAACTCCCGTGCGCGTGCTTGAGATTGGGCCCGGGACCGGACCAGTGACGGAAGCCATTGTCAAGCTGCTTCGGCCTGGTGATGTTTTTGATCTGGTTGAGCTTAATGAAGAGTTCGTCTCAATTCTGAAAGCTCGTTTTGAGAACGAGAGCGATTGGCAACGTGTTCGAGCTCAGGCAAAAATTCACCAGTTGCCTGTGCAGGATTTCGTCGCGGAAGAACCGTACGACTTTGTGATCTCCGGGCTTCCTCTGAACAACTTTCCGGCAGACCTTGTGACGTCGATTGCGGAGACCTATTTTCGTCTCCTGAAGCCCGGCGGAGTTCTCAGTTATTTCGAGTACATGTATGTGAGACCCATTCGAAAAGTTATCACGCATGGCGCGGAACGAGTTCGGATCAGTTCCATCGATGAGACCCTGCGAGGGCACTGCGATCGATGTCGAATCCGTCGGGACAGTATCTGGCTGAATATGCCGCCTGCCTGGGTGCAGCACCTTCGCAAAGAGTCCTAGATTCTGCAGGGCTCAAAGTTCGTGATGTGTCGAGGCATGATGGGGATGGGCAGGATGCGGAGGCAACGCATGTCTGTGCCATGCACCCAGCTTGAAGTTCAAGAGAACTTCCCGAGCCTTATCACCGTCTTCGAGATTCTCCAGCTCAACAGTTCGCTTGCTGAGGAAGTTGCTGTATCCCGGAAGTTGCAACAGTTGGCCACCGGACGCATCGAAGAACCCCATTTCCCAATCGTGAAACGATCGGTGGTCGACTTCAAAACGGGCAATCAGCATAATCTTGTGATGACGTTTGTCGGCCGCGATTCGCTGGTACGTGGCTTTAACAACGTCGTTTTCGCCTTCGAGGACCTGAAGAAACGTACCATCCTCGTAGAGCAACATGCCGGTGATGGCATCACGGTCATTGTTGTGTCGTGCAATCAGAAGCAGATCCTGCAGTTCAGCGGGAGAGAACTTCGTCTTCGCTTCGCTGGTATAAATCATCTGGAGCATTCGGCGACCTCATTGTCGTTCCTCGGAAAGACAAGTCACACAATCCTACCTCCTGGAAGCCCCCTGTATGAGACAACAGAGGATCTGTGGTGTGCATGGGAAGAAGTCTCTGAGGAATCTGACGATTATGCAAACTCCATTGGCGTGGCAGAATTCCGCGTCACGGCGTTGGCAGAGAGTCTTAGACAATCGGGGGGTAAACGCACCCGGATGTTCACTCATGCAGAGTTACGGGTGATTCCTACCAAAGCCGATGAAGACCTTCCGTCTTGCGTGGAATCTCATGAAGGTAATCAATCAGTTCCTGCCAGTCGCTTTCGTCAATAGAATCGAATGTGGCCTTCACGGCACGCTGGTCGTTCGTAACGCAACTCGCAATCTTCGGGTGAAACGTGGCCCAGTGATCATTCTGATCCGGAGCTGGCTCGTAGACCGCAACGCCAACCACACGTTGATTTTTCCGAGGCGGGCCATCACACATTTTATGAATTGGCTGACGCAGAATTCGAACCGCCGGATAGCTGCCTTCGCCTGTTGACAAATCAGTACAGAATGCGACCAATTGATGTTCGACAGAGATGATGATTCCAGGCAACGCGCAGCCGTTCATGAAGTGTTCGCGGACGCGGGTCCAATACAACCACATCAGGATTGCGCTCAGGATTGCGAAGACCAGCATCACCGTGGAGACGATAGCTCCGAGGCTGAACAGAGTGGTTGCGACGATCCAGATCGTGGGCCAGCGAGGAAAGGAACTCCAGTATTTCAGAACGTTGACTCGAACACTGCCTGGATTTGAGGCCTGAGTATCGTTGTCGAGCGTGATGGATTTCGTCGGTCGTGGAGCCGCTTTTCGTTCGGCTTCTTCTTCGAATGGCCGACGTGTTCGACGGGCTGGCGGTGGTGACGCGATCTGAACGTCTTCGACGTCGATGATTTCTTCACTGGGGACAGTCACAGGTTCTTTACAGCCCGGGCAGCGAATACGTCGGCCAGCAAGTTCGTCAGCGACTCGAGTAGGGCGGCCACAATTTGGGCATTCAAATGAAATAGGCATGGTCAGTCTGTCAGGGGGCGGGGGACATGATACCTTTTTAGTTTTCGATCCAGCGTGGAGCGTTCAATCCCAAGGATCTGCGCAGATTTTGATTTATTCCACCCGGTGTGTTCCAGAGTTTTCAGGATATGTTCCTGCTCAATGTCGGCCATGGACACTTCACGGTACTCTCCGGGAGTGCCGCGATCAACAACCGGAGGTGTGGGCCGGCTGCCAAGGCTGGACAACTGAACGTCGGAAGCACGAACGACTTCGTTTCGGCAGAGAATGACAGTTCGTTCGATCGTGTTCTGCAGTTCACGGACATTTCCCGGCCAGTTGTATTCGCGCAGCAGTTGCATGGCTTCTTCTGCAAAGCCCTTGATGACGCGGCCGGTTTTTTCGACAAATTTTTTCAGGAACGCGTTGGCCAGCAGTTCAATGTCATCTCGACGCTCACGAAGCGGGCTGGCTGTGATCTCAGCCACCTGCAGGCGAAAGTAAAGGTCTTTCCGGAAGTCGCCATCTTCCACGGCTTCTTCGAGATCTCGATTCGTGGCGGCCACGATGCGGACATTGACCTGAATCGGTTTGCGTCCACCAATACGTTCAAACGCATAGCCTTCCAGAACGCGCAGGAACTTTGCCTGGATCGACGGACTCATTTCACCGACTTCATCCAGGAACAGTGTGCCGCCGTCAGCCTGTTCGAATCGGCCAATCTTTCGATCTGCCGCGCCGGTGAAGGCCCCTTTTTCGTGGCCGAACAGTTCGCTCTCAAGAAGGCTTTCATTCAATGCCGCGCAGTTAATGCAGACGAATGGAGCATCTTTGCGTGGACTCATGGAATGGATACTGCGGGCAATCAGTTCCTTGCCGCAGCCACTTTCACCTCGTATCAGCACATTAGCGTGTGTTTCTGCGATCAGCGAGATGCGTTCCTTCAGCTCTGTCATGCTGGCGGTTTCGCCGATCAGGTTTTGTTCCTGTGACAATTGGGAACGCAGAGATTCGTTGACGCTGCGAGCCTGAGCCAGGCCGTTTTGAAGGGAGTCGCGTTCCTGAAGGTGTCCGAGTGAAACGGCGAGCTGATTAGCGACCGCGAGTGTAAATTCGAGATCATGTTTATCCAGCGGATTATCGGGATTCGTGGAGTAAAGATGAATTAATCCGAGAACACGTTCGGCCGAGGTGATCGGTGCACAGATCACACTGAGGGCTTTCATTTCTCCGAGGCTGTCGAACACGGACAATTGACGGTCATCACCGACGTCGCGTGCGAGGATTGCTTCGCGGCGGGAGAGAACAACGCGGGACAGGTTGTCGGAAACTCTGCGATAGGGCAGATCCTTCTGGCTGTGGTAGGCAACGACCTGAAGATCGGAAGGCATTGGAGGGCCGCTGGTTTCCTGCGACGCAAGCAGAATGGCGGAGATGCTGGCAACCGTTTCGCGAGCCAGACTGACCAGAACGACATCGGTCAGTTGCTGGCGAGTTCTGGCAGCGCCCATTTCAAGTCCAAGCCCATACAGCTTGGCCAGCTCAGTACCATAATTGACGGCACTTCCTGAAGCTGCGCCCGGGGTCAGGAATTCAGGTTTCGCCGTTCGATGCAGAATGCTGGGCTCGCGTTCATGGCTGACAGCCGTTTGCGTCGGCGATGTGGCCCTCTCACCCGGTGCCCCGGGCAATCCAGGCGGAGAAACTGGCGCTGATTCCAGACTTGTTGTGAATGCCAGTCGACATTCACCAATGCAGATCACATCCCCCGACTGCAACGTGAAATCTCCGGAGACGGTCTTACCGCGGACGCTCGTGCCGTTCCGGCTCTTCAGATCACGCAGACGCCATTCACCATCTGAAGAAAACACTTCACAGTGATTTCGGCTGCTCGCATCATCTTCAAGGACAATTCGGTTTGTGGCCGAACGACCAATCGTAGTCACCTGGCCCTGACGCAGCCGTACGACGTCACGCCAACTGGCACCATCCCAGGTGAGAATGAAAGCGTACTCGTCATGACCTGCGCCGGGAGATGTCACGTTGTGGCTCGAAAATAGATTTGCGGATTGGAACCAACGAAAACGGAAGACCTGAGAATTCTATTTGGTGTGTCTGAAAAAAAACGGGCCAGGTTCCCGCAGAGATTCCGGAATCTTCGAAGAAAACCGAACGTCAGGAGTACCTGTCCGGTTTTTCAGAGCTCTTTATTCATGAATGTCTGAAGTCCATCAAGAATTCAGTCAGCAAGTTCTCTAACTATGAACACGGGGAAGCTCGCAACCTTCCTCGATAATTGCAGCCTCCAGTACCGCCAGTTCCTGCAGCCGCAGGTTGACAGAGTGATCATCAGAGAATTGCTTTGCGAGACGCACATAGGTTGCATGATGTCTCGCTTCAGATTCGTACAGGCTGCCGTAAAAATCTTTTAGCACGGGATCATCCAGATGATCTCTCAGAAGCACAAATCTTTCGCAACTGCGGGCTTCAATCAACGCTGCAATCAGAAGTCGATCGACAGCTCGATGTGGTTCCTGCCTCCGAACCAGTTCCTTGAGTTTTCGGCCATAAGTTCCGGGCTTGAGCCGCAGAAAACGAATCCCACGATCCTTCAGCAGTTTTCGGACGAGTTCAAAATGTTCCAGTTCTTCTCGAACGATCTCTGTCATTTGATGGCAGAGATCTTCATGTTCGACGTAGTCGAACATCAGATCCATGGCAGTTGAGGCGGCCTTCTGTTCGCAGTGCGCATGGTCAATCAGGACATCTGCGAGGTGTTGTTTCACCTGAAGAAGCCAGCGGTCGGGTGATGTTGAGTGAAGATGCAGCATGACCTCGATTGTAGTTTGAGGCGAGCTGCTTCTCCAGACTTTGAACCGGGATTTGCCGCGACGAAGCTAATCTCTTTTGGCAAGGCCGCTTCTGGATCCTGTGTTAATCAGGCTTCATTCAGGATTGCGGAATGGATCAACGACAGTCGTTCGAGATTGCTGTTCTTTAAACGAAAACAGGAGCCACCGAAATTCGGGGCTCCTGTGAGTCGGGTCAGGTCTTGCTGTTCAACCAGTTTATGGGAGGAACGGAGCAAAGCCAATATTCGGGAACGCTGGGTCTGCAGCCGCCCGGATGTTGTAGTTTCCTGT
>JBIIIF010000322.1:0-7179 GCA_044235005.1 Planctomycetaceae bacterium | reverse complement strand
AAACCGATAACGATCGAGAATGGCTTCCGAATCCTCGCCAGTCTGCTGCACTCGGAGAACTGCGTGTGTCGCAACAAAACCTTGTGGGCTGGCAGTCATTTCTGGATGAAGCTGACGCAATCCTGCATGGAAAGAAACTGCTGCCATTCTGGCGAGGGATTGAAGGGGGAGCCATATTCTTCGATGGTAATTTCCCGGAGCATCCTGAGCTGGGAATTAACGTTCGGAAGATATTCCTTGAACCAGCTCGCCTTGATCTCGTGCTTTGGCTTCAGGGCACCGGCCTTCAGCCCTTCCTTGAAAAAGGGGAACGAACTGATCCGGATGCCTGGCGAAGAATCTCGGATGCTTTTAACGGAAACTTCTTTCTGTTTATGGCCTGGTTCAACTGATTTTGTGAAAGCAATCAATGCCGTCGCGAGTGCATTGTGTACGCGCACAATCGCAGTGAGCACTGCCTGGTCTGAGTGATCGGCGTGCCCGTGTGGCTCATGTCACTTCCAGGGATAAGTCTATTCGATCACGACACCAGTGACGTCGGGTGGCTCCGGGAATTTGGGAGCCATGTCAGCCAGCGTTTCGGCGATGATGCCCGCGACGACATAATCGCGATACCAGTTCTGATCCGCAGGAACAACATACCATTGTGCATGCGAGGTGGAGCATTTTTCCAGCATGTCTTCGAATGCCTCTTCATAGTCGTCCCAGAACCTGCGTTTCTCAAGATCAGCCGGGTCAAACTTCCATCGCTTTTCCGGAGTGTCGATCCTCTCCTGAAATCGTTGCTTCTGTTCATCTTTTGAAATATGAAGAAAAAACTTGATGAGCCGAGTCCCTGATTCGGCCAGCATTTCTTCGAAGGCATTGATCTGGCTGTAGCGGGCCTTCCATACGTCCTCTTTGACGAGCTTATGAACTCGAACAACAAGCACGTCTTCGTAATGTGATCGGTTGAAGATTCCGATTTTTCCTGTTGGCGGCACCGCTTTGTGGATTCGCCAAAGGTAGTCGTGGGCCAGTTCTTCCTCACTCGGTTTTTTGAAGCAGGTGACCTCGACCCATTGGGGATTCGTTCCCTGAGTGACGGACCGGATCGTGCCATCCTTCCCACCGCCATCAATGGCCTGAAAGATAATCAGGAGTTTTTGTCGTTCTTCCGCGTAAAGCTTTTCACCAAAGGAAACAATTTTGTCCCGGAACGTAATCAGCTCTTTCTCGCACCGTCCACGGTCATTCTCAAATGCCTTCCCGTCAGTCTCCGTCTTGCGCAGGTTAATCTTCTGGCCGGGTTTTATCAGGTGACGATCAAAGCTGGGCATTGTCAACTCCGGGGAGTCTGTTCAGGCTGTAAGCAAAAGGCTGACGATAATCACGGAGAATACTGCAAGCAGCATCAATCCTGAAACTGCGGTTCCGGCAATTGCTTCAAATCGTGACCGTCCCTGAATCACGTATCCTGTCAGGCAGAGGATAAGCGAAACAATGTTGAGTAGTCCGGCGCTGCCGCCAACCACAAGAAGCCTTGTCAGAGCCGGGGCATTGGCCGTGATATCTGTCAGTTCCTGTCTGGACGAAGGCAGTTCGTGCAGCATCAGAAACAACACGCCGTAAAGAATCGCTGCAACAATTCCAAAGAGAATTCCGGCCCACGCCACGACGTTTGCCGGTTCCGTTGATTCTGCATTCGTCTGTTGGTCATGAATTCGGTCTGACGACATCCTGGACTCCATCAATGCTCGGCTGCGGCCATCGAACGGTGCAACTTCTTAAATGAGATGGTTACGTCATTCCTGCAGTGAGGAAGGCCTGAAGGACCGCGGCCAGGTTGCAAACACACGTTGCGATCTGAGTTTGGAGCCGGAACACTTGAGTGCCCGGCTATTTCTGTTTCAGCGTTTTCTGCAGAAACCATCTGCTCATGCCCAGCGGCCTTACCTGATCATGTTGCTGTCCGGCTAATTGAGAAACAAAAACTCTTTCTGATTCAGCAGCACATGACAGACTTCTGCCAGAACTTCAGCATTCTGTAATGCATTTTCTTCCGGCAGTTTGCGGTCTGCCGCGACGAGTTGCGAAAACTCCTGAAAAGAATTCAGCTCCTCCTGAGTAGGGTTACGACTCAATGCCTGACGGAAAGCCGTTTTCAGAATGTCGTCGCCTCCTGCAGGAACCTCTTTCAAGAGTCGGGCGGCCCAAACGGATGACTGTTGATGAACAAACTCGTTGTTCATCAGCATCAGTGCCTGAGCAGGGACATTCGAAGCGCTGCGTCGCCCAACTGCCGTTGCTGGTTGCGGAGTATCGAACGTCAGCATGAATGGGTTCAGGAAGTTCCGGTTGACCCCCTGGTAGATGCTTCGTCGTCCTGCACCATCCAGCGGTCCCGATTGTCCGGGGCGTCCACGTCCCTGCATAAAGCTATTCAAATGAACGGGAATTGATGGACCAAAAAGGGTCCTGTCCAGCCGCCCGGACACGCTCAGTATGGCGTCTCGCAGGACTTCCGCTTCCAATCGCTGCACGGGATATCGATGCAACAAAAGGTTTGACGGATCTTTTTGTTCCGCCAGATCATTCCGCTGACTGCTCATGCGATACGCACGCGTGAGAACGAGGCGTCGAATCAATCGCTTCTGTGACCAGCCATCTTTGCGAAAATCATCAGCCAGATAGTCGAGCAATTCCAGGTGAGTAGGTGCTTCGCCAAGCACCCCGAAATTATCTGAGCTTGCCACAATGCCTCGTCCAAACAGATGTTGCCAAATTCGGTTTACAATTACTCGGGCCGGAAATGGATTGTCATCGGCGAGTAGTCGGTCAACCAGTTCCCGTCGTCCACTTCCTGATGCATCGACAAGAGGCTGAGCTGCATCGAGAGCTGTAAGAAGATGACGGCCCACTGTGGGGCCTCGGTTATTGTGGTTGCCTCGAATAAACAAGTACTCGTCTTCGCCCGTTCCGTCGCACATCACAAGAACGGGATCACCAGGTTGAGGACGTTCCTGCAGGGACTTCCATTCCCTGATGGCGCTTTCGAGTTCGGCGTTGTTCTCAGGCAATAGCAGTTTTGCTCTTGTTGCCACGGAAATCCATTCCGGATCCTTCTGAAGCTCCTCCGCCAGGTTGCGCAGAAGCTGGCTGAAATCGTTTTCGGCCGCATGCGGGAGGTTGATGTTTGTGGAGCAGATTTCCTGCGGAGTGATCGGAGCTTCATTGGGATTGCCCATCAGACGAACCTCACGCACTGCCACCCAGCCATCTCCTTCGTCCAGAAATTCAAGGTGGCAACGATGTCCGATATACCGTTTGACGTCTCCAGCGATCCGAATCCAGCGAAACTGGCCATCGGTGTCGATTGGCTGCCGACAGCCGCCAAACAACAACTCCGTGAATTCGTTCATGACATAGCCGTCGATACAGAGCCGAACTCGTGAGTTTCGACCGGCGGCAAGAATCTGAATCTCCGGATGTGTAAGCACGAATTCCGGTGAATGCAGTTGGCCTCTGAGTTTCGGGGACAGAACTCCGGAACTGACTGACCCGGGCGAATCAGCCACAGAACTGCTGCTGTCTGCTCGTGCGATTGACAACGCCTGTTGATAGCCGTCTTTCAGGTCCTTGTTGGGCGGGACCGAAGCAACGCCTGAAAGATCGGGGGCCAGATGAGCAAAGGCGGCTCCGAACGCACGCCAGCCGGCAGGAAGGCCATCACGCAGGTTTGCGGCAACGACTGTTGGCGATCCTGCAGAGGTTTCAATCCAGCCTTTTTGCGTCGACTGACTGGCGGCACTCATGTCGACAACGGCATCGTTGCGCCTTTTCATCCATTGTTGAATTCTCTCTTCCGGAGCCTGCTCATTTGGCGACTGAGCGAAAGCCGCCAGCAGTGACAAGGGATGATTCAGCTCTTTCGTGCGAGGGTCCCTCAGGATCGCTTGCAACGTCGCAATTCGCGGATCCTCGCTTTCTCCCGCGGCAGGCTTCATCGCATCAGCCAGCATCAGCTCAAGCTGCTGAGCTGTGAGCTCTTCAAGCCCGGTCTGAATTTTCTGCGCAACTTTGTTTCGAGAGGAGTTGAGGAGTTCGGTGAGCTGTGCGGTCTCGTGGCGAGAATCAAGCCACTCAACGCGACGCCGTGAACTCTGCAAAAAACCTGAAAGAGCGTAATAATCAGCAGCCGTGATCGCATCAAATTTGTGGTCATGACATCGGGCACAGGCGATCGTCAGGCCGAGGAATGATTTCCCAAAGACGTCAATCTGATTGTCAATTCGCGAGGCTTCTTCGGCTTTGACGTCCACAGGCGCGTGTTTATCCTCACAGAGATACCAAAATCCTGTGGCAATTATGGACTCGTTGAATCCCAGCTCCGGATGTCGGCGAGGATTCTCCATGAGGTCGCCTGCGATATGCTCGCGCACAAACTGATCGTACGGAACATCACTGTTCAGAGCGCGGATCACGTAGTCTCTGTATCGCCATGCATAGGGTAACGGATAGTCAAATTCATGGCCCAGCGTTTCTGCATAACGCATCAGATCCAGCCAATGCCTAGCCCATCGTTCACCGAAATGCGGGGACGCCAGAAGTTCATCAACAATCTTTTCCATCGCTACAGATGTTTCGGCAGGATCATTCAGAAATCGATCCTGCTGCTCAATCGTCGGAGGAAGCCCCACAATGTCAAAGCTGAGTCGCCGCAGAATCGTTTTTCGGTCCGCTTCGGGCGCGGGTGAGAGATCGACATGCTCCAGTTTCGACAGCAGAAATTGATCGATTTCTCCGTCCGGCCATTCTGTGTTCTTGACCTTCGGTACTTCCGGCCGCACAATTTTTTTCCACGCCCAGTGAGAAGCGATCCGTTCCTGCAGCGGGAATTCGGACTTTCCAACGGGAGCGGTGGATTTTTCCAGGTCTGCCGGCCAGACAGCGCCGTCCTTGATCCATTGCACCAGAATTTCGATCTCTGCGTCCGGCATCTTGTTACGCGGAGGCATCTGAAAGGATTCATAGCGGACCGCCTGAATCAGCAGGCTCTTCTCGGGATCAGATGGCACAATGACCGGGCCACTTTCGCCCCCGGTCAACATCGCCTTTCGCGACGTCAAACGGAGTTCCCCTTCCACTTCGCCTTCGTCACCATGGCACTCAAAGCAACGCGATTCGAGCAGAGGCAGTACCTTGTCTCGAAAAAAAACATCCTGATCCAGACCGGATGATTTTGTCTCACCCTTGTTGCCTGAGGGCGCAGGGGCAGCGTTCTTTTCATCTGGTTGCGACTGTCCAGCAGGAATGGACTTACCAACGAAAGTGGCAAGGAACAGACAGAAGCACAGCAAGGTTAGTTTTGAGCGGAGAGACATTTCAGGTTCCTGCGTGGCCTGGTCAAATGATTGGCGCACCGTGTGGCGAGCTTCTCATTGTCGCTCAATGGTCTCCCAAAAAGCAACGGATGGCCGTACAGGAAAAGATTCTGCTCCCCGAATGCAGGAATGCGATCAGCCTTTTGCTACCGACTGAGCGAGATTTTCCCATTCGCCCTTCGGAATGCGATCTTCTTCGTCCATCAGCAACAGTTGAATCTCAACGATTTCCTCTGAACAGTCAAAGAATGCATCAATAACAGCCGGGTCAAACTGCGTGCCGCGGCCTTCACGAAGGATGTCGAAACATTTCTCGCGAGGGAACGGATCTTTGTAAGGACGTTTGCTGGACAGCGCATCGAACACGTCGGCGACGGCAACGATTCGGCCTTCGAGCGGAATATCATCACCCAACAAACCGAGCGGATAGCCTTTTCCGTCCCAGCGTTCGTGATGAGTCTGTGCGATTCGAGCAGCCAGCATCAGCAGCGACGATGACCGAACGTGCAGCATGCTCTCTCCGATTCGGGTATGAGTCTTCAGAATGTTCCATTCTTTTTCGGAGATCGGTTCGATGATTTGCCGACCCAGAGCACAATGTTTTTTCATCAGCTCGTATTCGTCGAATCCGAGTTTGCCCGGCTTGAACAGGATCGAGTCCGGGATACCAATCTTACCCACGTCATGCAGTTGAGCGGCCTGTTCCAGCATTTCGAGGCGGTTTTCCGGATAGCCCATTTGCTTCGCAATGATAGCTGTGTACCGCCCAACTCGAATGACGTGGTTTCCGGTGTCGTTGTCGCGATGTTCTGCAGCACGAGCGAGACAGAGAATCAGTTGCTGACGAGTGGCTTCGAGCTGGCGAGTTCGACGTTCAACCTGTTGTTCAAGGCGAGCGGTTTCACTTGAAGCCATGTCATAATGCTTCTTGATCACAACAGCATTTCGAACGCGTGGCAGGAGTTCGTTGGGATCAATAGGCTTCTGCAGAAAGTCACTCGCGCCCAGATCCAGGGCTTGCTTTCGAGTGGCTGGGTCAGAGGCAGCAGTCAGGATCAGTACCGGGATATGCTGAAGAATCGGGTCGAGGCCGATCACTCGCAGAATGTCGAGGCCGCTGACTTCCGGCATCCGAATATCGAGGAGTAATACGTCTGGCAATTCACTTCGAAGCAGGTGCAGGGCTTCTCTGGCATCGCTTGTCGTGACAAACTTCTCATAGCCTTCCATTTTCAGGTGCTGACGGAAAGTCATGACGTTCAGAGGTTCATCATCCACAATCATGATTTTTGCGGTCTTATCGACAGCACGTACCGTGACCATGGATTTGGCAGGACCTCGGACAGGTTTATAGTCTTCGTCTTGACTCTGTGCGGCTTTGCGTGCGCTGGATTCGCCGGCTGAACGACCGGACGATTCGGTTGGCGGAGCCGTCAGGAATGATGCATTGGGCAGTTTTGAAGGGACAACAGAGGCGGGTGTTGGGGCCGGAGCTGGCACTTGCGACATTGGCGGCGCATCCTTGGCGGAGGCCGAAGTCGCAAGCAACGAAGCAAATGGATTTGCCTGAGCCGGAGCATGAGTTTCCAGCGAGGCGACTCGTTGCAGTCCACCGGAGCTTCGGAGCGACTCAAACGAGGCAATCGTTGATCGGATTTCGTCGAGGACTGAATCTGCGGAGTTGGTCTTAATGCTGGACATAGTTTATTTCCGAGAAACGCCTGGTGTTTTCGAACCGGAACAGACCCCGGGATACGAAAATTCCTGAAAGCGTCCTCGTTGAACATAGCCCGTAGTCTTTCTGCAGCATGAATTC
>JBIIIF010000087.1:0-23884 GCA_044235005.1 Planctomycetaceae bacterium | reverse complement strand
TCTCCACGATCATCTGCAGCGGCGCGATCATGGGGCGGATTATTCTGAAAGATCAAGTGTCGGTGCGGACAGCCATCAGCATTGCTCTGATGATTGCTTCGATCGCGTTCCTGTCGTCTTCGGCGACATCGCGATCTTCTGACACGCCCGAGAAAGTGGCCACCGCCGCATTGAGCGTTCCTGCTGGCGTGGCGTTGTCGATGTTCTCAGGGATCTGTTACGGCGTAACCGGCGTTTACATTCGCCGAGCTGTCAGATCTCATATGCGTGTCGAGGCGACTCTGTTTCTTTTCAGTGCGGCTGGTTTTCTTGTGCTGTGTCCGATCAGTCTCTGGCTGCTGCCGTTTTCGACGATCTCCGCGATCACTGGAAAAGAATGGCTCACGATTGCCACGGCCGGCATCTTTAACGCGATCGGCTTCTACGCGATTACTCACGCGATGCGATTCCTGACCATCAGCCGCGCGAATGTGATCAATGCGTCGCAGAATGCCTTGTGCGCCGTGGGCGCTGTGTTCCTGTTCGGGGAGCAGATGAACATCATCGGCATCATCGGCTTCGCACTGACCATCGCCGGTCTGCTGGCTTTGGATCGCCGGTGATTTCACCGTCCAATGTCTGTCCATCAGCCGCAGGGCGTTAGCCCCCGGTTGTTGTTTGTGAGCAGAGAAAACCGGAAGCTAACGCGTTCCGGCTGATTGAACTGACACCGGCGGCTAGCGCCTTGTCAAGATTTGGATTTCGGGTACTGGACCTTGCTAAAGGTCCGGCAGCCAGGGGATCTTTAGCAAGATCCACTACGACCTCACGAAGAACCCAATCAGCGTCGGCTGAAGCCGGCGCTACAAAGCACTGATGCTATGCCTGCCCCTGCATTACTTCGCGCTTCCACGCGATGATGTCGTCCAGAATCTGATCCAGAGTCGTCACGGGCTTCTGCCCAATCGTTTCGTACAGCCGGTTCACATTGGGAACTCGCCGCTGCACATCTTCGAAGTCTTCGCTGTAGGCCTGAGCATACGGTACAAACTGGACTTCAACACCTGGATTCGTCTTCGCAATGACTCGCTTCGCCAGGTCCAGAATGGAGACTGGCTGATCGCTGCCAATGTTGAAGACTCGCCCTTCTGCAGACTCCGTTGCCATCAGCTTAGCGATGCATTGAGTAATCTCACGAACATGAGCGAAGCAGCGAACCTGTGATCCGTCGTCGTACACAATGACCGGGCCGCCTCGCAGAGCAGCTTCGACGAAACGAGGCACGACCATACCATAATTGCCAACCTGTCGAGGTCCCACGACGTTGAAAAAACGACCAACGGTGACACCGAGACCGAACTTCTTGTGATACGCCAGAGCGAGGAATTCATCGATCGCTTTTGAGCAGCCATAAGCCCAGCGTGGCCGGCTGGTTGGGCCGAGATGTAAGTCGTCATCTTCCACCCACGACTCACCAGGATGCTTGCCATAAACTTCGCTGGTCGACGCGAGGAAGAATTTCTTGACGGAACCCTGCACGGCCAGACGCAGCAGATGATCGGTCGGATAGATGTTGGTCTCGATCGTTCGCACGGGATCATCTGCGACCAGCTTCACGCCAACGGCGGCGGCCAGATGAAAGATCATATCAACGCCATGCACGGCTTCGCCCAGCGCGACAGGATCGGTAATGGATCCATTGCGGATTTCCAGGCGGCTGTTGTGCTTAACGGCATCCAGATTATGCGCGCGGCCGGTGGACAGATTATCCAGCACCACGACGACATGCCCCTGGCTCAGCAGGAGTTCGGTCAGGTGACTGCCAATAAAGCCTGCTCCGCCCGTAACCAAACACTTCGCCATTGTTGCCGCTGTCCTTTCCTCATACCGCTGTCGCTCACTGCCGTTGCAGATGGACAGACCATACCAGCAACGCGTTAACGAAGCGACCGAATGTTGGATGCTCGTTCCGATTGCTCCCCTGTTTTCCGCCCTGGAACAAGCAACACGATTCATCGGCAGGATCGTCGCCTCACGACTTGCCTTCTGGCACTGGCTATTCGCAGTCCTCGGAGTCGCCCGCAGAACCCCATCGACCGTTATGTTCAGAATAGTGATCATAATCGTTAAACAAGTCGTAAACCTTACGATGCGCACAACCGGACTGAGCTGGCCCTCTAAACTCATGGCCGCGATGCATAACTCATTGCTGGATATCGTGTTGCGGCAATGGTCCGGCTGTAGCGACTGTACCGATTTTTTGTATGGCACGGGCTGTGCTAATTGTTCCTGACGTTGTGACGTTAACGGTTGCGACAGTTGTGAGGAATGAGAGAACGGTCCTGGCTGCCACTTACAGAGAGCCATCCAGGGCTGTCCCGAGAGAGACATTCCATCGCACTGCAACCCGCTCCGTTCACAGCGAGAGAGGGAGAAGGTGGCCTGAGAAACCGCCTTCCAGCGGCCTGAGAAACCGCGCTCGGCTGAAACGATTTCAGCCGCATTGTTCGTCCGACGCGAGAAGGGGTTGTGAGAGGCCCCTTTCTCGCTTCGGGTGAGCGAACTGCCTCAAACATCTCAATTAAACATCACGCACTCAGTTCGTCACGCACTCAGTTCGTCGCAGATCACCGCCCTTCACGCCGGCAGATCGCCGGCTGATGTTGCTTCTGAAAACATCGAATACGGATCCGGCTGGCAGGCCCGCTGATCGTCTGCCAACGAACACCGCAGCATGGCGTTGCGGATCTCTTTCCCTCTGGTGTCGAATTCGGAGAATAAGAATGTTGAATCTGCTGAAGGCTCTTCGGCAGGATGAGCACGGAGTGATCCTGTCCACTGAAATTGTCATTGTCGGATCACTGCTTGTGATCGGACTGATTACCGGCGTCGCTTGTTTGCAGAAGTCGGTCAACGGCGAACTGCAGGACCTCGCAGGTGCCATAGGTGCTTTGGATCAATCCTACTCATTCTCCTCGTTTCGCAAGGCTGCAACTCTCGGACGTTGCTGTGCTTATACGGCGGGCTCGTCGTACAGCAACTGCGAAAACGACAGTGAAAAATGTGGTGACATCGTGGGATGCCACGAAGTGCGTCAAGTCCAGGTATCACCCTGTGGCGCATGCGGTGGAACCTCGACAACAGGTTGTTCCTCCTGCGGTTCCAGCGTCAACCCCTGTGGAAGTGGACCCTGTGGGTCAGCACCGTGCGGTTCAGCACCTTGTGGTTCGGCTTCAGGTGGCTCTGCACCCTGCGGTAAAGCTCCTTGCGGGACTGTGAATGGGGCTCGCGTCATCGGCACTGGAGTGCCTGGCATGAAAGTGACCGAGTATCCACTTTCTCCACGGGTCGAGGTGATTGCACCAGTCGCGGTGCCCGGATGTCAGGACTGTTCCTCGACAGAGGTTTCCGGTGGTGCGGCCGTGCAGCATTCTTCCTCTGAAGTGATTGTTGTTCCGGCTGAACACGGAGCACCTTCTGTTGCCCCGACTGCTCCGAAAAATCCTTCAGTTCCGCCAGTTCCAGAAAACTCGCTGGTTCCGGTTCCTGAAAAGAACCCGATTCCTCCGCAGGCTTAGTCTGCAATGGTCTTGTGAGCGATCAATACTCACTTAACACAACAAAGAACAATGCTTCGGCCCGAGTTTCTGATGGAACTCCGGGCCGATTGCTTTTGCAGGGACAAAGCAGAGTGGTTCACATTCCGCTCGAAGAATGTTTTTCTACTTCACAGTGTCAGGCTGCAACTTCATTGCGTCAAGTTCTTCCAGCTTCATTCGAACGCTGATCACCCACGGAGGCTGGCCTTTTTGCCAATGGCCATACGTGGTCAGCACAAACGTGTCGTCGGATAAATGTTCGACTCCGGGATAAGCGCAGTCCCATTGGTGCTGATTGTCCTTGAGACGAACCAGATACTGCCCTTCAGAACCAGCCACCAGATCTTCATAAGTTCCAACCCACGCGACCCAGTCGCCGTCGTATTTGGCGGGCATGGGTTTTGTCCTCGGGGAATTGCAGCGGAAGGAAATCACCAGGCGTCCGTCGGCCGCGTACTTCGCGGTATGACGATCGCCGTTCAGGCTGTCCGGCAGAGACTTTGGAGCTGTCCAGGTTTTGCCTTCATCGTCGGAGAAAATGATCTGCGAGTTATGTCGGCGATTGTTTTCTCGCAGGAGCACGGCCAACTGTTTCCCATCCGGTGAACGGACCAGTCCCGGTTCACACAGATGCAGATCGTTCGATGAATGAATCGTGACTGGCTGACTCCACGTGAGTCCGCCATCATTGGAAGTCGCCTGAAACAGTGTCATCACAACGGGCTTCACAGGTTTCGCGTCTTTGCGGATAAAGCGGCCGTCGTCGTGGAAGAGTGCAAGATAATGCCCGGCTCCGGTCTTCAACGGTTCGACGGATGACATTGCCACGATGCCACCGTAGTCGCCGATCGGCTCCAGTTCGGACCAGGTCGTACCATCATCTTCTGTGTGAGCCATCCGGATCGGATAGAGTCCGGAGAACAGCAGAATCCGTTTCGTCCCCGTGGCATCGACCGTGCGATACAACGTCGGCGTCTCTTTGGATGTGGCCCACGAGGCTGGCGTCGGCAATCGTTCGCTCCATGTTTTGCCGCTGTCCGTTGATCGTTTGTAAATGATGGGGCCTCTGCCGTGCCCTTCCGGATAGACGCACAGAATTGTGTGACCGTCTTCCAGCAGCAACGTGGACGGATGCCCGATATATTGCTTTGGATCGCGATCAACTTCCACTTGTCGCTGAGTGTCCGCGTTCAGGTCCAGCAGTTTGAGATCCGCGCCGATAGCATGTTCGGCAAGAAGTAAAGTTCCGAGGAACAGCTTTGTTAGCGGAAGGGAGAACTTGAGCACGTGGGAGAACTCCGGAGGGAAGGTTGGTTTGTGCGATAACAGCGGAGTGTGGTTCGTTCAAGTTTAGGACCCGTTCGAAATAGCGTCCGGAAATGGTGAGCCTGCGTTCGCTTGCGCGAATTTGTCACACCCTACGAATGGCAGGGTTCACCGGTTGAGTCTCCAGCGCATTCAAACAGGAAGTTATTTCGGGACTGTTCCTGAACGGCAAGCCAAAGTCGCCCACTCTTGCAAAAGCCGGCGCCTCCGGATGGGCGGTAAACGAGTGAGTCATCTACATCAAAAACCGTCGCAGGACATTCTCGGTGATCTGTGAAATGTCTTTGTCAACCGGCAACGAGGCGACATAATTGATCGAGCCGACTGAAAAGACCTGACCGCCGGACGGTGTGTCGAAGATAACCATTTCTGCTCCACCGTCGTCACAATTGAGTCCTCGCGCAATCACATGAGTATTCGCAGGTGAGCAGGCTGACCGCTTGTCCGTTTCATGGCCCGACGCGCCGCCGGGGCAACGGCAATGCAGACTGGCGGTGCCGAAAATCTGGCCGTGCTTTAGTCCGGTGCCGTCAAAAATCCAATGGTTCTGATCTACAACCTGATACGGGGCACCGGTCATCGCTCCGGATGGAGTAAAGACGACTCCCAGCAGATTCGCTTCGGATTCATGAGTCACCGCCATGCGGCTGTCGCGTCCTCCCATGCCGGAACTCCACAGCGACGTAATGCTGCCGTTCAGTACAGACATGGAAGCGTTGTCGTGCAGCAGCACTTCGCAGTTCAGCCCGTTGCCTCCGAGATAGACCAGCTTTCCGCCCTGTTCGAAAACCCACTTCTTGACTCGATCATACATCGTTCGTGACCAGTATTCCGGATGTACGGCGATGATCAGAACCTTGTAGGCAGAAAGATCCAATGTGCCATCGTGCAGTTGCGTTTCGGCGTAGTAGTCATAAGCAATCTGCTGCTGTTCCAGCCAACCCGCCAGACGCCATTCAGCCGGAGCAATATGACACGCCTGACGACCTTCGATCGGATCGGTAATCTGTTCATTGAAGTCGATATGACAGAACGGCTCAGGTCGCTCAAACGAAAGCGGCACATAGCCCGAGTAGCCCCAGGTGCCGTGTTCGGGATCGATATATCGTTGCAGTTCAAATCGTGCATTCACCGTGGGTGTCGGCGGCAACTGATCGGCATGAATATAGTTGCTGCGGCCTCCGAACGGGTTGTAGGCATTCCACGTAATATTCGATGCCAGCACCGCCACTTTGGCCGTGGGGTGTTGAGGAGCGACGATCCACGGAAAGGAGAACTGGCGGCCTGATCGAGTGCTCGCGCGGAAATAATAGAGGCCGCTGCGATCCGGAGCGGTCACATACTGTCGATGCGTTTTGCAGGCGTATCCGACCTTGTTCCATTCGACGCCGGTCTGAGTATAGTCGCCGTCCGGAGTCACCTGCATTGTCGCGCGAGGACCGTGCTCATCGTGCCAGCCCAGTTCTTTCACTCGCTCAGGCTTCCAGCCATACCGCCAGAGTTCCAGTTTGTATTGTTCGACCGAGTGAACTCGGAACTCTGCTTCGTCGCCACTACGAACCCACTTGGGCCAGGCGTAACCCAGCAGGCCGTCGGTCAGAATTCGAAACTGATGAGGTTTCTCAGCAGGGACCGTTACGCTTGAGAACTTCGCCCCGAAGCCCTCTTTTTGCAGGATGACTTTATAAGTTCCTGCAGGCAGATCGGCATACACCGCTCCGCTCGCGCGAGAACGTGATTCGTACGAGGCGCCCGAGGGATGGATGAATTCCAGAATGACATCCGCCTGAGCGACATAGCGTTCATCACTAACGTAACCGATCAGCATCGTGAAGTCTCCTGAGGAACTGATTGTATTGGCTTGAGATCAGGTGGGGTGTTGATTTGCCGTTAAACGATTTGCTATGCGGACTTAGCCACCCGCGGCGCAGAACTGGTAATAGATCTCCGTTGCTTTGTGCAACTGATCGATCTCGATCCATTCGTCTTTTGTGTGGGCCTGAGCGATATCGCCGGGGCCAAAGACAACGGAAGGAATTCCGATCGCGGCGACTCTTGAAGCATGAGTTCCGAAGGGTACTCCGATGATTTCGCGAGGTCCCACGACCGAGCGAATGGCCGTGCCGAGTTTCTCTGCGAGCGGCCCGTTGAGTTCATCGCCCAGCGCCGAACTCAGGCAGTATGGTTCTTCATGGATCAGATCGAAGTCGAGTTTACTGCGAAGATGCTCAATCACTTCGGCCCGAACTCCCATGCTGTCTTCACCCGGGAGAACTCGGCGATCAATGTCGATCACGCAACCATCGGGCACAACATTGACGCTGCTGCCACCGGAGATCAGACCAACGCTTAACGTCGCGGGTCCGCACAGGCGATGAGCTGGCCGAGAGCCTGGCAGCCATGCGGCATATTCCTCCAGACACTGCACGACTTTGGCCATGCGATAAATCGCATTGATACCTTCGGAGGGGCGAGAACTATGGCAGGCACGGCCGGTGGTTCGGATTTGCCAGCGAGTTGCTCCGCGATGAGCCACGACGATGTCCAGCAGAGTTGGCTCGGCAATAATCGCGACATCCGGTCGTTGAGGACAAAGTCGATAGGCGGGTGCTCGGCCGGACCAGCTGCCCACCAGATGATTGATCCCGAGACTTGTGGCTTCTTCGTCGCAGGTCATCGAGAGAACAACGTTTGGCATGCCGACCGGTCGATCCATCGACAGGCGAGTAAACGCGGCCAGCATCGCGGCGAGTCCACCCTTCACATCGCAGGAGCCACGGCCGTAAATTCGTCCGTCGCGTTCTGTGGGCTCGTAAGGAGGAATCGTCATGCCATCGACGGGAACTGTGTCCTGGTGAGCGTCGAGCAGAACGGTTTTCGTGGACCCGGGAGAATCGATCCGTGAGATCACGTTGGCTCGCCCATCCGCGGTTTCCACGACTTCCACTGGCAGGTTGTGACTTTCGAGATATTGAACCAGCCACGCGGTGACTCGCCCTTCGTAGTATTCGTCGCCAGAGACATCTCGCCCCATCGGATTGACGCTGGGAATCGAAACCAGGTGCTTGAGGATTGGCAGTGGATCAACAGACGATTTTGCGTTCATGATTTCCGTCATCGGAAGGAGAACAGAGAGATTTCGAGGTTGGCGTTTCAGTCAGGAGTGTTTCCGGTTCTGAAACGGAGCGGTGGTATTCTGAATTGTTTCCGTTGACGTCGAAAGTGTCACGCGATGGCGGAAAAAATTATGAGCGATGACGTGGACCGTTCAGAGAACGACGTCGTCGCTGGTTCAATTCTCCTGGCGTGGACGGCAGTGCTGACCTAATCGGATCCGTCAGTGACGAAAAATGGGGACGACAAAAGTCCCGGGTGACAACGGGCCAGTGACGGGGTAGACTTCGGAGGCATCGCTCGGCGTTCCAACAGGTCGAGCGAGAATTCGAACAGGCTTCTGAATTCGGGAGGCAGATCTGTGAATCATTTCACTCGACGCCATTGGGTTGCTCAACAATCGCTGGGCCTGGGAAGTCTTGCCTTCGCATGGCTGCAAAGCCAGACCGCCAGGGCTGAACCGCCGAAACCGGATCTCGAAGCGCCGTCGTTCGATGTCACACCCAAGGTGCCAACCGCGACGCCGCAGGCGACCGCCATGATCTCCATGTTCATGCAGGGCGGTCCAAGTCATATCGATATGTTCGATCCCAAGCCGGAACTCAACCGGCTGCACATGAAAACTTACACCGGCGACATCAAGTACGACAACGCCGGTGAAGCCAGCAGTAAGCTGTTCGGATGCCCGTGGCGATTCCGCAAATACGGTCAGTGCGGGATGGATCTCAGTGAGCTTGTCACTAATCTTGGCTCCGTCGCTGACGATATCTGCCTGATTCGTTCGATGCACACAGGTGTCAACAACCATGGCGAATCCATCAATGCTTTGAACACAGGCCGTCAACTTTCCGGGCGTCCTTCGCTGGGTTCCTGGATGACATACGGCATGGGCAGTCATTGCACGAACTTGCCCGCGTTTATGGTGTTGACGGATCCCTCCGGATTGCCGGTCCTGGGTGTTGAAAACTGGCAGAACGGCTGGCTGCCGTCGGTTTATCAGGGAACCGTTGTTCGTTCCCAGGAACCTAGAATTCTGAATCTTGATCCTCCCCCATCGCTCAAGGGAGCCAGTCAGGAAAAGATGCTTCGTTATCTGCGTCGGCTCAACGAAGAGCATCTCGCGCGGCATCCGGGTGAGCATGATCTGTCGGCGAGAATGCAGAGCTATGAACTGGCGGCCGGGATGCAGATTGCCGCCAAAGAAGCGATGGACATTTCTCAGGAGACCGAGGCGACTCAGAAGCTTTACGGCATTGATGATCCGAAGACTCAGGAATACGGAACTCGCTGTTTGATTGCGCGCCGACTGGTCGAACGCGGCGTGCGATTTGTCCAGTTGCATACCGGCAATCAGACCTGGGATCATCACGGTGGCATCATGACCGCTCTTCCAGCCGTGTGTCAGCGCACGGATAAACCGGCGGCGGCGTTGGTCAAGGATCTCAAAGAACGCGGAATGCTGGATTCAACCGTTGTTCACTGGGGCGGTGAGATGGGTCGCTTGCCGGTGATTCAGAACGAACAAAACATCGGCCGCGACCATAACACGTACGGCTTCAGCATGTGGCTGGCTGGCGGTGGCATCAAGGCCGGATGCATCCATGGTACGACAGATGATATTGGTCACAAGGCCGTGACTGATATCGTGAATCATTATGACTATCACGCGACGCTGATGTATCTTTTCGGACTCAATCAGGAACAGTTGTCGTTCCGTCGAGCCAACGGGACCGGCAGTCTGCTGGATGGACAGGCCGGCAAAGTCGTGGCCGGGATACTCAATCGTCCGCCGGAAGTCGCTACTTAAATGGGCGATCTGGCCGCACAATTACAGAACCAGCAGTTCTCCAATGACTATCAATTGGTCGATGGAGAAAGTAAGCACCAGGAGAATCCGGAGCACTTCCGGATACCTCCTCGCGTCATCAAGCGACAAGTCAACGTGGGGCACTTCGTTGAATTGCGAATTGACTCCACAAGATTTTCGATCCACGAAGAGATGGCAGGACAATGCGAGTGCCCTTCGTGCAAAGGTGTGATGTCCAAACCGATTCTGCGTCATGAACATCCGGCAACTTTGGTTCCACTGCCCGAACAGAAGATCCCGTCACGTGGCTGGGGTGAGGACTTCTGGGTGCAGGTCATCAAGCGTGACGGTGATATATTTCTGGGCACCATCGACAATCCACTGGCTGAAGCTCGCCTGCATGGGCTGAACATCGGTCATCAGATCGTATTTCACTCCGACCACATTCTGGCGGTGCATGATGTGCATCGGCAGGAATTGATTTTGGCGATGAATGAAGCCGACCTGAAAGAGATGACTCTGTGGCTGGCGACAGTGTTTCGATCGAACGCACCATAAATTCTGAACTGCCGTTTCGCATTGCAGTCGTGTTGATCTTTTTGATGACCGTGCTCGTTACGTTGTATTTTCGCATTCAGGCGGCATCGTCTGGCGAAAAAATCTCTCGCAAGGATGAAGGCTTTTTATTCGCCGTGATGCTGCGCACGCTGGGGATCGGGCTGTTTACATCAACTGTGGTCTTTGTGATTTCACCGCAGTCGCTTGAGTGGGCTGCGATGCCACTGGCCCCTGAAGTTCGCTGGATCGGTGCCGTTTCTGGAGCCGCCTGTTCGCTGCTGATGTTCTGGACGTTGAGCAGTCTTGGTAAGAACCTGACTGACACTGTGGTGACTCGAGCAACCGCGACTCTGATCACGACAGGCCCGTATCGCTGGGTTCGGCATCCATTTTATGTGACAGCGGCGTTATTGATGACGTCTGTCACGATTCTGGCCGCCAATTTTCTGATTGGGGGCATCAGTTTCTTTGTGCTTCTGATGCTGGCGATTCGCACACCGAAAGAAGAGCAGAAACTGATTGAGTCCTTCGGACAGTCGTATCGCGATTACATGAAAACAACTGGTCGATTCTTTCCGCGCTTTCGTGGGGACCCTGAATCTTGATTGAAGAGCCGGCACATGAAACAGCAGTGATAAAAAGGGCTTCAACGCGAAATCATGTGCCCGAGCATGGGCGGTGAAAATCCCTGCGATTAATCCTGAAGGGATGGCAGAGAGTAGCCGGTGGTCGCCGATAGGCGCACCACCGGTGACCGAACGCAAACCAAACTCATCCTGATGGGATGACAGAAATCACGATTCTGGCAACATTTCATGGTGCAATCGCAGTATTGGACTCAAACCGTTGTTTGGCGCTGCGCTGACCACCGGCTAATTTCTTTAACCGCTTCGCGGTGAATCGCGACGACTATTGCACTTCCTTGGCGACCTTCACGATCTGCAGCAAGGCCATTGCCTTGTCGAGGCCGCCGACCGAGTTTGCAAAAGCGACAGCCTTGCGAATATCTCCGAGCCCAACGTTGCCCGCAGGCTCTTCAGCGGCCTTGGCTTTGCCTGGCTTCGCTGCTGGAACATCTTCGGCAGGTGACGCGCTGGCGTACGCGACCGGAGTTTCAGAAGGGCTGTCATCAACTTCGCGTTCAATGATCTCTGAACCCGTACCTGAGTCATCAGCCGGCTTGCGGCTGCTGGAATTCTTCCTGGCCATCGTGTCTGCTTGTCTTCCTCTAGGATTGAAAATCTGAATTCTGACCATTCTGCGGTCTGATCAAATCAATGACCAGAACTATTCGCCGCAAACCTGGCCACCGCGCGGAATGTAGCGGATGACTGGAGAACCTTCGACAGTTTTTCAGCACCAATCCCGTTCAAAGAAAAATGTAGTGGATCTTGCCAGAGATCACTGTGTTTTCGGGCTTTCCTGGGACTCGCAGCCTTGTCCACTACTTTGAATCGCGATGTCGCGTCTGGACAAACCACAAGCATTTATTCTGCCGCGGGGGCTCTCTTCTGAGCCAGCAGCCATTCGTAGAACTCGGGATTGTTATATGTCTCAGTCCACGAATCATGTCCGGCTTCCGGATAAATCGTCAGTTTCGGGGTTCCCCCTTGCTTGATCATCGCGTCGATCATCTTCTGAGATCTCTCGACGGGAACTCCCATGTCTTTGGCTCCATGAAAAGCCCATGTTGGCAGATCTTTGAATCGGCGAGTCCAGTGAACTTCGCCTCCGCCGCAGATCGGAGCAATTGCGGCCAGACGCGACGGCGCGAACGCGGCTAACTCCCATGTGCCGAATCCACCCATGCTCAGGCCAGTGATGCAGATTCGATCGGGATCGACTTTGTAACTTTTCGTCAGATCATCCAGTAACGCGTTGAGTTCAATCGGCTCCCAGGTACGATCTTTTGGGCATTGCGGTGAAACGACGATGAATGGAAACTCTTTGCCCTGTGCGATCAATTTGGGCGGACCATGCGTTTTGACCAGTTCCAGGTCGTCGCCGCGTTCTCCCGAACCGTGCAGAAACACCAGCAGTGGCCACGATTCCTTCTGGTCGTAATCTTTGGGCAGATACAACAGATAGCTCATTTCGACTCGAACTGTGGTTTCGAGCTTTTTCGCAGACTGTCCCGCGTCATCGGCCACCAACATTGGTGCCAACGAGATCATAAAAACAAACAGCAGGAACAGAGTTCGCGACATCAGATTGGTCCGCAGTAGTGTTAAAAGAGGAAGACCACGAGAGACGAGCAGTAGTCTGTCAGAGCTAAAGACGTAGGTTGGACATTCTTGTCCGACAAACCTGCGACGGGCAAGAATGCCCATCTTACCTCAAAGTGGAGACTCCGCGTCGCAGAAGTCTGTCATGGTCTGGTCGAGTATGCCAGTATGCCCACAAAATGAAAACGGCCTGCATTGGCAAACGCAGCACATGAACCAACGGCGGCGCGGGAAGAATTTCCTGATGCTGAAACAGATAAATGTTCGCCGGGAACACCGCCAGCATCAGCGCGATAACTCCCCAGGCGGCAATTTGGGAGAGGCGAGGAATCCACAAAGACGCTCCGAGCATGATCTCAAAAGCACCGCTGAGAAGAACCAATTCCCTCGGAAACGGCAAATACGGCGGCATGATCTTCAAGAAAAACTCGGGCCGAACGAAATGCATGAGCCCGGCAAAGATCAGGAACATAGCCAGCACGAACTTTGAAACAAGCTTAATCTTATTCATTGGCGTCTTCGTTGGATGCTGATTCGCAAGCAGTGTTTGTCGAGCAAAAAACAGGTCTGGAAGAACGGAATACAAAAAATGCAGAACACCCAATTTTTCGTTGGCTGGGGCACTCTCTCGCTGATTAACTCCGGACTGGCTCAGTCCAAAAATCGCAGCGGCCTCCTTTGGTGGCTTGCGTCCCTCCTTCTTGGCCCGCTGGCCACCTTGCTTATCGTAGTCCTGCCGAAGCACAAGGATAGCGTTTAACACGCATGCGGGTTGTTTTTGATCTTTTGACAAACAGCGGCAGGCATCGTCCCCCGATTTTGCCGTAACCTGTCGCCTGCTGGTCAGGATTCTCCTGGCCATGCCCATTTGGAATTGTCAGGACAGGGATTTCTGGCGCTCGCTCTTACAAGTCCGCAGCCTCGGATTCCTGGGATTTTGTGGCGACATTTTTCAACGCTCGCGAAACCTTTCGGGCGGAAATCCGGCAAAACGCGGGGAAGGTGCAGAATGCGGACCGGCTCGATTGAGGAGCCCGGCGTTCTCAGGTAAGAAGCACTTCCTGAGGGATCATTCTTTCAGGATTCGGAACGCAGGGTTACTATGAGTCGGCATATTTTTGTCACGGGCGGCGTGGTGAGTTCATTGGGTAAGGGGTTAACGTCTGCCTCGATTGGAATGCTGCTGGAACGACGCGGTCTGAAAGTCCGCATGCAGAAGCTGGACCCGTATTTGAACGTCGATCCCGGCACGATGAGTCCGTACCAGCACGGTGAGGTTTACGTTCTGGATGACGGATCCGAAACAGATCTCGACCTCGGTCATTACGAACGATTCACTTCCGGAGTTCTGAATCGCGATTCGAATTACACGACCGGTCAAATTTATCTGTCGGTGATCGAAAAAGAACGTCGCGGCGAATATCTCGGCCGCACTGTTCAGGTTGTGCCGCATATCACCGACGAAATTAAAGCGTCGATTCTTGCGCTGGCAACGCCTGATGTCGATGTTGTTATCACGGAACTGGGCGGCACCGTCGGAGACATCGAAGGTCTGCCATTCCTTGAAGCCATCCGTCAGATCCCGCTCGACATCGGGAAAGAGAATGTGATGTTCATTCATCTGACGCTGGTGCCGTACCTGAAGGCGGCTCGTGAAGCCAAGACCAAGCCAACTCAACACAGTGTTCAGCAGCTTCGTGAAATCGGCATTCAGCCGGACATTCTGATCGTGCGAACCGAACGACCAATTGGTCGCGAGCATACCGACAAAATTGCTCTGTTCTGTAACGTTGAGAAGAAAGCGGTTATCGAAGAAGTCGATAAGGAGTTCTCAATTTACGAAGTGCCGATCGGTCTCATCGAACACGGCCTGGATGAACTGATCTGTCAGAAACTGCATCTGTCGACCGGTCCGCTGAAGATGGATGACTATCGAGCACTTGTGCATCGCATTCGTAATCCACGGAACGAAGTCACGATTGCGGTCGTGGGCAAGTATATTGAGCACCGGGATGCGTACAAGTCGATCTATGAATCGATCGACCATGCCGGGTTTCATCATTCGACTCAGGTGATCGTCAAACGCATCGAGGCCGAAGAACTGGAGCGTCAGGGGCCCGAGATCATGCTCAAGGGCGTCGACGGAATCCTGGTGCCTGGCGGTTTTGGAATGCGAGGCATCGAAGGCAAGATCCAGGCAATCCAGTTTGCTCGCGAATGCGAAATTCCTTTCTTCGGTATCTGTCTCGGCATGCAATGCGCCGTGATTGAGTTTGCTCGCAACGTGCTGGGGCTGGCCGATGCCAACAGCAGTGAATTCTCTTCGGAGACTCAGCATCCGGTGATTTGTCTCCTGGAAGCTCAGAAGGGCGTGCGTTACAAGGGCGGCACGATGCGACTGGGAGCTCAGCCGTGTGTGCTGACTCCGGGAACTCGAACGGCTGAAGCGTATGGTGTTGCTGAGATCAGTGAGCGTCATCGCCATCGCTATGAATTCAATCCGGAATACCGTCGCGAATTCACGGAGGCAGGCCTGCTGGTCGCCGGAACAAGTCCAAACGGCAGCCTTGTGGAGATTGTTGAACTAGCCAATCACCCCTGGTTTGTGGCCGTGCAATATCATCCGGAGTTTAAGTCTCAGCCTCACAATGCTCATCCGCTGTTCAAGGGCTTTATCGAAGCCGCTTTGCTGCGTCATCAACATCGCAGCGGAGGGACAATGTCTGAGCGTCCCCAGGTTCGGCCGATGAATTGAGGGTTCATTTCGCGTGCGGGCACGTTCGCGATTTTCTCGAAGCGTGTCCCGCGAGCACTCAGTGGAATTTCACATCGTACGGAGAAAATGCGATGATAGTACGCCGCTGGAAAATGGCAGACTTCTCAACAATCCCTCCGGTCCCCTGTCCCTGCGGTCAGGCTCGGCGAGCTTTCAATGGCGTTCCTGAATTCCCGGGCACAATTCATATCACGGAAATCAGTGAAAACGCCAGGCGGCATTACCATAAAACGTTGACGGAAACTTACGTCTTTCTGCAATGCGAGCCGGACGCGCAGATGGAACTGGACGGTGAAGTTATTCCGGTGAAAGCCCATCAAAGCATTGTGATTCCACCGCTCGTCAAGCATCGAGCGATCGGCAAAATGACAGTGCTCATCGTCGTTCTCCCGGAATTCAACCCGGCCGATGAATGGTTTGACTGACTTGCCCTAAAGCGGCATTGATTGCTGAATAGCCTGACACTTTCCGGCGGTATCTGCATCAGCTGTGATGATGGCGGCAGATCCTGCTGGTCTGTGGGCAAAGAAAACTTCGTCGAGAGCAGTCTGCTCTGTTGGCAGATTGCCGAACGAACTAGATTCATCTGCCCCGCTGGGCAAACTCGCAGCGGGGCATTTGAAATCAGTTTTCTCCGGGCGAAGGACTCAGCTCCATGCGCAGTATTGCTGTGATGAATCAAAAGGGTGGCGTCGGCAAGACAACCTCCAGTGTCAATCTGGCGGCCGCGCTGGCTCGCGAAGGTCGCCGAGTCTGTCTGATGGATCTGGATCCTCAGGGCCATGCATCGTTTCATGTTGGCGTTGAAGCCGGTCCCGACATGCCGACTGTTTACGACGTGTTTACCCAGCAGACGACGCTCGATCATGCTCGTCAGTTAGTTGGTGAGAATCTTTCTTTGATTCCTGCGAACATTGATCTGGCCGCGACCGAAGTGGAACTCGCGGGAACTCAGGGACGCGAATTCTTCCTGCGAAACGCAATGCAGCACTGGAAGGAGCAGAACCGCTTCGACTATGTTGTCATGGATTGCCCGCCTTCATTGGGCATTCTGACGATCAATGCTTTGACAGCCGTCAACGAAGTCTTCATTCCTCTGCAGCCACACTTCTTCGCTCTGCAGGGGCTTTCCAAGCTGTTCGAAACCACAGCTCTGGTGACGCGACGTCTGAATCGCGACCTTCGCGTCACAGGCATTATGATGTGCCTTTATGAATCCGGAACTCGTCTGGCCGCTGACGTCACTGAAGATCTGAAGCAATTCCTGAATGCCAGCGACGGAGATACTCCGTGGGCCTCAGCGAAGATCTTCAAGTCGAAGGTTCGACGCAACATCAAGCTGGCCGAAGCACCAAGCTTTGGTCAATCCATTATGGACTATGCGCCAACGTCATCCGGTGCGGTTGACTATCTTGCTCTGGCTGCTGAAGTGCTCGCTATGGAAGCCGCGATGGGCGTGCATCATCCCGCAACGACCATGGCCCGAGTTGCCTAGTATCGGCGAGCGGCAGGGCATCAGCCTTCCACGTTGCCCTTGCCCCTAATCCTAATCTCGCTCTTCGCATTTCGTCTCGATTCTCAGTGATTCGCTGCAGCAACTTTGCACTTCATCACCCCGCCGTTGAAACATCCACGACGGCTTTGATAACTCCGGTTTCCGGCCGAGTAAATGATTCGAACTCCGCGACCATGTTCGCAAATGGCGTGCGGTGAGTAATCCACGGCGTGGTGTTGATCGTGCCGTCTTCGATCAGTCGAATGATGCGGCCAAAGTCACGAGGCAGAGCGTTGCGAGAAGCCTTTAGAGTCATCTCGGGGCGATGCAGAGTCGGATGGAGGAATGATACTTCCTCCGTCGTGATACCGACGTAAATCAGCGATCCCGTATGAGCGACGTACTTCATCGCTGATGACATCGAATACTTATTGCCGGTCGCGTCGGTCACGACCAGATACATGTCGCCGCCGGTGATGGCTCTCATCTGCTCCAGTTCGCTGCCGTCATTCTTAAACAGAATGGTGTGCTGAATGCCGTACTGCTGTTTGCAGAAATCAAGACGGCTCTGCACCATGTCCATCACGGTCACAGTCGCACCGGTCAGGCGAGTAAACTCCAGAGTGGCCAGACCGATTGGCCCTGCGCCAATAATCAGCACGTGATCGCCAGTCGTTGAGGCACCTCGATCTGTCGCATGGCATCCGATCGCCAGCGTTTCCACCAGAGCGAGCTGTTCGTAAGACAATTTCGCAGACGGATGCAACTTCTCTCCGCGGATCAGAAAGCGTTCGCACAAACCGCCATCGATCATGACTCCGATGACGTTAAGAGTTGTACAGCAGTTCCCCTGTCCTCGGCGACAGGCAAAGCAGGTTCCGCAGTTCATATAAGGCTCAACGCTGCAGCGATCACCGACTTTGACATTCGTAACGCCGTCGCCGACGGCCAGGACCTCAACACCCAGTTCATGGCCGGGAACTCGCGGATACTTGAAGAAAGGAAATTTCCCCAGAAAACCACTGAGATCTGTGCCGCAGATTCCCATTCGGTGAGTTCTCACAAGAACCTGGCCGGGGCCGGGTGGACCGGGATCAGCGATATCCACGTATTCAAAGCGGCGCGGTTCTTCGAGTCGAATGGCTTTCATGAGCGGTCTGTTTTTCAGGACGGAGTGAAATGACGTGAATCTGCAATGAAACTGCCGGTGCTGGCTTCCGATGGAGGCGGACTATAGCGATGATATCTTGCCGATCTCAATGGTAGAGAACTCTTTGGCGGGACACGGCTGGCAAGGAGTTAATTCACTGCGTAGTGCCGACTTCAGTCGGCATGGGCTTTCGAGTATCGCGTGAATGCTGGCTGAAGCCAGCACTACGGCCAGTCGGGATCAAGTCAAATGGCTCATTTTCAGGAATCCACCATGACCTCCGCTGTTCTTCCCGAAGTCGATCTGAAATCCCTGCCCGGTGTTCGTCAGTTTGACCTGACGGGCCACGTCGCCATCATTACCGGCGGCTCCAAAGGTCTCGGCGCGGCCATTGCAGCCGGCTTGGCATCGGCCGGAGCGACGACCGTGATCGTCAGTCGCGGTTTGGATGAAGCGACAGCCGTTGCGAAAGAGATCACTGCGGGCTTTGGCAAGCCCAGCATTCCGATTTCCGCCGACGTGACGGACCCCGACAGCGTCAAGCAAATGGTCGAGCAGGTGATGGCTCAAACGGGGCGAATCGACATCCTTATTAATAGCGCGGGAATCAATATTCGCGGCAGTATTGCTGACCTGACGTATGAGGAGTTCCAGCAGGTTCAGAAGACCAACGTGGATGGCACCTGGCTCGCCTGCAAAGCCGTTTTGCCCTACATGAAGAAGGCTAAGTACGGCCGCATTGTGAACATTGCCAGCACACTGGGAGTTGTCGGTCTGGCGAATCGTACGCCTTACAATGCCAGCAAAGGAGCTGTCGTC
The DNA here is from genome assembly GCA_044235005.1 of Planctomycetaceae bacterium. GTDB lineage: Bacteria > Planctomycetota > Planctomycetia > Planctomycetales > Planctomycetaceae > SXXK01. The sequence continues at coordinate 5,036 of JBIIIF010000087.1, read as the reverse complement.
ACGATGACTCGCGGGCTTGGCCTCGAGCTGGCCCAACTGGGCGTTACTTGTAACGCATTGTGCCCCGGTCCATTTTTGACTCCTATGAATGTTCCCATTGCGAACTCGGAAGACGCAAAGAAGAACATCATCGGCGCGGTGGCGATGGAACGCTGGGGAACTCTGAATGAAATCCAGGGAGCTGCGATTCTGCTCAGCAGTCCCGCGGCCAGCTATATGACCGGCAGTCTGATTACCGTCGACGGTGGTTGGACGGCACGATAGAGTTCGTTTCTTTTCATCAATGATCACAGGAATATTTTCGTGAAACTTGCACGCGTTCGAATGAATGATGGTTCTTTGCGAGTGGCTGCGGTCCATGCGGACTCTGTTCAGCCTCTGGATCTGACTCAGATTGATCAGTGTCATTCGCTGATGGATATTCTGAACTCCGCAGACCCCGTCGGCCTGGCTCGTTTTCTGCTGAAGCCTGACACGAAGCTGGTTCCGCTCGCCGAAGTTAAATTTCTGTCGCCCGTTGACCAGCAGGAAGTCTGGGCCGCTGGTGTGACCTACAAACGCAGCCAGGTGGCTCGCATGGAAGAATCAGAATCGGCCGCGTCTCATTACGACAAAGTCTACACGGCTGATCGTCCGGAGTTGTTCTTCAAAGCGACGCCTCACCGAGTTTCCGGGCCCGGGCAGCCTCTGCGAGTTCGCTACGACAGCAAATGGAGCGTACCAGAGCCCGAGTTTACTCTGGTGATCAACACCAGCGGCAGGATCGTGGGCTACACGATCGGCAACGACATGTCAGCCCGTGATATTGAAGGCGAGAATCCGCTTTATCTGCCTCAAGCCAAGATGTACAACCAGTGTGCTGGTGTTGGCCCTTGCGTGTTGCTGGCCGAGAAGCCTCTGGATCAGGACGCGATCGATATTCAGCTTGAGATTGTTCGCGGCGGCAAGTCCGTGTTCAGCGGTTCGACCAAGCTGAGTCAGATGAAGCGGACGCCGGATGAACTCGCGAAGTGGCTGTTCAAAGAGAACGTCTTCCCGAATGGTGCGTTCCTGATGACCGGCACCGGAGTTGTCCCGGACGACAGCTTTACTCTGGAAGACGGCGATGAAGTGTCAATCACGATTACAGGCATTGGCACGCTGACGAATCCAATCGTCAAGGATAAGGCGTAAACCGGATGCGGTAGCATTAGTCGGCACGCGTTAGCGTCAGGTTTTCCGGTATTGACTGGACACCTTACGAAAAAGCAAAGGTCAGGCTCAGACATTGTTGAGCCTGGCCTCTTTCGTTTTCTCAACTGATCGTCAGGCGGCTTTGAGTTTCAGCCATTCGATTAACAGGCGAGCATCTCGAAACTCGGTCACGTGAGCCCGGCACCTGGCTGACAGGAAGCCGGTGTTCATCATCGTATCCATCATCTGAATCAGGCCGTCGTAGATGCCAAACAGATTAAGCACGGCGATGGGTCGAGTGTGAAGATCTAACTGAGCCCACGTGACAGCTTCAAAGAATTCTTCCATCGTTCCGAAGCCGCCGGGCAAGACGACGTAAATGTCGGACAGCGAATGCATCAGAGCTTTGCGTTCGTGCATATCCGCGGTGACTCGCATGTCCTGAACGGCGGCATGCATGAGTTCGACGCGAGCCAGATGCGTCGGGATGACTCCGGTGATCTCGCCGTTCTTTTCCAGCACAGCATCGGCGATGGCTCCCATGATGCCGGTGCTGCCTCCGCCATAGATCAAACGATGGCCTGAGTTCGCAAGATAAATCCCCAGATCGTGCGCCGCCTGAGCGTACTCCGGGCGATCTCCGGAACGTGAGCCACAGAAGACGCAGATGTTGGCCATAGTGATCGGCTTCGCATGAAAAGTGAGGGCAGGTGGGGGAATGGAGACCTTCGGTCAGAGAGCAAGGCTGCAAACTTCGTTGTTTACCGCCCAGCCGGAGGCGCCGGCTTTTGTGCTGGCCGGCGCCTTTCTAAGTTGCGAGTCTGCAGCCATCACAACCCGAAACGTCAGTGAGGGATCGAGCTGTAGTTTTTTACGAGTGGTGCGGAAAATCCCTCGCTTACGCCTCGGGTTGTGATGATTCCCTTTATTCTCGTCCCGTTGATCTTCGGAAGTCTTATACAGCGCAACTTCTAAGCCGGCGCCTCCGGCTGGGCGGTAAACGAGACCGCTCAAAGACCGACAGGCTGCTTACTGACCGACCAGGTGTCCTGCAGATGTTTGGCCAGCTTTTGAACAAGCTCTGGATGGGTCGCAGCCAGATTCTGCTTCTCATGCGGATCCGCTTCGAGGTCAAACAACTGCGGAGTTCGCTCATTGACGGAGTACACGAACGCATAGCGATCCGGCGGACTGTCATAGCTCAGGATCAGCTTCCATTTTCCTTCGATACACCAGCGATATTGAAGCGTGGCCTCGTGCTGATCCATATCGATAATGTCATGCGAAAAGCTTTCGCCGCATAAGAACGTGCGATCTAAAGGCGTCTTGTCCTTCAGCAGCGGCAGCAGATTCACACCGGGTAAGTCCGCTGGAACATCCAGCCCAGTCGCCGCCAGAAGAGTTGGAAACACATCGATCGTGCTGGCCAGTTCCGGATGATTTCCGGGATCAATCCGCCCGGGCCATGAAATCATGATTGGGGTGCGAATCCCGCCTTCGTAAACGGTCTGCTTAGACCGCGGAGCAAACCCGTGATTCCAATCCGGCCCCAGTTTCATCTCCGGAGTCGCCTGAATCCAGCCGTTGTCGGTGACATAGACCACGATCGTGTTTTCAGTCAGCTTCTTTTCATCCAGATGATTCAACAGATCCCCGCACGTCTCATCAAAGAACTCACACATCGCGTAGTATTTTGCAAGTGCTTCCGGTCGTCCGGGCTTCTGGTATTTGGATAGCAATCGCTCCGGAGGATTATGCGGCGTGTGCGGCAACATCGGAGCATACCACAGAAAGAACGGCTTCTTTTCATCCGTCGCATGCTGGACAAAATCAAAGATCGGCTGCATTCCTTTGCGACCAATCTCGAGCCCATCGTCGCCATGCCGTCCGCCTTTTTGAGGAAACCCGCGAGTCATCCCGTGAGTAAAACCGCCTCGCGAAAAATTTCCTTCCCACCACTTGCCCGACTGCATGCTGAGATAGCTCTTCCCGGCCAGCAGCTTCGGCAGCGTCGCTTGCTGATCAATCTTTGAAATCAGCTGTTCTCGCAACACTCCGTATTGAGCGTCGCTGAGGGATTTATCGGGCTTCGGATCATTGCCGGTGACGCCATGTTGATGCGGATACTTCCCGGTAATCATCGACAATAGCGATGGGCGACAAAGAGGAACTGGCGTATAGCCTCGCTTAAACACGGCGCTGCGAGAAGCCAGACGATCCAGATGAGGAGTCTTAACGTCAGGATGTCCCATCAGGCCATAATCGGTCCATGCCTGGTCGTCGGACAGGATCATCACGATATTGGGGCCGGTCGGAGCTTCCTGAGCTCGCAGTCCTGGGATCGCCAGGAAAAGTCCGGGGACAAGCAGAAGGACGAACGTGCGCAAGTGGCTCATCAAACACCTTCAGGAATTTCAGCGGGCAGAGAACAGTGGGGAGATTCAAATTCTCCGACGTAGGTTCTGGAATGGGTGTACTCGCGAAGAAGCGAGCTTTGTCATGAGGACACGGTCCGGTCTGTCGAAGCTCCAGCCTGGCAATCTACTGCAGAACCAAAGTTAACGCGAGCGTTGACTTGTCTGGATTGGACAGCGGCCGATTGCTCCATCTCCCCAGCTCGCTACGCCGAGATGAGTCTTAAACTGTGCATATGTCGCCGCCAAAGCCAACTGCCAATTTCAAATATGCAATTCGATGCACGATATCCGCCCAATTTGGTGGTCAACGTGCACACCTTTCCCGGCAAACCACGAAGTTCTCCTCGGCAAGGAGGACCTGCAGGAAAACACGGCGGCATCCGGCATGGCTTGAAGTTGGACGGAATCTTTGCGTTTTGTCGGGAATCACATTACTCTATTGAATCCCGCCAAAAACCTTCCTTCCCATTTTCATCAGTGTGATCCTTATGAGAATCAGGCTGCCCATTGTTTTTGCTCTGAGTATCGCTGCTGGCTTTGTGCTTGCGGCTGGTGGTATGGAGTCTGCTCAGGCGGCTCCCCAGGATGCCGCTGCAACTCAGAAGAAAATCAGCTATTACCGCACCGTTCGTCCGATTCTGCAGCGGCGATGTTCCGGGTGTCACTTTGATGGCAAACGGGAAGGCGGGCTGTCCGTCGTGGCCGTTACTGAGTTGCTGAAAGGTGGTGAAGCAGGCGCTTCGCTGACTGCTGGAAAGCCCGATGACAGTCCTCTGATTCAACGCATCTCCGGTGAGAAACCTGACATGCCGTTGAATAGCGAACCACTCACTGCCGAGCAGGTCCTGACTCTGCGAACATGGATTGAACAAGGTGCCGAAGATGACACTCCGGCTGATGTTGTTCAGGCGATCACGGCCGAGCATCCTCCGGTTTACACATCGCCGCCCGTTGTGACTTCGATGGATTATTCTCCGGACGGAAAGCTGCTGGCTGTTTCTGGCTATCACGAAGTTCTGATCCACACTCTTGATGGAAGTGCGCCGCCGAAACGACTGGTCGGACGATCTCAGCGAATTGAATCGGTTTCCTTTTCACCCAACGGGCAAGTGCTGGCTGTCGCCGGTGGCACGCCATCACTGTTTGGCGAAGTGCAACTTTGGAACGTGGCCGAGGGCAAGCTTCTGCATTCGATTATTCTGTCCTACGACACGCTGTTCGGAGTATCCTTCAACACGGATGGAACTCTGGTCGCCTTCGGTGGTGCAGACAATCGAGTGCGCGTCGCCAAGGTGGAGACGGGTGAAATCGTGATGCGAATGGATGCTCATTCCGATTGGGTTCACGGCACCACGTTCTCTCTGAAAAATGACCATCTGATCAGCGTCAGTCGCGATCGTTCGATGAAGCTGGCGATCGTGGCCAGCGGGCAGTTCGTGGACAACA
>JBIIIF010000086.1:0-23930 GCA_044235005.1 Planctomycetaceae bacterium | reverse complement strand
ACACTCAAGTCATTGCCACGGAAAGATCGATTGGCTGTCGCGCAAAGTCTTGGCCGTCAAACTAATGCTGATGCGGCCGCAGTCCCGGGTGACGTGCAGTTGGCATTATTCCTGATTAGTCTCGTCACGGAATCCTCGGAATCGTCGAACCCTACACTTACCGTGGAAGATCGCCTTGTTGAATTACAGTTACTTCAAGCTCTTGGTCGCGTGGCAAAATCGACAACGGCTTATGATCGCTGCCTGAATGATCTGTTAGCCATGACTCTTAATAATACGCAGATTGCACAGACAGCAGACATTGTTACTCAATCCACCGGAGGCCAGGCATCAACAACGTCGAAACAAAATGCCAAACGATTCTGGCAGTCGGTGCAAAAGCGAACGAAAGCCGGTCAGGATGCCTGGCTGGAATCGTCACTGCAGCTTGCACTGATTGCTGAGTCCACAGGAGACAAAAAGGAGGCGGCCAAAATACTGGGTGTGGTTGACGTTCTGCATCCGGAATGGGGCACTCCCGCACGAAAAACACGAGCGGATGAGCTGCGAAGTCGACTGGAGGCGAAGAATTGAAAACGCCGTTCCTGCGATATCGATCTAAGGTAATTCAGGACTCTCTGAACTCTGTCGCGGCTAAACTCGCTGCGTCTGACAAAACCCCTCACAACAAGTCCTGGGCGCCGGTGTTGTCTGGTCAGATACCTTTGTCAGTGATGTCGCTGATATCACAAATGACACCGTTTGCTTCCGTAAGATCTGCGGACGACGCAACCACTTTAGCGGCAGTTGGATTTCGATCGTTCGTCCTGACTCGCCCCGTCGTGGATACTGAGTCATTGCGAACGTTGAACATTCTCCTGCAAGACTGTGATGCTTGCGCGACGATTGATCACTTTCGTCATGCGGAACTGCTTTCTCAGGCCGTCGTGACTGAAGAACGAACAGTCCGCATTCTGCTGGATGTCGACACGGGGCATTCGCTCACTGGAGTTCGACCTGGCCCCGATTCCGTGCGGCTGGCCACGGCGGTCGCTCAATTGCCCGGAATTCAACTGGCCGGAGTTATTGTTGACGAATCGACCTTCGCCAAATCCTTACCCCTGAGCGATCACGGGCGAGTGCTGGCCGGCGCCGTTGCCGTCGCCAAACATTGTCAGCGAATGATTGAGGCCTCTGGTCTTACATGCAGAGAACTCGCCGCGGGCTTTGATCACTTCGCAGCGGCACTCACCGACCCGGATGTCACGCTCGTTCTCACAGGTCCCTTCGGAACTGACGGAACCGTAAACCATCAATGCGGACTTGATAAGCGGCGATCAGCACTCAGTCTTGTGGGTCGAGTGATCTCGCGCCCGTCACTGGAATGGTGTGTTATCGATATCGGCACGGGCTTGATCGAACAGGCATTCTACACTCAGGTTTCACATCCGGCCGGAGTTCAATTACTGAAAACTCACCACGATATCTCGTCGCTGCAGCTCTCCGGCGAATCGCTCGATCTGCGGATCGGCGATGAAATTGAGTTCGCTCTGAATGCCGTGCCCGAAGACTTCCATCTGCCGAGTGTTGTGGAAGACTGATAACCGTTGAACGGTCCTTATCGCTGATAAATCGGCAGATAACCGTACTCAATCGCCAAAGCCAGGACTGAGAGCGACGTCGAATAGACCTTTCCGGCCTGTCGTTCAGTACCGTCCTCGGGATCCCAATAACCTGCCGGGTTTTGCATATTCAGCGTCGTGCGATACAGCGATTCACGAGACTGCTGCCACTCGTCGCCACCGACCTTGTACATTCCGACGGTGCAATAATAGACGCCGTAATAAAAGTAGTGCTGCCCCTTCGTCAGCGGTCGCGACAGAATCATCTTCGCAGCGGCCAGAGTTTCCTTCGTGCGATGTTCGCCGCAAACTTCCAGGGCAACAATTCCGGTGCCGGCTCGAGTCACCGTGCTGCCGTGGCCTGACATGTAGCCAAATCCACCGTCGTATTGAACATGGAGCCGACGAACATAAGCGATCGCTCGGTCGATATTCTCTGCCGGAACATCGCAGCCGATATCTTTCGCGGCACGCAGAGCCAGCAACTGCCACGCCGTGACACTCAAATCTGAATCGCTGCTTGTCGGCTGATAACGCCAGCCGCCGTCATGTTCTGTCGACTTGGACTGATTCTGAGCATCAACAATGAGCTTCACGGCCTTCTGCAGAACTTCGCGACATTGTTCCGCCTGCGTCGGATCGACCATGCCGATCACTTCCGCCAGCATCAGGGTGGCGATCCCGTGACTATACATCGGCCCGTCGCTGCGCTGACGTCCCACGAGCAGTCCGTTTTTCTGCTGCTTGGACAGCAACCAGCCAACGCCGCGAGTAATCTGCTGACCGTATGGTCCTTCTTCCGGAACATGTCCGGCCGCCAGCATGGCCATAATGGCCAGAGCAGTCGTCGCTGTTGACTCACCGTAGTCGTTGGTTTTCCAGGCTCCGGATGGTTGTTGTTCCGAAGCCAGCCAGTCGATCGCGCGTCGTATTCCAGCGTCGATGGCCTTTTCCAGCGGATCTTCAGACTCGTCAGCAGCACTTCCCGTGCGACACCAAAGTCCGGAAGCCATGGCCGTTGCCAGCAGTGCTGCTCGGCGAGTCAGTCGGACAGTCATGGCTTTGCCTCACGGCTGAATGTTCCGGTGAAATACTGAGAACTGTCTCGGACTCAGAAAAGGGTCAGGAACCAATAGTGCGCAGCACCCTGCGGGCCATTTGGCTATTGGCTCCTGACCCTTTTCTGAGCCTTACTAAACGTCGGTTTCCGGCCTGGCTTTCTTTCGGCCACGCGTTTTTGGTGCAGGCGGTGTCGGAACACTTCTCAAGGTTTGTTCCAAAGCGGCAATTTCATCTCGCAGCCGCGCGGCCGCTTCGTAGTCTTCTGTTTCGATGGCCAGGCGTTGTTCATTCCGCAATTGAATCAGTCGAGCCTGATCCTGTGTTCCCATCATTGTGCTGCGTGGCTTCTTGCCAATATGAGTTGTGTCTTCGTGGATGTTTTCCAGTAACGGCAACAGCTCTGTCAGGAATTCAGAATAGTCATGCGGACAGCCGAATCGACCACTCTCACGAAATTCGTTGAACGAGATACCACAATTGGGGCAAGCCGCAGGAGACTCTTCACTTTCTGCGATTAACTCTTCCAGCTTCGAAGCCAGATCTGTCCCCGGCGCCGAGCTGCCACTGTCGGCGGTCGATTCCAGATACTCCCGCGCACACGTTTCGCAGAGATGCACGACACCGGCGTTCCCGTTGCGAATCTCCGTGATATGGAGCGTAGCCGGTTTAGCGCATCGACGACATTTCTTCATGGAGATCTCTAAGTGCAGACAATTCAGCCAACGAAAACAGGAAAACGCGAGAAGTGACTCTCGACCGAAATCTTCACAACCCTCCCCGGACGACGCAAGAGCCAGCAGGGGCTTTTCGATGGCGTCCGGTTGTTGGTATCAGGGGATGGCTCCGTAAACAGGCAAACTTCTGACATCAGTCCTGCAGCTTCCGCCGATCGTGATTCTGGCTGAGCAGTTGTCACAATCCGCAAATTCCAATTGTGAGACAGAGCCACAATGCTGCCGGATTCCTGATTCAGGCCGCATTGAACCCCCAATCTGAACCTGATCGAACCTGAGTGCCTCAAAACGTGTCTCAAAACCGATGCGGAAACTTGATCGAGCAACGGGAGACGGTTAGAGTGTTGGAAGCTTTGCAGAAGTCTCCGTTTTCAGGCACGTCCTGATCCGGACGGTGGTTTTGTCGGAAGCGTTGTTGGGGTTCCTGAGAATTCTCAGATGCGAAACTCAACAGGATGGTGGCTATAGCTCAGTTGGTTAGAGCGCCAGATTGTGGTTCTGGAAGTCGCCGGTTCAAATCCGGTTAGCCACCCCTTTGAAGCCTCATTCGTTTTCTCAGCGAATGAGGCTTTTTTTATTTGACGCATTTGCGGTCTTTCCGACGCGTGCCAGTGCACCACAAAGACCATCGCCAGTCATCGCAGGATACTCCAGCAGGAAGGAGACGAATGGGGGCAATCGCCGTCATGGCCCCACAACTGTCAGTGGTGCCGTGTAAATTGGCTGGACGATGCCAGTCGTCACTCCGGGCAGGCTGATGTTGGTGGCTTCAGTGTTGTCGAACAGGCTTTCGATTGTGAGAACACCAAAGTTTGGTTTCAGCAAGTCTGGTGCGCCGGGAATGTTCTCAATCAGAATCGCGGCCGGAGCATTTGAATCCACGATATTCGTCGTGGCACTTGTGATCGTCCCCGTCACATTATTCAGATGAATTCCGTGCTCCACACCAGGGCTGTTTTCTGACTTCAGTGATAAGAAGTTCAATGCTGACTTTGTGTTGTTCATGTCGAGCACAGCGCCCGACTGAGTTTCCATCGCGCTTCCGGTTGTGCTGCTGACAGTCAGGTTCGGGGAGTTCGCCACAAACAGACCGGGACCATTATTGTTAAAGATCCTCGCCACACCGAGATTCAGGTCACCCGTGGAATTCTGCATTGAGAGACCTGGCCCCTTCACATTATCTGGTACTGCACCAACGGAAAGTAGCCCGGCCGAAACCTGCTCTATCGCAGGCGTCAGGGGATTCGTATCAAATGTTACAGTATTGAACAGAATGCCCCCGGTTGCTGCTTTCGTGACCGAGTTGGCGGCGAATCCGCTCACCCACGTCGTCCCGGCTCCGGCACTGCCGTCAACAACGATTCCGGCACCGGCAGTCGAAGAAACCGCCAGTGTGTTTAGCAGAACGACCGCGTTACCGGTTGACCCTGCGCTGGTCGAGACATTAACGGCATCCTGCTGGACACTGATAGTGTTGACAGCTGGTGCGGCACCCGGGAGAGCGGAAAGACCCAGCAGCAGATTCCCAGCTCCTGTTACGTTGGCATCGATGCCGCGGATGCTTCCCATTGTGTTTGTAATGTTGAGGCCCGATGCAGCGACAATCCCGCCGATGTTAGTCGTATTGATCTCAAGTGCGGTATTGCCAGGATTCTGAATAGTCACCGACGACATGTTTGCTGACGAATCGTTCAGCAGGATCCCACGCCCGACCGGATTTGTGATCAACAGATTGTTCATGCTGACACCAGCGGACGTATTCAGCTCCACTGCCGTGCTGCCAGAATTCTGAATTGTCACCGCAGAAAGATTTGCTGCCGAATCATTCATCAGGATCCCACGCCCTGTCGGATTTTCGATCAACAGATTATTCATGCTCACACCAATGGACGTATCAAACTCCAGTGCCGTGTTGCCAGAATTCTGAATTGTCACCGACGACAGGCTTGCTGTCGAAGTATTCAGCAGGATCCCACGCCCTACTGGATTTTCGATCAACAAGTTATTCATGCTCACACCACTCGATGTTGTCAGGCGAATCGCATCGCCTGGAGACGATGCAACTCGATTATTTGCGAGGGAAACTCCCAGAACGTTCGTACCGGAGACTCCACCCTGCACATCAAACCCGTTCAAGACCGTGTTGTCAGCCAGCGTGACGTCGCCCACAATCGTTGACGGCAACGCCGTCAGGGAACCGTTGGCACCTGAGAACGGCAATGGGACAGAACCGAAATCGGCGTTGACGAACTGCCTCGGGCCGTTGGAAAACAGAGTCGAACCCGCTGTCATCGTTACGTTTTCTGTAAACGTACCTCCGTATGGCGTGTAGACGACTCCCGACCCTGCAAGCGGATCGAGCATCGCAGTTGAAATCGTTCCATAGGGATTTTCAAACGTGCCGTCGCCTGCTCTGCCCGGGACAACATGCACGAAGTTCAGTGGAGCTCCGCCGAAGGTTGCCGCACGAGGACTCTCTTCCTTCAAAACAATATTTTGCCGACGATACACGGGATCTGCGAGACGGTGTCGTACTGTTTGACCATCAGTCGATCCGTCAGCATCACGAAATTTGTGTCGCATGGATCGTCGCGCGAGTGTGGCATGGTGAAAAACTGTGTGACGCAGTTCGATCATTCCGTTGACCGTCTGGCCGAACAGTTCGTCGTCCTGAACTGAAACGCCAACGACAACAAAGTCTCGAAAAATTGCTTCTGCACGAACTCGCCACCCAGCGGCTTCAATCGTATGGTTCGAATCGTAGTAGTAGCCACCGCCAAACAAACTGGTCGAGATCTGATAGAACGTCGGTAAATTGACACCTGCTTCCGCATCCATACCTGAAAGCGCGGCGGTCGAGGCAACAAAGAGGCGGTTGTCCTGAAAGTAGGCCGTCCCCAACTGATGCTGATACGTATCGTTGACCGCGGGCGTGTAACCGTTGGCTCGGAAGTCAAAGATCTGTCCGAGCGATTCCACGCCAATTCCTGCCTGATTGAACAAAAGCGAATTGTCTTTGCGCGTATCCCAGTAACCATTGATGCCGTAGATCCGATTTTGATCTTCTACGAACCAGCGATAACCGGATCCCATATTGCTCCCGAACTCTCCGTCATTGAAAATCAATGCGTGAAAGTCACCGAACCACATCGTCGAATCAGATTCGGCGGGTAATAGTGGAACAAACCAGTCAAGAGAACTGTAGCTGTTCGTGTGTCCCACTCCTTCACCTGCCACATGCCGTGCGGAGATGCGCGTCATCCACGGATCCGGAGCGTATTGCGCTCTGGCCGTTTCCGCCGCTGCGATCGTTGCGAGAGTGACGAGGATCAGGAGCCAGCGTTTCATGTTGACCTGCAACAGCGCGAAGGCAAGTTAATCGGGTGGTTCCCGTAACTTCGGCTGTGACAACTGTGCCGAACAATTCAAATTTGAGGGCTCAGGAATCTGCCGAGAGAACTCAGACAAAAGGTTCCATTTCGGCCAGCAGGGCATGAATTCATTGACGCCGCAGGACAGGGAGTGTCGGCAATCTGTACGGAGACGGAATAAGGCAGCGAAGAAATAGTGACATCGTTGATTGTTTTTTCTCAAGCACTGAATGCAGTTGACTGGGCGGGCATTTCGGCATGCCGACGTTCAACGTCAACCCGGTTGGCCCGGCAGGTAAGCAACGAATGAGCGACCTGAGTCAAATCCGCATCGCGTTCGAACGTCTCATCAACGAGGAAGGGCACCGCATTGTATTTTGGAACGATCCTGACCAGGAGTTGTTCATGCCCGTGCCGCTCCTGGAACAATTCTGTTCGCAACATCATTGTCGTTTTACAGTCTCGAAACGCTTTTCTGTTCTTGGTTCACGGCACGGCGCAGACCGCACTCGGCAACGGCTCCGATGATGATTCCGACGGTGTAGCACACAAAATCGGTCCACAAGAAGCCGAAACCCAGAACCAGTCCGCCCAGCGTTGTGTTGCGAATGCTGTCGATCCAGGGTGCGTGGTACAACTGGCTGATCTCGACGAGGAACGCAAAGACCAGAGAGATCGTCGCACGAGAAATTACAGTTCGGCCAGCAACCCACGTACTCACCAGCAGGAAAAGCATCAACGCCCACAGCGTGTCACCGGAGTACTCACCAACGAACTCCGGCAGGACGGCTTGATATCGACGCGACGCAAGGCCAACGACCGTGACCGCGACCGCGCACAGAAAGAATGTTATGCGGGCCCTGATCAATTCTGGCTGACTCCCGAGTACCGGCGGTCAAAAGACTTGCGACAAGAACTTCGAACCATGGCAGCTGACGAATTGCCCCAATAATGCCAGGTCTTCTCTAATGTCGGCAATTTTGACGGTCACACTCAAGGAGCAGACCTACTTCGACCCCAGCAGTTTCTGGGATACCTTCAGGTCTGCCGACGTGGAATCAGCCGTCCAGTTCAACTTAAGCGGTGTTGACTGAGGACTAATGTACTCTTTAGGAAACGCGATCGAAGGGCCAACCGATTCCAACGTGAAAACGTATTCACCAGGTTCCAGCCAGAGAGGTCCGGCCGCTCCGGTTTGGTAGAGGATAAATTTGCCCTCGACATCCGTGAGTCCGAAACCAATCGGCTGAAAGCTTCCTGCCGAACTTCGATGGACGGTGATATTGATTTCGCTGGTCACGCCATCACCAAAAGTCAGAGTGCCCGGTGTACCACCTGTGGCTGGCGCGGGTGCATCACTGCAACCGGTCAACAAAGGCACCATGAACAGAAAGACGGCGAGGATACTGTTGAATTGTCGCATGATCAGTTTCTGGTTTGCACCCGGTGCACATTTCAAGAATGTTTTGATCGATGTGGGCCGGACCGAGCGGAGCGAGTTCCGGCATTGTGTGAAGAAGCCGGAACTCACGTTGTTCGTTCCGGCCTACGAACCAAGCTGCCTCAAGTCATGTCTGACAGTACACTCGCTCAAGTTCACTGAAGTTATGTTGTGGCTGGTGATTTCGTGATCAAACCCAGCCAGTTTCGCACAGGAGTAATACGGCTCAGAACCAGCCACTCCAGCAGCAGTACGATCAGCAAAGAAGCCGCAAAAAGTGGCAGGCAGATGCCGATCAACACGATGATGGAAATCAGTCCCCAAGATACGCGAGGATTCAACGCCGGTTTCGGAGCGCCGAGCACTCCCTGATCACGACGTTTCCACCACAGAATCACACCGCTAACCGACAGCAGAATCAAACCCAGAGTCGTGAGTACTCCCAGAACCTGATTCGGCCAGCCGAACAAGGCTCCTTCATGGGCCGCAATGCCGACTCCCACGGCGCGATCGACCCAGTGTCGATCTTTGAAGTCTTCACGACTCAGGATACTGCCGGTCTTCGGATCCAGCTCCACGGTGACTCGACGAGGCCGATTGGGAGTGTTCGATTTCGCGTTCCACGTTTTCGATCGTCCGCCGGGTGCAGAGATAATGACCGGTGCATCCAATTTCAGCGGCACAACGTTCGCAACCATGATATCGATGGCCGAGTAATCAACAGGCATTGCCGGTGGCTTGCTACCTTTCGCACCGGTGGAGTCTCCGCTGCTGCCATGGTGGCCATGTTCACCGCCACCAGAATTTCCCGATCGACCACGTCCTGAGTTTCCACTACTGTTGGACCAATCCTGTTGAGCGACAGCCGTTCCAGTGACCTGACGAACCTGCTTGAAATAGTCGCCCCAGAATTTGGCCCACGGCAAACCCGTCAGCAGCAGAAAGATGGCGCAGAAGGAGATCCACATGCCGACGACACTATGAATATCTCGCCAGAACATGCGTGATCCGCCGAACAAACGCGGATACAGGACGCCTCCCAGGCCTTTCACATTTCGCGGCCACCACAGAAAAAGTCCGGTGATCAAAAGAACGATCGTCCAGCACGCTGCCAGCTCAACGAGGTTCGACCCACGATCCCCCATCAGGAGTTCTCCATGCAGCCGAAAGATCCATCGCATGAAACGTTCGTTCTCATTGACCGTATGCAGAACCTGCAATGTTTCCGGATGTACGTAGGCTCGAATCGAGGCGTCTTCGTGCTTCACAACGACGCGAGCTGACGACGTGGAAGTCTCCGGCAACTCATAGCTACTGAATGTTGATCCCGGCATGGACGCAATCGCAGCCGCGATTTGCTCAAAGGCTGGCCTGGCGGGACCGGACAACTGCAGATTGTCGTAGTGTCGATCATTCCACGCTTCAATCTGCGGCTTGAAGAGATAAATCAAGCCGCTGATCGAAAGCACAATCACGAACGGAATACAGAGCAATCCGGCATAAAAGTGCCAACGCCAGACAGCTCGATAATCGGGCCATGATTTTTCGGACATACAACACCTGACTGAGTGGGCTGTTGAAAGGCTGGACGGTAGTGCAAAGGCCGTTAAACCACCGGGGTGAACCCCAATGGCGGAAGGGAGTGTTGGCGACTGCTGAGCGAGCTAAAACTCGCCCAGGACTTCGCCGCCGTTCCGGCTGTGCATACCGCGGTGCAGCATGGCGTCGATGTTGTCGCTGAGGAATCTCACGGAACCATCGCCGAGCAGAACCTGAGCACCGCCGGTATGAAAGCTGCGCGGCCCGAAGAAGCCTGTGAAGTGCACCACAACATCCGGGATCCTGCCGTTTGGCGTGTTGTAGCCGTTCGTCAAAGTGCTGACGGCTCCGGAATGTGCCCATGACACACCGCGACCTCGCAGAGCAGCACTGGACGCTCCGCGCCAACTGGTCATGGTTGGCGAGATGGCAGCAAGGTTTGGATTGTTGATCACTCCGCCGGGGCCATTGCTCCAGGCTCCTCCGCTTGCGGCAAGTCCCTGCACAGGCTGCAGGCTGGCGCTGACTCCGGACGAGCCGTTCATTGTGGCCTGGTAGTTAAACTTCGGCAATGTGCCGGCTGCCAGAGTAAAGTCGGCTCCGATGCTGCGAATGGCTTCGCTCATCACAACGGTGTTCGAAGTTCCGTCGGTGATATCTCGAATCTTTGCATTGGAGTTCTCGTACACAATGCCGTCAGTTGGCCAACGCAGGTCGTAGTTGGCATTCATACCGCTGCCATAGCTGATCATGTAATTGAGACCTGCATAGATCGCTCCACCAGCACCAGTGTTTTGAGTCGGAGCCGGATCGCTGGGGCACAGCATGATTTGCAATGGTGTCGCAAAGGCGGCCGCAAACTGAGGATTCGGGACCAACGCATTGAACGGACCGCTAAATCCATGCTGCGTGAAATCAAGCATGTTCTGCAGGCTGGCCTGTTCCATGTATGGCAGCAGGCGAGCTTGCGGTGAGAAGCCCTGAGTGTTCGGGAGGTAGTTCTGAGCGTTCGCCATCGGGTAAACACCGAACGAACCTTCATAATTGTGCAACGCCAGACCGAACTGCTTGAGGTTGTTCTTGCATTGCGTTCTGCGAGCCGCCTCGCGGGCCTGCTGAACAGCGGGCAGCAGCAGTGAAATCAAAATGGCAATGATGGCAATGACGACAAGCAGTTCGATCAGCGTAAATCCGCGTGATTGAATGCGGGATCGAGTGATCATAATGGAAGCGCTCCAAAGCGAATTTGAATGAATCTGAGTAAGAGCCTGCGAATCGTCATGCGCGATTGAGTTCTCACACGTTCCTGCAGCCCGGGTTCGCACGCTCAACACAAACCAGACGGATCACGTTTGTGGAGAGCGAACCGAAAGTTCGGTTGAGCGCGCGAACGCGGGCTGAACAAAACGCGGGAACTGAAGCGACGCACACAAACATGTGCAACACGTGCAGGAACGACGATCTTCAGATGCGACTCGAATCAGAATTCGAACAAGGTGAAGACCACAACAAGGCGGCAAGAGTGCTCAGACGATCTTTGGAGGAGGGAGCGGCGGTCGAAGAGAGGCCGAGCTCAACCGTTCTGAAACTTCGTGCACGATTTCTGTCATCTCGACAGAGCTCGTGACAAGGACAACGCGAGCAGGAATAATCGTGGCCGGGAAGCACATTGAGAACGAAGGCTGGCCCTGACATTCGGCAGCATAAACTGAAAGAACCCACTTTGATGTTTTGCTGCGGGCCAAAACTTTCGGTGCCTGAGTCGCCGATGATTGAGGCTTACTGGTTCTTGAGGCGATTGATTCTTCGCAACTCGGCTTTCCGCCGCTGTCCTTCGTCTTTGAGCACAGAGCACAGGACTTCTTTACGGCTACTGTTTCTTTTTTGGCTGCAGCCAGGACATAGTCCGGCAGATCGACACCGTTAGCCTTTGCCCAGGCAACCTTTTGAGAATTGGTGAAGCAGCAGCACTTCTTCCAACATTGTTCGGCAGAACGACATCCGCAGGGACGGTTCTGACAAGGGAAGGGTTGAGACAAATCTTTCTCAACACCATCGGAGGGTCGCAGGCTGACCGGCATCGGCAGTAACACCGAGCAAAGGACGAACGCGACCGACAGGCAGCTCAGCCAGCGGTAAACCGGGTTCGATAATTTGCGAAACGGAGTTCTCATCAAACTTTGACGGGGCTAAACCCACATGCTGACAGTGACTGCCGGCTCGCTCTCCACGCTGCACATCGTAGCCGCCGATGAATCGTGGGCTCTCACTTCATTGAACCGCGGCAGTTAATTCTCAGTCCTGGGAGCGGTCGATGGCGAGATCATTTGTTTTCGGGCGTTTAAAATGCGTGCTGTTCTGACGACAAACCCATACAACTCTCGCACCCGGAATACGGCGAGCAGGGTTTTCGAGAGGTCCTTATGCAGGTTATTGAGACACGGCAGTTGTGCCGCAGCTATGGTTCGCGACGAGGCATCACGGATATTAATCTGACGGTCTCAGCCGGTGAGATCTTCGGTTTTCTTGGGCCCAATGGTGCCGGGAAGTCGACGACGATTCGTGTTCTGATGGGACTCCTGCGGGCTGGTTCCGGAGTGGCAAACATCTTTGGTCGCGATTGCTGGAGCGAAGGAACAGAGATTCGCCGTGAAGTTGGCTACGTGGCCGGTGACGTGCGTCTCTATCCGTGGCTGACGACGCGTAGAGCCCTTGCGATGCTTTCCAGAATTCATGGTCGCAGCCTGCATCAGAAAGGCTTTGAGCTGGCAGAAAGATTTCGCCTGGAGGCTGATCTGCCCGTGCGAAAAATGTCTCGTGGCAATCGACAGAAGGTTGCTCTTGTCCTGGCACTGGTTCATGAGCCAAGGCTGGTGATTCTGGATGAGCCAACATCCGGACTCGATCCACTGATGCAGGACACACTGATGAGTTGCCTCAGAGAGATGGCAGCGAGCGGACGCACGGTGATGTTCTCGAGTCACACACTGAGTGAGGTGGAATCGCTCTGCGATCGAATCGCCATCGTTCGTGATGGCCGCATCGTGGAGGACTCCACTGTCAGCCGCCTGAAGTCTCAGGCTCCTCGACAGATTGTTGTCACGCTGCACGATGATCAGGATCATCGGAATCTGAAATGGCCCGACAGTGTGGTTGTGAGAAGTGTTCCTCAATCATCACGGCCAGCGGATTCTTCTTCGCCAACAAGTGTCGCATTCGAAGACAGAAGCCAGCGAGATCGCAGCTGCGTCCTGGAACTTGTGGGTTCGTCGGTGTCGTTTATGTCATGGGCGGCTGCTCAGGGATTCGCCGACATTATGATTGGACCGCCATCGCTGGAAGTGTTGTTCCGCAAGTATTATGAGATATCAACGGAGGCAGCGTAATGTCGGGGCTTCTGCAAAAAATCTGGATGGAGGTTCGCTGGCCGGTTCTGTGGCTGAGTCTTGGGCTCTGTGCCATCATGGGCCTGCTGACCGCGTTGCTTCCCAAGGTGCTGGGCAATATTCATCAGATGTTCGACAAGATGCCGATGGTCAAACCTCTGCTGACGGCATTACTGGGAGTTGATCCGGGCGATCAGGTTTCGGCTCAGCTCTCTCAGGCGTTCCTGTGGGTGCATCCGACGGTGTTAACTCTGTTGTGGGCTCATGAAGTCATGTACTGTTCGCGCATGCCGGCCGGTGAAATTGATCGAGGTACTGCCGACTTTCTGTTATGTTTGCCTGTTTCGCGATGGAGCGTTTTCGTTTCCGAAACAATCGGCTGGCTAATCAGCGGGCTGGCAATTCTGTCGCTGGGTTATCTCGGCCATTTGATCGCATCGCAGTTCGTTCAGCCGGGCATGCGACTTTCGATGCTGCACACATTGATGGTGATGGCGAATCTGGCCGCCCTGTATCTGGCCGTCGGAAGCTTTGCGTTCCTGATCTCCGCCTTCAGTGATCGACGAGGCCGTGCGATTGGCGTGGTCTTTACGGTGTTGCTGGCTTCGTTTCTCCTGAACTTCCTTGCGCAGTTTCAGGACTGGGCCAAGTCCATTTCGCCATGGTTATCCGTGATGGAATACTATCGCCCGGCGATCATTATTCAGACGGGCGTCTTTCCATGGGGCGATGTCAGCGTCCTGCTGGTTTCATCAGCGGTGCTGTGGCTGGCGTCCGGAGTGGTGTTCCGGACGAGAAGTATCTGCACGGTGTGAATGGCCGCGGAAAATCTCGAAGACTCCAGCCACTATTTCGCAGGGAATTTCCAGCCGTCTGGAATCCTGGCCCCTTTGCGGACAACCACGATGCCGTCACGCACAACGACTTCCCCGCAGTCACACTCTGGTCCAGGTGCCTCACCAGCAACGATCCGCGCGTTGCGGCCGATGCAGACGTTCTTGTCCAGCATCGCACCATCGATGAACGCTCCGTCGCCGATGCCCCAAACCGGTGTAGCATCGCCGAGTGCATACAACTGATCGTCGGTGGTCGGATAGAAGTCTGCTCCCATCACGACGGTGTTCTTGAGAGTCACATTCTTGCCGATGTGCGTTCTCATACCGACAACGCATTTTTCGATGATCGTTGATGTTCCAATAAAGCAACCGTCCGCAATCAGGCTGTCGCGAACCGTGCAGGAACCCATGCGTGTGGAAGGCAGAAATCGCGGACGAGTAAAAATCGGGGCTCGTCGATCGGCGAACTGGAACGGTGGAATCGTATCAGTCAGAGCAAGGTTAGCATCGTAGAAGGCCTTGATCGTTCCGATGTCTTCCCAGTAACCATCGAACAGATGCGTCTGCACGTGATGATTTTTGATCGCGAGCGGAAAAATATCTTTTCCGAAGTCTTCGTGGTTTGTTGATTCCAGGAGGTCAACAAGCAGATCGCGATTCCACAGATAGATACCCATGCTGGCCAGATATTCTCGACCGTTGGCTTCGATGCCCATCCTGTCGATCCAATCGGCCGGTGTTCGAACCTTGGCGAGCGATGCATCATCCTTGGGTTTTTCGACGAACCCCGTGACTTTGCCAGTGCCATCGAGCTGCATAATCCCAAAGCCACGAGCTGCGTCTGCGTGAACCGGAACCGTGGAGATCGTCACGTCCGCGTTGGCGTTCACGTGAGTCGCCAGCATCTCCTTGAAGTTCATACGATAGAGCTGGTCGCCGGAAAGAATCAGAACATATTTGATCCCGTATTCTTTCAGGAAGCGAACCTGCTGGCGGACCGCGTCGGCAGTTCCCTGATACCAGTTTGAACCGTCAAGAGTCTGCTGAGCCGCCAGGATTTCGACGAAACCGTTGTGAAACAGGTCGAAGTTATAAGTCTGGCGAATATGTCGGTGAAGACTGACGGAATTGAACTGCGTCAGAACATACATCCGATTGATGTCGCTGTTGATGCAGTTAGAAATTGGGACGTCGATCAGTCGGTACTTGCCCCCGAGCGGCACGGCGGGCTTCGAACGATACTCCGTTAACGGCAGCAATCGAGTTCCCTTGCCTCCCCCGAGAATCAGGCAGACGACATGACGCATAAACTCATCCCTGTTGGCAATTAGCGACTTGCAGCGGCAACTTCACACTGTGCCACAGCTTACCGAATTCCCTCAATTCAGGAAGTGCCGGCGGCTCTGCATCTCGCCCCTGAGAGCCATTTTTGCCTCACCGCGACCAAATATTTGCAAACTGTGCTGTGCCGCGCAAAGATTGTTCCATTCAGCACAGTTTTAGAGCAATCAGCGCTTCACGACGCACTCGTCATGATTCAACAAGGCTTGCGCAAGGACTGTGGCGGCAGCGATTTTGGCGGCACTGATGGATGGATCTGGCGGCTTCTGACCGATCCTGATCAATTGGTCGGCCTCTGTCGGATTCGCTTCAAAATGCTTGAGCTGCTCCTCATAAAGTCGGACCAGAATCTCCTGCTCTTTGGCGTCCGGATGACGACTCAGGCAGCGAAGACTGGCATTCTCTACCATCTGAGCCGGATCGCCGTTGGCGTCGCGATGCAACGACTCACCAAGGACGCGAGCCGCCTCGACATACTGAATGCCGTTCAACAGAATCAGAGCCTGCAAAGGAGAATCGGTGCGTTCCCGCTTCGCCGTACAGACAGCTCGCCGAGGCGCGTCGAAGGCAACCATGGCCGGTGGCGGCCCGGTACGCCGCCAGTTTGTGTAAAGACTGCGACGATAAACGCCGTCTCCGCCACTGGCCGCAGCAGGTTTGAAGGACTCTGTCATCTCATAAGGATTCACCGGTGCCCCGCCGATCGCGGGGTTGAGAAGTCCGGCGGCCGCCAGAGCATTGTCGCGAATCATCTCTGCGGACAATCGAAAACGAGGCCCACGAGCCAGCCACTCATTGTCCGGATCGTCGGTCATCGTTTGCTGATCAGCGATGCTGTTCTGCTGATAAACGTCTGTCAGCACGATGGTACGAACCAGTTGCTTCATATCCCAGCCACTGTTGATCAACTGGGCGGCAAGAGCATCAAGTACTTCCGGATACAGAGGTCTGGCGCCCTGGCTTCCGAAGTCTTCGGATGTTCGGACCAGTCCTCTTCCAAAGATGCTCTGCCAAACACGATTGACGGTCACTCGAGCAGTCAGCGGATGTCGCGGATCAGTCAACCAGCGAGCCAGCCCCAGCCGATTCTTCGGAGCATCCTCTGGAAATGGTGACAGTGCTGCCGGAGTGCCAGCCGTCACTTCCTCTCGCCGCTGAGCATACTCACCGCGAAACAGCACGTAGGCCTTCTTCGGTTCCGGCAACTCGCGCATCACCATGATCTCTTTCAGGCCATCATTGAACTTTGCAAGTTCACTGCGGGCAGCCTGCAATGCAGCCCGATGCGCGGTCCACTCCGGATCCTGAGCCAGTAGGAAGTGTTCAAACAGTTGATTGCGAAGCAATTCGTTGATCGTGTCCGCTGAAGCCTGCAGATTCTGTTTCGCAGTCGCGGCGTCGAACGTACTCAGAGCCTCCAGTGGGCTGAGACTACGACTGAAGACTCGAAAATCGTCAACCATTCCCCCTTTGAAACCGCGGTCACGGAATCGCTCACCCAGAGCAATGTTATCTCCGCCACCACCGGTGATTTCACGTGACAACTGGTCTTTAACAACGACAGTGCTGGCTGGTTGTCCGTTGACAAAAATGGCAAGCCCCGCCGCACGGCTGCTGCCATCGGACGCAACCACAACGTGTGTCCATTCGCCCGGAGTCAGAGGAATCTCAGCGGCGATCGAAGCCGCATTACCCGGCCAGAAGTGGATCAGCGACCACTTGAGTCGGCCGTCTTCGATCAGCAGTTCGTAGCCTCGACTGGCCGCATCGGTCCACGCTCTTGATCGATGAAACACAACGGCCCGTTCTTTGACATCCGGAGTCTTCAACCACAGCGAAACAGAGAACGGCTCTTCGCGTCGGAAGTTGCCAAGAGGCAGATCAACGGGATCATCACCTGTGAATTCAATCGCGCTTCCCTGTTGTCCTGGTGCCAGCTTATTTTCGCCGCGGATGTTGGCCGGAGCTCCGCCTGCAATCGCATTGGCGAGCTTGTCACCATCCTGAGTTTCGAATTCATAACGAGCAAGCTCGGGAAGAGTTATCTCGACCGTTGAACGCTCCGGCTTTGACAGCCACTCTTCAAATGCGGTGCGCCGTGATTCACGCAGTTCAATCGACTTCTTCTCGAGCTCAGTCACCGTCGCCTGCAATTCGCTCAGCCTTTGTTTGCCAGTAGCGTCAGTCATCGTTAGTGCCGGCGTCGGTGGGGAGTTCGTGAAGTAGGAGTAAAGCCCGGCTTCGTCCACATTCTGGAAGATCGAGAAGAACTGGTAGTACTCCTTCTGAGTGATCGGGTCATACTTGTGGTCATGGCAACGAGCACATTCGAAAGTCAGCCCAAGGAATGTTGTGGCAAACGTTTGAACTCGATCACAGACGTATTCGACTCGATATTCTTCCTCAACGCTGCCACCTTCTGACTCCTGCTGATGGAGCCGATTGAACGCTGTGGCCAGGATCTGTTCATCGTTGGCATTC
The DNA here is from genome assembly GCA_044235005.1 of Planctomycetaceae bacterium. GTDB lineage: Bacteria > Planctomycetota > Planctomycetia > Planctomycetales > Planctomycetaceae > SXXK01. Next base: position 6,138 of record JBIIIF010000086.1, on the reverse strand, counting down.
GGCAACAGGTCACCTGCAAGCTGCCAGGTGATGAACTGATCGAACGGCATATTGTCATTGAAAGACTTAACGACCCAGTCACGCCACGGCCACATCTCACGTTCACGATCCACCTGAAAACCATAGCTGTCGGCGTACCGAGCCGTATCGAGCCAGTCGACGGTCATGCGTTCGCCATATTGAGGCGTCGCGAGCAAGCGGTCGATGAGCTTTTCAGTGGCCTCTGCAGATTCGTCAGCGACAAAAGCCTCAACGTCTTCGACACGCGGCGGTAACCCCGTCAAATCAAAGCTGAGTCTTCGAATCAGAGTATGGCGATCTGCTGAAGGCTGCAGTTTCAATCCTCGAGCGACCAGGCTGGCGCTAACAAGCTCATCAATCTTCTGAGCCGTTTCCTGTGGCGACGATTTGATCTTCACGGCCTGCTGATCAAGAGAAATAAACGACCAGTGCGATTCGTACTCCGCGCCCTGCTCGATCCACTTTTTTAGAGTCGCCACTTCCTGTTCCGTCAGCTTTCCCAACTTGGCGCTGGTGGGCGGCATTTGCAGGTCAGGGTCGTCCGTCGTGATTCTTTTCAGCACTTCGCTTTCGGAAACATTGTCGAGATTAATAGCTCCCTTGCTGATTGCCGCCTCACGAACGTCGAGACGCATATCGGCTTCCCGTTTGGCGTTGTCGGGACCGTGGCAAAAGAAACATTTGTCGGACAGAATCGGTCGAATGTCGCGATTGAAGGTGACCTTCTCGTCAGCAACAACATTTGCGGCGACCCCGCAAAGAGTCAATAGGAACACGATTCGTAACATGGAATGCCTCGACGGCGAAAATTGAAGATCTGGTGAAGATCAGACGCACGATGCCATGCGTCTTCGCAGAGCACGATCAGAGCCAACTCAGAACATGTCCAATTTAGCCCACGGTCAGCCTCAAAGCGAGTGCCGAGTTGCGGAGTCTCATGTGCGAATTTTTTGAGTGAGAAGTGGGCGGATATCGCTAATCCAGCGATTTTCTCGACGCCTCTTGAACTTGTCGGTTTCGTAGACAGCAGGCGAGCAGCAATCTTTCCAGACCACCTTTGCACTTTCCGCGGGTTCGCTCCACAATTGCCAGCCTGCCAACGGTCTATCACTGCAATCGCGTTGCAGTAATTTGTTGCTGAGAAATGCCATGATGCGGTCTGCTCTTATTCAGCTTTTTACAGCCTTCGGTGTTGTCACGGCACTTTGTCCGTCACTGATTCTGCAGGCTGACGAACCACATGCCAGTCAACTCCTGCCGAACACGACGGTGGCCTATCTGGAGATTGCGCAGCCCGTCACGATCCTGAACACAGTACTCGATCACCCACTGAATCAGCGGATCCAGGAGATGGAGGTCTACAAGAAGGCCCAGATATCCGAAGGCTTTCGCGGATTCCTGACCGGACGAAAGTTTTTTGAACTTCAAATCGGTGCCGACTGGCGACCAGCGATTGAAGCGTTGACGGCCAAAGGAATCTATATCGGCTACGACGTTGCGACTAAGGGCGCGGTGTTGCTGGTTCGCGGAAAAGATGAAGCCACCATGGAAAACTTCCGTGCGAAGATTCTCGAGATGACTCGGCTTAGTGGCGGCGAAAAAGGCGAGCCGGTGGAGCACCGTGATCTGCTGATCTATCGCCTCGAGAATGGTGGAGCGGCCGTCGTCCGCGACTGGCTGGTCGTGACAAACAAGTCTGAATTGGGAAAGAGTGTTGTTGACCGACTGCTGGATAATGCCGAGGGAAAGATCGCGCAGGATGATGCCGCATCGCTCGCCGGCAACACGGATTTTCAGGCCGCACTGAAGACACGAAGAATGGACTCAAATGCCTGGGGGTTCGCAAATCTGAATGCCGTGCGTGAAGCCGGTGGCGTGAAGAAAGCGTTCGAAGACAAGGCGGAGAATCCTCTGGCGGAACTTCTGTTCGGTGGCCTCCAGAGTACTCTCAAACATTCGCCGTACATCACTGCAGACCTCACCGTGGCATCTGGTGGTGTCGCACTGCAGTTTTCAACGCCCTGGCAAGCCGACTGGATTCCGGAAGAGCGAGAATACTATTTCGGGCCGGACAATGCAGGTTCTGCTCCGTCGTTGCCTGAAGTGCCCGGCACACTGATGACTCTTGCGACCTATCGCGATATCTCCCAAATGTGGTTGCGGGCTGGGGATCTGTTTGATGAGCAGACAAATGACAATCTGGCCGAAGCCGACAGCAATCTGTCGACGGTGTTTGCCGGGCGAGATTTCGGCGAAGAGATTCTGGGATCTCTTGCTCCAGAGATCGGCCTGATGGTTGTGCGTCAGTCCTTTGAGAATAAGACGCCGGTCCCCGCGATCAAGCTGCCGGCCTTTGCCCTTGTAATGAAGCTTCGCGATCCGGATAGCATGCGACCTGAGCTACGGCGTACGTTTCAGAGTGCGATCGGCTTCTTCAATATCGTGGGAGCTCAGCAGGGGAATCCTCAACTGGAAATGGACATGCAGAAGAACGGAGACGTTGACCTGATTACGTCTCGTTACCTGCCAGAGAAGAAAGACAAAGACTCAACGTCGGCTCCGATTATCTTCAACTTCTCCCCATCAGTGGGCTTCGTGGGTGATCGATTCGTACTTTCGAGCACTGCAGACCTGGCCCGGCAGTTGTCCGAGGTCCCCGGTACCGAGAGTCTCGAGACTGGTGTGAACACAAGCCTGCAGTTATTCGTTCCCGCAATTAGTGAGTCGCTGGCGGACAATCGCGAGCAATTGATCTCACAAAACATGCTGGAGGAAGGTCATTCACGCGAGGAAGCTGAGGCGGCGATTGGATTGCTGTTCGAAATCGTTCGATCCTTCAAGGGCGCCGCAATGAATTTGGAGCGAACCGGCCAGCAGTTATCACTGGGGCTGTCGCTCGAAGTGAACGAGTAAGTTCATTCACGCAATGAGGGCTGGTTGACGATTCGAGCCATCCATTTGCCTGCGTCAAGTACTTCGCTCAGAAACATCTGTTGAGCAACCAGGATAGATCGTTGAAGTTCTTCGCCTGTTGCCACACCAGCGGAGTTCTCCACTGTCAAGGTCCCTGTAGCGTCACTCAGAAATTCCACCTTGTAGCCCAGATGACAGGCCTGGCGAGCTGTCGTATCACAGCACATATGAGTCATGTATCCGGCAATAGTGACCGTGTCCGCTCCGATCGACTTCAGCCATGTGTCAAGGTTCGTCCCAGTGAATGATCCCGGCAACTGTTTTTCGATCAGAATACTGCGAGGTCGCTTTTCGACTTCCGGGTGAAGTTGCCATGCATCGGAATTGAGCCGAAAAATGGGAGACTCCGGATCCGGCTGATGATGTCGAATCACTGCGATCGGAACTCCCGCTCTGGCCGCTGCATCCATCACGTCCAGAATCTGGCCCAGATGTCCGGCCGGATAAGAAATCGGCAGTGCGCCACTGAAGTATTCCTGCTGAACATCAATTACCAACAGTGCACGAACCATATTCTATTCCTTGCCACGACGACCGCATGGATTTCAACAAAGACATCCGGAGCCGCGGAGTTTGAGTCAAATCGTCGGCTGCTGCAAACTTACGAGTCAGATTTGTGGCGATCCATCTCTCTCAACAGCTTCGCCCGAACCTTCTCTGACAGTTTTGCCCAGTGTTCTTCTCGAAGAGCACCCTCCAGAGCCCACAGAAGATTCATCGTTGGTCTTTGACCCGCTTCTCGAACCGCCAGAAACGCACTGATGGAACCAAGCCGACGGAGATCAACAGCGGTATTGATTCCAGCCGCTCTCAGCATTCTGATCGATGCCGGGCCAGGGTTTTGAAGTTGTTGCAGAGAATCTGATGACATGAGAACTGACACGAGTGGCGAAAACCGTCACGAAACCTGATTCGCAGGACGCCGTCTTGTTGCTGTCGACAGCGAAGAATCTTTCTGAAAACGTTTTTCGCTGACGTGTTACACCATCGAAAGACTTCGCTCCATCATGGTCAACGCCTGCCAGAGGTTGGCCTGAGTCCACAACAGTGGCGTAATGTCATTCGGAATCCAGACGCCCTTCTCGCAGAAGTATGATTCCGGGCAACGATACTGCGGGAATCGAGCGTTCGCCGGAGTCAGTTGAGAAAGAGAACGTCGAAGCGATTCACGCTGCAACTCCAGAGACTCGGGATTTCGATCAGACTGATAACGTTGCCCGTGGATGCATGATACGATCGGATCAAAAATGCACCACTGAGCTTCCATGCCCGGCTTCAGCAATGAATCGCGAGCATCCAGGTTATCACTAAAGTCCGCAGTGCGTTGTTCGGCTCCAAGGAGATCTCGATAATCCGCGCACCAGTAGGAATCGCCCAAATACCGGCGTATTCCATACGGTCCCTGAAGATGCGTTTTGACGTCAGCAAGGATCTGGTCTTCCAGTGCTCGGTCTTTGATCACGTTCAGCGGATACATCAGGAACAGGAGCGCGGCGTCGTATCGACGATTCTTTGTCGGGTCGTTTTGAATGCATTCCGACGGCAGGATTGTCCTTATCGCATCGCGACAATTCACAATCAGGTGATCGACGTCGTGAACCGTGATCGGATGAGAGATGGCGGCCAGTTGAGAAACCACCACCGGTTGATTCATCAGTTCGCGCAACGATTCCAGCCCCGCCAGAGCACAACCAATGCTGGAGGCGGCGACTTTGCGGACCTCTTCCCAATGCCCGCTGTCTTCGTCCTTCCAGACTTCAACCACCATCCAGTAACGCACTAACTGAGCGATCAAGGTCCAGTCGGCTGCTGCGATGCTCAGATCCTGTCGCTTGATCAGTTTACACGTAAGCCACAGCAGATAACCCAAAGCATCGTTCTGAGCATGCGACCATTTCTCCGGCAGTTCGCTCAGGTCGGAGCCATTGAAGCGGATATGAGGCCGATTCATTGGCTCCTGAAAGTCAGTTCGGCCTTCAATAATGTCGACAAAACGATGGCGATGTTTCGCGTAGAACTGAGCGATCGAGTTGACGCATTTCAGAGGGATGGACGGATCATCCTGCACGGCCAGATGAGCCCATGCGATCTGAATATTGTCGCGAAGCCAGATGTTGCGATAGCCGGTCAGTTCAAAGTCACCGCCCTCGCCGGCGGCAGCGGAGAACAATCCGTTTTCCAGCGTAGGAAAGTAGAATGTCCCCTTTTTCGCCAGGAACGACTTGATACGGCGGATGTCATCAAGTGTGGGCGAATCTGAAATCCATTTTGATGAAGGGACAACTTCTAAATCCATGACCACAGCAAACCCTTCACACCTGAGACGGCTCCCGTCGACGGAGCGACGGGTGTACTGTACGCCCGTCGCTCCGCCGACGGGATCATATCGCGACATGAATCAACCACGTCGCTCTGCACCAGAACAGCCGTGTTGTATCCGACCCGTTCTCTCTGAGAAGTCCAACTCACAGTACCAGGCGTTACCAGGAATCCACGCAACTATGGCTGAACAAGTGACACAGGTTCAAAGTCCACTTTAGTGACCTTTCCGGCCTCGACGCGAATCATGAACTTCCTGTGGAGAAAGCCCTTTTTTTCATGCCACACTCTGAACTCATGTTCGCCGGACGGAAGATTCGGGATGACAAAGTCCCCTTCGGAGTTCGTCTTTGTTGCGTAAGGATGATCCACAACAATCCAACAGGCTGACTTCCACGATTGAAAATCACAAGAGATTTTGAATGGCAATGATTCAGCGACGGCGAGTTTGAGTTCTTTAGCTTGAGCCCCCATGACGCCTGGGCCGATCTGAAGATTCACTGGCTGATTTTTCAGAGGATAGTTGTGAACGTTGCTGGCCACCGGGTCTGCGTTTCCGATCGCGATCGTTTGGCCGGTTTGAACAACGAGAGCGTGAGGAACAAAGCGGGCACCTTTCTGCCCAAACCAGATTGGGTCCGGTGAAGGTTTCATCAAATCCGGATGAATACTGTCGGGACGTTTCACCATCCAGACAAACACATTTTCGACGCCGCCAGTCTTTGTGTTCACCTTGAGATCTTCTGCAGGAATATCCTGCGGGATTCGCCGCGCGGGATTCGCTTTGAATAGAGTCGCGGGACGATGCCTTACAGTGGCCCGGTC
>JBIIIF010000321.1:0-7237 GCA_044235005.1 Planctomycetaceae bacterium | reverse complement strand
TTGTCTTCATTACACAAGGACAACGTCGGATTCCGATCCAGAGCGCGAAACATGTGCGTGGTCGCAGGGTAATGGGTGGTAACCGACAGTGGCTGCCGCTTCGGGTGAATCAGTCTGGTGTTATGCCGATCATTTTCTCGAGCAGTCTGCTGATGATACCCTACTTTGTGTTTACACAAGTCGGCGCCATGTTCGGTTCGGATGGCGGCGTTGGGGGTGTTTTTGCGGCGATTGGTGCCGCGTTTGCTCCGGGTCAGGGTTTCGTGTATAGTCTGGCCTATATCGTGTTGATTTACTTTTTTTGCTACTTTTGGACTGCGATCACTTTCAACCCGAAAGAGATGGCGGAGAATCTGAAGGACAACGGCAGCTTTATTCCCGGGTATCGCCCGGGGGCTCGGACCGCAAGTCATCTCGAACAGGTTATGCTTCGGATTACTTATGTGGGTGCTGCGTTCTTGTCAGTGATTGCTGTGATTCCGACCATAGTCTCAAATACTGTGACTCAGGACTTTGTGACCGCCAGCTTTTTCGGTGGTACCGGGCTTCTGATTATTGTTTCAGTGGCGCTCGACCTTGTGCAGAAGATTGACTCGCACTTGGTGATGCGAAACTACCCAGGTTTGCTTGATTCAGACAAGTAGTGTGATATCTGCTTGAAGAGTGGTGATACGATGAAGGTTCGTTCGAGTGTTAAGCGGATTTGTGATGCCTGTAAGTTGGTTCGACGTCAGGGTAAGATTTTTGTGATCTGCTCTTCGAATCCTCGACATAAGCAGCGTCAGGGCTGATTAGTTTATCTTGATTGTGGTTGTGGAGAGTTGAAATGCCCCGCGTGCTTGGTGTCGACATTCCTAACAATAAGCCAACGTACATTTCGTTGAGCTACCTGTACGGGATCGGTCCGTTTCTTGCCATTCAGATCTGCTATGAACTTGGGGTTGACCCTCATGTGCGTGCGGGTGAGTTGAGTGAGGACGAGGTGAGTCGAATTACGACACACCTGGACAAGAATTACACGGTTGAAGGCCCGCTTCGTCGGAAGATCCAGCAGGACATTGGTCGACTTCGGGAAATCCAGTGTTATCGTGGCGTTCGGCATCGCAAGGGCTTGCCTGTTCGTGGGCAGCGGACCAAGACGAATGCCAGAACTCGCAAGGGTCGTAAGAAGACGGTTGCCGGGAAAAAGGGCGTTAAGGATCTTAAGCACTAGGCTTTCCGGGTGTGTTTGGTTCGTTTGTGAGTGAGATAATAGCGTGGCGAAAGTTAAGAAGAAAAAAGTCCGTCGTAATGTTAACAAGGGCGTTGTCTACATTAAGGCGACGTTTAACAACACGATCGTGACAATGACAGACGCCGCGGGCGATGTGCTTTGCTGGGCGACTGCAGGAACCGTAGGGTTCAAGGGCTCACGTAAGAGTACTCCCTTTGCAGCCCAGCGGGCGGCCGAGATCGTTGCTGAGAAGGCTTCGAAGGTCGGCGTACGCGAGGTTGAGGTGCGTGTTAAGGGTCCTGGTGCTGGCCGTGAGAGTGCTATTACCGGTCTTCAGGCCTCTGGCATGGCGATCAGGTCGATTGAAGACATAACTCCTCTGCCTCACAACGGTTGCCGGCCGCCTAAACGACGGCGCGTGTGATTGTCATTGCTTGGTTTCGGTGTTAAGAGTTTTGGGGGCGGTTATGAGAATTCGTTGGCGTGGTCTTGAGTTGCCTAGTCGCGTTGCAGTTGATCGCGAGACACGCACCGGGTATTACGGTAAGTTCGTCGCCGAGCCTTTTGAGCGTGGCTTCGGCTCGACTGTCGGTACGAGCTTGCGTCGGATTTTGTTGTCCAGCCTTGAAGGCTCCGCGGTCACACGTGCGAAGATTCAGGGGATACAGCACGAGTTCACTACGATTCCGGGTGTCGTAGAGGATGTCACCGACATTTGTTTGAATCTGAAGTCGCTGGTGGTGAAGAATCATAGCGCCTCAAGCAAGACCTTACGGATCGAGAAGCATACTCGGGGTGTGGTCACTGGTGCAGACGTGATCTGTGATGATCAGGTGGAAGTGATCAACAAGGATCTTGTCATCGCCACGATGACGGATGATGTCCCGTTCCATGTTGAGATGACCGTGGAGAATGGTCGTGGCTACGTTCCTGCATACGAGCAGTACCAGCACGAGCCTGAGGTGGGAATTATCCCATTGGACGCGGCGTTTTCGCCAGTGTCGCGGGTTCGGCATTTGATTGAAGAGACACGCGTTGGTCAACGCACCAACTATGACAAGTTGAATCTTGAGATCTGGACTAACGGAACGATTACTCCGGATATGGCTCTTGTGGAAGCCGCTAAGATTCTGCGTAAGCACCTGAATTGCTTCATCACGTTCCGTGAGCCTGGTCCTGAGGCTGGTCCTGAGGGCGGTTTGCGAGGCATGATGGAGGCGACCGGTTATTCTCCGGTTGACATGGAGCTGGAAGAGAAGCTGAACAAGAGTTTGGCGGAGCTGAACTTGTCCGTGCGTGCGACAAACTGTCTTGAGTCTGTTGGGATCAACACTGTTCGTGACTTGGTTGTCAGGACAGAGGATGAACTCCTGCAGGTCAGGAACTTCGGTGAGACGACGCTGGAAGAAGTTCGAGAGCGTCTTGGCGGTATCGATTTGCGGTTGGGTATGCGTTTGCCGAACCAGCAGTTGAAGTAGTGGACAAAGTCTTGGGTGGTTCGGGGCGGCTCGGACAGCGTTTGGTTCATAGTGCTATTTTTGGGTGAGTGTCTGATATGAGACACCTTGTAGCGGGTCGAAAGCTTGGTCGTAATGCGTCACATCGCAAGGCGATGTTCCGCAATATGGCAGTGAGTCTAATCAAGACTGTTCGCATTCTGGAGGGAGAGCCCGGTCAGCCTAAGGTCGCTGGGCGCATCGTGACGACTGTTCCGAAGGCTAAGGAGCTGCGTCCGATGATCGAGAAGCTAGTGACCTTGGCACGTAAAGCCCGGAAGATCGCTGGAGATGCTGCCCAGTTTGAGACCGACGCTGAGCGTGGCTCAGATGCGTGGAAGGCATGGCGTGACTCTGAGAAGGGCAAGAACTGGGTGACTGCGACCGCTCCGGCGTTGACCATGCGTCGCCGTGCTTTTGCCGCGCTTCGTGATGAGTCAGCCGTTGAGATTCTGTTTGACGATCTTGCTGAACGGTTCCAGGATCGTACCGGTGGTTATACTCGCGTGGTACGCCTGGCTCGAGTTCGGCTTGGCGATGCAGGCGAACAAGCTCTGATCGAGTTTGTTGGCACTAACGACCGAGTAAAATCGCGAAAGCGTAAGGCACCCGTGGTTGAAGCGGCGGCGACCTGAACGGCGCGCTAACACTGACGATGAAATTGAACCCTCGCTCTTTGAGTGAGGGTTTTTTTGTTGACTATGGGTTGATATTGCCTGTCCCGGCTTTCGGGCATAACCTCTTCCGATACCGGTTTGGCGAACCGTTGAATCGGGAACAGATTTTGGTTACTGAGGATTGACCTGAGCACTCTCGGTGCTGAGATGCTTAGGTCTGGTGTTTCAGATGCAATGATTGCAGGCTTGATATCCGAAGGATCGGACTTGTGGCGCAGTACTTTGATTTTTGCCGGGCGATGACTCTGTTATGCGAGGATATCTGCTTTCGGCATCCGGAGTTCTCTCACGTTCGGATGTCGCATGTTCCTGTGACTTTTGCGCAGGCTCGTTCGCCTGTGGAATGGGGTGTTCAGGCCCGTTTGACACCTCTGCGTTTTGAAGGAGGGTCACAGGTTGAGCGTCGCAAGGGCCGACTTTGGACCGTTCAGCGGGTTTATCACAAGGGTAATGAAGCGCTTTATATTCTGACCTTTCTTTTGCCCCGTTTTCTGAACCTGTCGTTTGATGAGAAGTTGATCACGATTTTTCATGAGCTGTACCATATCAGCCCCGAGTTCAATGGAGATATTCGGCGGTTCAGTGGATCGTGCTACATGCATACGGGTAGCCAAAAGAGCTATGACCGTCAGATGGCGGTTTACTCCAGGGAGTACCTGCAGATGGGTGTTTCAGATGAGCTCATCAGATTTCTGAAGTATGATTTTGGGACGCTGCAGAAGCAATGTGGCGATGTTGTTGGCCTCCGAATCGCGATACCTCGGCTGATCCCTTTGGACAAGGTTGCCTGATGGAGCGGAACGGCGGAGTTATTTGTGCGGACCTACATTGAGTGAGATTGATCTGCTATGGAGATTGATACGGCAACTGCTCGCGCGTCTTCGATCTACCAGCATCTGCTCCGAGTGATTGCCCCAAGACCCATTGCGTGGGTTTCGACGATCTCGCTCACCGGGATGGCGAACCTCGCGCCGTTCAGTTTCTTTACCGGGGTTGGTTCTCGGCCACCCAGCGTACTGTTTTGTCCGGCCAATCGGCGAGATGGCGGTCCGAAGGATTCACTCAGGAATATCCTGGAGACTCGTGAGTTTGTCGTGAATGTCGTTCCTTTTCGGCTGGCCGAAGTAATGAATCTGAGTTCGGCCGAACTTCCTCCGGAAGTGTCGGAGTTTGAGTTGACTGGACTTCAAAGCTGCGAGTCTGTGGTTGTGCAGCCGCCCGGAGTCAGCCTGTCGCCAGTTCGAATGGAATGCCGTCTGATGCATCATCTGGCACTTGATGAGGGTCCGGGCGGTGCCAATATCGTCGTTGGTGAAGTGGTTCATCTGCACATTGACGATGCTGTGCTCGACCCAACTGGCTATGCGGATTCAGCGCTGCTGGATCTGGTGGGGCGTCTTGGCGGTACGGCTTATTGCCGAACGACCGAGCAGTTTGATCTGCCACGTCCCTGAGATCAGCGTTGATTCAGACAGTTTCGCACGCCTGCAGGAGAGTCGACAAGGGACTGCATCGGCTAATTCGTTAATTGGCGGTCTCCATGCACTTTCCGGAGATTGTCGAATATGAGCTGAACCCATCGCGAAACTGCTTGTCCTTACCGACACTTAGTGTATTAATTACACTAAATGGGGGTGTGGATGTTTATGAGCACGAATTGCGAGTCAGAGGCGTTACTGACAGACCTTTACCAGTTGACAATGGCATACGGCTATTGGAAGGGTGGAAGGGCCAGCCAATCTGCTGTGTTTCACCTGTTCTATCGGTCCAATCCGTTTCAGGGCGGTTACGGAGTGGCGGCCGGGCTGGAAACGGTTGTTCGATTTCTGCAGGGGTATCGCTTTGCGGAGGATGACCTGGAGTATGTCGCGAAGATTCCGGGCAGTGATGGGAAGCCGATCTTTGATTCAGCCTTTGTTGAGTACCTGCGAACGCTCAAGCTGACTGTCGATATTGATGCCATTCCGGAAGGAACGCTTGTTTTTCCTAATGAGCCGTTACTTCGTGTGCGTGGGCCAATTCTGCAATGTCAACTGCTTGAAACAGCGCTGCTGAACATCATCAACTTTCAATCGCTGATCGCAACAAAAGCGTCGCGGATTGTTAGCGCTGCTGGCGGTGACGATGTTCTGGAGTTTGGGTTGCGACGTGCTCAGGGGACTGATGGTGCGATGTCAGCCAGTCGCGCGGCGTATGTGGGCGGATGCTCTGCGACGTCGAACGTTCTGGCCGGCATGAAGTTTGGAATTCCGGTTCGTGGTACGCATGCTCACAGTTGGGTCATGTCGTTTGAATCTGAACAGGAGGCATTCCATGCCTACGCCGAGGCGATGCCAAACAACTGCGTGTTTCTTGTGGACACATACGACACCGTAGAGGGCGTTCGGCGGGCCATTGAGGTTGGCAGGAGTCTTCGGAACAAGGGACATCGACTGGCCGGGATTCGTCTGGATTCCGGTGACCTTGCATCACTCAGTATTTCCGCACGAAGGCTGCTGGATGAAGCGGGATTTAGTGACGCGAAGATTGTCGCGAGCAACGATCTTGATGAGCGACTGATTCAGAGTCTCAGGCATCAGGGAGCGCAGATCGACGTCTGGGGAGTGGGCACGAAGCTCGTTACGGCCTTTGATCAACCCGCTCTGGGCGGAGTTTATAAGCTGGGTGCGATCGCATGTGATGACACTCAGTGGCGTCCGACGCTCAAAATTTCAGAGCAACTTGTAAAGACATCAACACCCGGGATTCAGCAGGTCCGGAGATTCTTTGGAGCCGATGGTTTGGCGATCTGTGACATGATCTACAGCGAACTGCAGACTCCACAGGTTCCGGCACGGCTGATTGATCCTTTTGATCCCACACAGGCCCGAACCATAGCATCAGAGACGTCATTCGAAGACCTGCTGCAACCTGTGTTCAGAAACGGAGAGCTTGTGACGCTTCTTCCGGTGATTCACGACGTGCGTTCTCGAACCATTCAACAACTGACGCTCTTCGCACCCGGGATCCTCCGCTTCGATAATCCTCAAAAGTATACTGTTGGCCTTGAGCAGCAGTTATTCGAGTTGAAGTCGCGGATGGTGTTGGAAGCCAGACGGGCGTCTGAGGAAACTCGCACATGAGCTTCACTTATGAGTATCCCAGAGCGGCTGTCACTGTCGACTGTGTTGTCTTCGGCCTCGACGATGAAGATTTGAAAGTCCTGCTGATTCGTCGCGACCCTCCGCCATTTGAAGACAAATGGGCGCTGCCGGGAGGATTCGTACGACTCAATGAGACATTGGACGAAGCGGCATTCCGAGAACTTCAGGAGGAGACAAGTCTGGAACGAGTCTACCTCGAACAGCTCTACACCTTTGGTGCCATCGATCGCGATCCGCGTGAGCGAGTCATTACGGTGGCCTACTATGCCCTTGTGAGGCTGTCTGATCACCGCGTTCAAGCGGCGACGGATGCTCGGGATGCGGTCTGGTTTGCGATGGATGATCTGCCCCCGCTGGCGTTTGATCATGATCAGATCCTTGAGACTGCTCATCAGCGTTTGCAGGGAAAAGTGCGTTATCAGCCGATTGGATTTGAACTGCTCCCTTCGAAGTTCACGTTAACTCAATTACAGAAGCTGTACGAGATTGTGCTGGGCCGCGTCCTGGATAAGCGTAACTTTCGCAAGAAGATTCAGGGAATGGGTATCCTCGAAGAACTGGACGAAGTCGAAAAGGACGTGGCTCATCGAGCGGCTCGGTTGTATCGCTTCAACAAGAAGGAATACGGCCGCATGGTGAAGCAGGGATTCCATTTTGAGATCTGAAGATTATCGAGAATTGAACAATGATCAATCATCCTCAGAAGTA
>JBIIIF010000085.1:0-23987 GCA_044235005.1 Planctomycetaceae bacterium | reverse complement strand
GACGCCGGTTCAGGTTGTTGACGAGTTATTGGCGGCCAAAGAATCAGAGAACTTTCTGCGAGACATGAAGTCGCTTGCGAATTCCGCGATCGCCACGGGAAATGTACAGCAGCTTTCTGCGTGGTGGGCTTACCGAATGCTCAGCACCAGTACTCAGCTTAAAGAAAAAACGACTTTGTTCTGGCACGGACATTTTGCGACCGGCGCTGACAAGGTTACAGATCCCGCCCTGATGCTGACGCAGAATGAACTCCTGAGATCATCAGCGTTCGGCGATTTCTCCGCGCTGCTGCTGGAGATTTCTCGAGATCCGGCGATGTTGATTTACCTGGACTCAGCGACAAACCGGAAAGCTCATCCTAACGAGAATTATGCGCGCGAGATTATGGAACTGTTCTGCCTCGGCGAAGGACAGTACTCGGAGAACGATATTCGCGAATTGGCGCGGTGCTTTACGGGCTGGGAGATTCGGCGCGGCGAATTTCGTTTCAATCGTTATCAGCACGACACGGGGACGAAGTCGATTCTCGGGCAGAACGGTGAGTTCGGTGGTGAGGACGGTGTGCGGATTGTGCTGGCGCAAAAGTCGGCGCCCGAGTTTATCGTTTCCAAACTGATTCGTTTTTTTGTGATGGATGAGCCAGCCCCGGACATGGCGCTGATTGCTCCGCTTGCGAGTCTTATGCGTGAATCCGGGATGATGATTCAGCCTGTGCTGAAAAGAATTCTGATCAGTAATCTGTTTTATTCAGAGCACTCCTTGGGCCGCAAAGTTCGGTCGCCGGTCGAGTTGGCAATCGGGCTGTTAAGATGCCTTGAGGGTTCAACGAACTCGTATGAGTTGGCTTCTTCAATGCAAACGCTCGGACAGGGTCTGCTGTACCCGCCAAGCGTGAAGGGCTGGGACGGCGGACGCACGTGGATCAATTCTTCAACGCTGCTGGGCCGATCGAATCTTGTTCATCTGTTGATTACCAACGAGAAAACTCGTTTCGGAAAAGAGTCGCTGCGAGAATACCTGGCAACGCGAAAACTCACGAACTCCCGCGCATTGATTGACTACTTCGAAACATTGTTGTTTGCTGTTCGGATTCCCGACGCCGCGCGGGAGCGTGTTGAAGCGTTGATGAAGCCGGGCACGTCCTCTGCATTGACCGAAGGGTTGCACGCGTTGTGCACTCTTCCTGAGTTCCAGTTGTGTTGAGTGTTGAGAAAGATCACCAGAGCCAAAATGTCGATGCCAAACAGCGAATGGTTCCAGACCGAGATTGTCCTGCCAGCGTTTCCCCGCGGATGTCATTTGATCACTTCGCATGTTTTGCGTGAGTTGCCACATTTGCGAAGATGCCGAATGGGGCTGATGCACGTGTTTATTCAGCATACGTCGGCCTCATTGACGATCAATGAGAACGCGGACCCGGATGTGCCGATCGATATGGGGATGGCTCTTGATCGTTTGGTTCCGGAATCCTGGCCGTATCGGCATACGTGCGAAGGAGCCGACGACATGCCGGCGCATGTGAAGGCCACGTTGACGGGACCTTCGTTGTCAATTCCGATCTCGAACGGACGACTAATGACCGGGACATGGCAGGGGATTTATTTGTGCGAACATCGTAACAGCGGTGGACGCCGTCATTTGATCGTCACGATTCAAGGACAGTTTGAGCCAGCGACTATTTGAGGATTCCGGAGCCGTCATGGCGAAGCTGTATTTTTATTATTCGGCGATGAACGCCGGCAAGTCGACAACGTTATTGCAGGCTGCCTGGAACTATCAGGAACGCGGGATGCGTCCGATGTTGCTGACCCCGCAATTGAACGTGCGCGACGGCCTCGGAAAGATCGCATCACGAATTGGGCTCAAAGCTGATGCGATTGCGTTTTCGCTGACGGATTCACTGCTGGAGATTTTTCGAAAGCATCATGCGGAAGATCCTCTGGCCTGTGTGTTTGTCGATGAAGCTCAGTTCTTGACTCAGCGACAGGTTTTCGAACTGGGTGAGATTGCAGATGTCGAAGGAATCCCGGTGCTGGCTTATGGACTGCGGACCGATTTTCAGGGACAACTCTTCGAGGGCAGTCAGTACCTTTTAGCGTGGGCCGATGTGTTGTCCGAGATCAAAACCGTGTGTCATTGTGGTCGCAAGGCGACCATGGTGCTGCGGATTGATGGCGACGGGAAGCCGCTTCGTTCCGGGGAGCAGATTAAAGTCGGCGGCAATGAAAGCTACGTGTCTGTGTGCCGTCGCCATTTCAAGGAAGGTATGGCGGAACGATCGTCGCCGACTTTGCCGTTTACGGATTTCGAATCGGAATAGGGGTGGCGATGGGAGTGATGTGAATTATGGGAGTGATGAGGGCTTGTTTCCTGCGGGGTGTCATGTAGGGCCGGTTGTTCGCTGCGGGTTGTTCACACTCGGAATAGTTCAGGACGCGATCATTTGATTGTTGTTGTCGACTCGGACAATCTTCGGAAGGTGCTTGCGTTGTTCGTCTTCTGAGTACTGAGCGTAGCTGCAGATGATGACGAGGTCACCGATCAGCACCAGACGTGCTGCGGCACCGTTGAGGCAAATGACTCCGGAGCCGGGTTCGCCGCTGATCGCATAAGTGGTCAGGCGATTGCCGTTGTTAATATCGAGAACATCAACCTGTTCCCATTCGACAATGTCGGCGGCTTCCATCAGTAGAGGATCGATCGTCACGCTGCCTTCGTAGTGCAGGCTGGCGTCGGTCACGGTGGCTCGATGAATCTTTGATTTAAGCAGAGTGCGTTTCATGAAATCGGCAGAGGTGCTGAGACCGCTGGAACCTGAAGAACAGAATGTGTCAAGAATTTGACGCGGACGATAAGGAATTTCGAGTAGTGAACCAAGGGGAGTTCCTGTGTCACCGGATGCCTGATTCTCCGAATCCATGGCTGGTTTCGGAATTGTCGCAAAGATCGTGGGTCTGCGAAATGCCTTGATTTCACGATTCCCGCTGACCGCGTCACGTTTCTCAGAAGGCGCTGGCACATACGGACCTCAGACCATTAGACTCCGCGAATGAGCCGAAGTTCACAGAAAAAGACGTCCAGAAGTCTCGCCGCAAGTCACCAAAGAAGCTGGTTATGGGGGCGATATGCCGTCATGGAAACCCTCACGGCTGGCCGCTGGCCTGTTGTTGAGCTGCTTTTAGACGAAGATTTGCCCCGCGAGGTCATTGACGAAGCTGGTCGACTGGCATCCGCAGTTCGACTGCGACTTCAGGAGTTGCCGGGTTCTCGATTGACGGAATTGTGTCGCACGGAAGAGCATCAGGGCTTTCTGGCTCGGATGGGAGAATTCCCCTGTGGAACATTCGAGGATCTGCAGCAGCAACTTCGTCGAACGCAGGGGGAGCGATCCGCGGAGGGGCGTGATCTGCCACCACTGTATGTTGTCTGTGATCGACTCCAGGATGCTCATAATTTCGGCGCCATCCTGAGGTGTTGCGATGCGTCGCAGGTTGATGGAGTAATCATCGGTGAACGAGCTCAGGTGTCGGTCACTCCGCACGTCGCGCGGGCTTCGTCCGGAGCGGTGAATCATCTTTCGCTCTATCGAGTTCCCGTCCTTCTGGAAGCTATGCGTGAGTTGAAGACGCACGGGGTGAGCGTGATGGCTGCTTCAGAAAAATCAGACAGACTGCTTTGGAACTGCGACATGCGCGGGGCTCAGGCGATGATTGTTGGTTCCGAAGCCACGGGAATCTCTCCGGAGTTATTGGCGGAGGCGAGCAGTCCGGTGGCGATTCCGATGCTGGGCGGCGTTGCATCACTGAACGCGGCCGTCGCGGCTGGCATTGTTCTTTACGAATGTCGACGACAGCACATGAGTGTGATGCGCTGAAATCCCAACCCGAAGCGTCAGCGAAGGATTTACGGAGACACTTCGCAAACGCCTCAGATCAATCCCTCGCTCGCGCTTCGGGTTGGGCTGGACGGAAGTTTCTTCGAGACTGTTCCTAAGCGAATCAGTTCCCGATTCTCAACGCATTACCTGCGAACCTTGGCGTCACGCATTTCTTTGCGAGCATCCTGTTCTTTGAGCTTCTGTCGCTTGTCGTGCAGTTTACGACCCTTGCAAAGGCCGAGGCGGATCTTCACGAGTCCTCGTTGAAAGAACACCGCCAGAGGTATGAGTGTTTGTCCATCACTTTCAGCGGCTTCGATGTACTTGCGAATTTCGCGGCGATTCAGCAGCAGTTTTCTTTTTCGCTGGCGGGCATGGTTGTAGATACTGGCCTGAGCATATTCGGCGATGTCGCAATCAACGAGCCAGACTTCACCGTCATCGACGCGGGCGTAAGCTTCTTCGATTGAGATTTTGTTGTTACGAATGCTTTTGACTTCGCTGCCGGTCAGCACGATGCCGCAGTCGATCTCATCCAGCACATCGTATTCGTGGCGAGCCCTGCGATTGCTGCACACGATCTGGCGTTCTGTGCCGCTGGAGTCTTTGGAAGATTTCGATTTGTTATTCGGCGAGGCCATGAACAGTCAGGCGAAAGTGGATATGGAAATACAGAAGGACGCGTTCGATCTGCGAGGCATCAGTCTAATGAAAAGCGTTCCTCTGCGGCAGATTTGTTTGGCCGAGGCTGCGAAATGGCCTGGAATTTTGTGAAACTGGCGAAGCAGCCCGCGAGGAGAACATGGGACGCAGTTAAAGAAAGACAGCAAACTATCGGCCCAGAACGTTGACGTGAGGTGGTCTGGACGCGAATAATCCGCAGATTGAGGCTCAACTGTGTGGTGTTTGGAATTGGAAGTTTCAGTTGAATTCCGGAAGTTGGTGTAACTGACTTCGAGACGGTTCGACTGATCCTTATTTTTTTGGCCTGACGGTCGATTGATTTTTCAGATTCATGGGTATGCTGTTTTTTAGAAACAGCCGGTCGCTTGAATCTGGGCAGGAGTCGAACCGGCAGGGCGCGTCAGCGGTGTGCTGACGATGCGTGTGTCTCACCACGGAGGCACGGACACTCGTTAAAACCGGGAGCGGAATGCTCCGCCATTGTTTGTCGGCGACACGCGTTGCGACAGACTGTGGAACTCTGAAAAGGGGAATCGCGTGTATCGTCTGGATGCTGGATTGAAGGCGATCATCAAGCAGGGAAAAGAGCGAGGATTTGTCACGGTACAGCAGGCTCATGCCTGGCTGCCTGACGAAGGCGGCGACCCGCTGATGGTCGATTCGCTGATTATGGCTCTGGACGACGCTGGGCTCGACTTTATCGAAGACCCGGATATTAACCTCGAACCACCACCGGTTGAGGAAGAGGTCAAACAGGCTCAGGCCGAAAAAGCAGCAAGAGCTCTTCTGGGGCCGGAGACGTCAGCTCTGTCTTCCCGCGACCCGATCCGCATGTATCTCAGCCAGATGGGAAATATCCCGCTGCTGACACGTGATCGAGAAATCTTTCTTGCCAAGCAAATCGAAATCACTCGCAAGCGTATGCGTCGTCATATGCTTGAGTCCGACTTCGCTCTGAACATCGCCGTCGAAACCATCGAAAAGGTTCGTCGCGGCGAATTGCCTTTCGAGCGAACTCTGCGAACATCTGAAACCGAAGACGTCCGTAAGGAGCAGATCGAAGGTCGTATGGAGTTGAATCTTCGTACGCTTCGTCATCTGATGGAGTTGAACAAGGCAGAGTTCCTGAGGTGGCGAACGCTGGTCGATGGGTCAAAAGAGAAAACGACTCTTGGCGAAGTCATCACCATTCGTCGACGAAAAATGTGCAGCCTTTGTGAAGAACTGAGCGTGCGAACTCATCGCCTGCAACCGGTTCTGAAGCGGATGCTGCAGATTGGCGAACGCATTGAACAACTGCAGGACGAAATCTCGTGCCTGCGTGGCATGCGAACGGCTGATACTGAACGACATGCTCTGGAACGCGAATTGGAAGAGTACGTGCAGATGCTGCTCGAAACTCCGGACCAGTTCCTGCGTCGCTGCCGGGAAATCAAGAAGCGTCTGGATGGTTGGACAGATGCCAAACAGAAACTGTCTGGCGGTAACCTGCGACTGGTCGTTTCGATCGCGAAGAAGTACCGCAACCGTGGCCTTAGCTTCCTGGACCTGATTCAGGAAGGCAATGCCGGCCTGATGCGCGGCGTCGAGAAGTACGAGTATCGCCGCGGCTACAAATTCTCGACTTACGCCACATGGTGGATTCGTCAGGCGATTACTCGCGCGGTTGCGGACCATGCTCGCACGATTCGTATTCCGGTGCATATGTTCCAGAGCATCTCAATGCTCAAGGCGAAGGCCGAAGAAATTCGACAGGCCACGGGACGTGAGCCAAGCAACGAAGAACTGGCTGAAGCAGTCGGCATGAGCATCGAGGAAACCGAGCGCATCATGAAGACCTGGAAGCATCCAATCAGTTTGGATACTCCAGTCGGCGAGAGCGAAGACAGCAGCTTCGGTGAGTTCCTGGAAGACAGCCACGAAAGCAGCCCGGCCGAATCGGCCGCCAAGCAGATGCTGCGTGACAAGATCGACCATGTTCTGAAGAGCCTGACTTACCGCGAACGTGAAATCATTAAGCTGCGTTACGGTCTCGGTGATGGCTACAGTTATACGCTCGAAGAAACCGGCCGTATCTTTAAGGTGACTCGCGAGCGAATTCGTCAGATCGAAAGCAAGGCGCTGAAGAAACTTCAGCATCATACACGAGCGATCCATCTGAAGGGCTTCGTCGACATGGAAGACGACATGCCGCTTCCTGTTATCGAAGATGTGCCGGAGCCAGCAGAAGCCATGGAAGATTTGGGCGTAGCCTGAGTCGATCAGATTGACAAGTCGGACTCAGTCCGTTGAACTCTGCAGCACTGCCGGAATAACTTTCCGGCAGTGTTTTTTTGTTGGTGGTTTGGTCGTTGTGCTTTGGGGAACGGTGTCGCGGTCGTGGTCCGATGATTTAGTCGGGTCTTCAATGTTCTCGTTTAACGGCAAGCCGAACGCGACAGAGAAGTCGGGCAACGACAATTGTGGCTGACCGCTAACGTACTGAATCAACAAGGCCTGACTTGCGGGTAGGATGGGCATTCTTGCCCGTCGATTCATGGTCGGACAAGAATGTCCAACCTACAATTGCGTTTCGGCAATTTATCAACGCAGTCTCCGCACAATTAGTCCACGCCACGGCTCAGACGCTTCTGCACTCCATTGAATATCTCATGAAATCACTGATTCAGGAAACTCCGGCCGGGCTGTACTGCGAAGTGGGCGATTTCTACATCGACCCGGTGCGGCGAGTCTCCAAAGCAGTCATCACACATGCTCACGGCGATCATGCTCGAACTGGTTCATCGAAGTATCTCACCGCAAAAGAAGGTCGGCGAGTTTTGCGGACACGTCTTGGTCCCTCCGCAAATATTGATACTGTGGGCTTTGGCGAAAAAGTGCTGATGAATGGAGTGACAGTATCACTCCATCCCGCCGGCCATATTCTCGGGTCTGCTCAGGTGCGAGTTGAGTACCAGGGTGAAGTCTGGGTAGTCAGCGGCGACTATAAGATTGAGCCTGATCGTACCTGCACTCCGTTTGAACATGTGAAGTGCCACACCTTTGTCACGGAGTCCACGTTTGGCCTGCCGGTGTATCGCTGGCCCGCACAGGAATATGTGTTTGAGGACATCAATCGCTGGTGGAAACAGTGTCGAGCTGAAAACGTTGCGGCAGTAGTGCTGGCCTATTCTCTGGGTAAAGCTCAGCGAGTCATCGCGGGAGTTGATGCTTCGATAGGTCCCATCTTTTGTCATCCGTCGGTAGAACTGCTGAATCAGGACTATCGAGCCACGGGCATTGAATTACCCGCGACCTGGTTGCCAACTCAGGCTCCCGCGCGAAATGACTGGGGTGGCGTACTGGTGATTGCACCGCCAATGGTTGCAAATTCGGCGTGGATGAGCCGATTCGGGAAGACTTCAACGGCCATCGTGTCAGGATGGGCTCTGACCCGGGGAACTCAACGAGCAAGATCTGTTGATGTGGGCTTTGTCCTTTCCGATCACGCCGACTGGCCAGGCTTGTTGACGGCAATTGAGAGATCGGAAGCTGAGCAAATCCTGGTGACACACGGTTATACTCGTCCCATGGTGCAGTGGCTGCGAGAAAACGGAAAACAGGCTCGCGAGGTTGTGACCAAATTTCATCCGGAAGGAACTCAGCGAACCGATCTGCTGTTTGCAGATTCCTGACATTCTTCCTTGCTGATGTCTTTGTTTGCCCCATGGCCGACAGGCGAGGCTTTCTCTGTTCCTGGCCTGTCGGCCACGGGTTAAACTCAACGGGACAAGCCGCTGCATGATTCAATAACAGCGTGAGCCGTTCCACTCGCATCTGATAAAGTGCAGTATGATGATCAACGTACGTCGCCGACAATTGTCACTTGTCATCATCGCGCTGTCGTTTCTTTCGCTCTCGCCGTTGCTTTATCGATCGTGGAACCGGTTCAGACTGGTTGATGTGTTTGGCTTCCTGATCATGTTTTCTTATGGGATTTGGCTTTTCATCGCTTCAGGTCGGCATCGGCCACCGCGAAGCAGTTCAGCACCGCAGGACACAAACGATCTCATCAAAGCATTGACGAAGAAACTGGCTTTGGAAAGTAATGATCGAGCCGAGTTACTGCATCAACGAGCTCTGCTGCAAATCTCACAGCAGGAATGGGCGGCGTCGGTTGATGATTTCACAGCGGCACTTGAATACGCTCCAGAAAAACTCCGGAAAGCCGACAAGCTGATTGAGCTGTATCATTATCGCGGAACAGCACTCACTCGACTGGGGCGATTCAAAGAAGCGTTGCGGGACCTTTCTGTGGCCATAAAGTGGATCGAAACGTACCCCGAGAAAGCGGACACCGTTGTATTGGGGGAAACATTGGCTGAACGTGCAGATTGTTATCTTGCTGAAGGTGACAACATGCTTGCGCAGAGTGATCTCCGGAAAGCGATTCCGCTTCTGGAAGGAGACTATCTTGTCAACAGCCGCATTGAGCTTGGTGCGATTCTTGTAGACGACTCTCGGTGGCAAGACGCTCTGGAAGAGTACGACATCGCGTTGACGCAGGTTTCAACCGCCAGTGAAGATTTACCGTGGAGAGCCGGCATCCAGTACGCCCGGGGCAGAATTCTGAGTGAGATGAATCGCTTTCAGGACGCAACGAAATTGCTCGATGAGGCCATCACGATCATGGCCTCCGACGAAGAATTCGCGGACGGCTTAAAGGATGCACTTTTGACAAGAGCAGATGCATTGCTGCATTGTGGTGAACTGACAAAGTCAGCATCGGACGTCGCCCTGGTACTGCAAAAGAGCCCTGGCGATCTCCACGCACGTGTCATCCGGGCCTTAATTGCGACAGAGAAACAGCAGTTTCGGGAAGCCATGGAAGAGCTTCACGATGTTATCGTGCAGCAACCGGACTACCTGCCAGCTCTGCAGAATTATGCCGTGCTGCTGACGGGAGCACATGATGACTCCTTGCGAAACGGAGCCCGAGCGTTGGAGGTGGCTGAGAAGTTGGCCTCACAAATGGGCCGTCAGCATTGGATTCCGCTATCTGCCCACGCAGCAGCTCATGCAGAACTGGGAGACTTCCAGAAGGCCGTTGAACTTGCAGTGCAGAGCCTTGAAGCTGCGCCGGAAGATCAGAAGGCAGCCAGGGCGCGACGCCTTGAACAGTTTCGGCAGCGGCGACCGTTTCGATGTGAGCCGTTATCGGCCCACCGTCAGCAAGCCGAACGTAGCCAATGACGTTCGGCAAACACTGATCCTGATTCTCTCTACTAACTGCGATCTTTACGCAGTTTCTTGCTGGCTTGGATGAGAATATTGCGTTCGCGCTGGGTCAGGCTGGCTTCGCCTTCGCGACTGATCTTCTCCAGAATCGGGTCCATCTGAGCATCGAGATTGGAATCGGTTGCAGCAGGCGGAGCGAAGATCTTCAGCTTGCCCTTGTTTCGACGCTTCATCGCCATGCGACCGGCGAAGTTGTCCCACCAGCGGCTGAGCTGCATGTGAGATTTGAAATACAAATATCCGAACAACAGCCCACCGAAGTGCGCCGCGTGAGAGACCCGCGTACCACTTAACTGTTCGATCAGCACAGGCAGCAACATGAACGCGACGAGGACCCATCGCATCTCCATCTGAATCAACCCCATCAGCATTACACGCTGTCGAGGGTAATGCAGCGTCACCAGTCCGAACATTGCACAGACGGCGCCCGAGGCTCCGATGAGGGCCGCATTTCGGTCCATGATCGTGTAGACGACAACAGCAGACATGCCTGCGAACATGGCAGAACAGCAATAGAACCAAAGGAGCTCTTTCTGCCCGAGCAGTCGCTGCAGAGTATCGGCCGCAAAGTACATCGTCATCATGTTGAAGATCAGATGGAACGGATCGTTGACGTTATGACAGAAGGCATATGTCAACAAGCGCCAGACCTGACCGCGTTGGTAAAGATCGGGACCACTCAGGTCCAGCCAGCGAGTCACAACGGAGTCGCCGTTACGAGTCGTCAGGAGCTGCAAGATGAATACGGCCACTGTGGCGATAATCAGCTTGACCTGCACAGATGACGTGGAAAAACGCATCGGTCCAGGACCGTCGTATTCGTCTCGCAGGTATTCCCGATTCTCAATGCCCATTTTGGACGTCTCAGTAGCGAAGCTGATTTACGGCAACATACGCCTGCATCTTAGGTCGCGGTCTGCAGATCGTCGACTTGAGTTCTCCGGAGCGTTGACTTCTGGCGGGGTTTGTTGCTGAAGGTAAACGTGTCGGGCAGAATCGCTGCAATCGTTCCCGGCAATTACCCCTTCAGGGCAGGAATTACGGCCAATGAGTGAGGAATCGTAATTCGAACGTCATTTTCAAGGGGTGGAAGTGCTGGTGAAATAGAGGGATTTGCGAAGCACTCGGGCTTTCTCAGCCGGGGAAAGCTGTTGGAGTTCAATGAATTCGGGCCTCTTCCTCTTTCGAAACGCAAAAATCGTCGATACCATTCGCGATCTCTAAACATGAGGTGATGTACATGTGTGCGCGCTGGCGATGGCGGCTTAAGTCTGTCTGTCGTCAAAATGTTAGCTCAGTTCGTATCCTGCCGGGAACCCGGTGACGGTTTGCGGCAGTGCGAAATGTTGACCAGTCTGCAGTTGACGGGATCTTTTCGGATCTGGTCCTGTGGGCGGAAGCAGGTCAGGCGTTTCAGGTCTCTGCAGCCGTTGCGGTTGACTCCTCATGCAGATGCTGGGGATGCGGACACTGAGCATCAGACACCAGGCATCATGGCAAGATGAGAACGGGCGTGCTTGTTCGCATCGAGCAGCCACGAACCGGATTACTCGATAGGCTGTCCCTGTTTTGCGGCAAGGCCGCTGATTTTGTACCTTTTTTTCAGACTGAGGATCGTTCTGCAATGACTGACATTACCCTGCTTCGCAACATCGGGATCTCGGCCCACATCGACTCAGGGAAGACGACTCTGACCGAACGCATCCTGTACTACGCGGGTCGAATTCACAAGATCCGTGAGGTGAAGGGTGGAGACGGAGGCGCGACCATGGACCATATGGACCTGGAACGCGAACGCGGGATCACCATTACTTCCGCTGCAACTCGCGTTGAGTGGAAAGACGAAGAGTTGGGTACTCTGCACCCGATTAACATTATTGACACCCCGGGACACGTGGACTTCACCGTCGAAGTGGAACGTTCACTGCGAGTTCTCGACGGAGCCATTCTGGTTCTGTGTGCCGTGGGCGGTGTTCAGAGTCAGTCTCTGACCGTGGACCGTCAGATGCGTCGTTACGGCGTGCCTCGTATTGCGTTTATCAACAAGATGGACCGCATTGGTGCGAACCCTGCCAAGGTTATGGCTGCGATGAAGGAAAAGCTGAAGTGCAACGCTGTGCCACTTCAGATTCCAATGGGTCTGGAATCCGCCTTCCAGGGCGTTGTCGACCTGATTCGTATGGAAGCCGTTTACTTCGAAGGCGAAAAGGGCGACGACGTAGTTCGCAAGCCGATTCCGGCGGAATACAAAGAGGCTGCAGAAACTGCTCGCCGCGAAATGCTGGAAGAACTGTCTCTGCATGACGACGAGCTGATGTCAGCTCTATTGGAAGAGCAGGAAGTTGATATCGCTCAGATTCGCGCGATCATTAAGCGAGCCACTCTGGCTCAGCAGATCGTTCCAGTTCTGATGGGAACGGCGTTCAAAGATAAAGGTGTTCAGGAAGCACTGGATGCCGTAGTGCGTTATCTGCCAGCTCCTCCGGAACGTCAGAAGTTCGCCAACGACAACAGCAAGCCACATGATGAAAACGGTCAGCCTGCAAAGGTCCTGCTGAGCGACTCAAACGACGCTCCTGTCGTGGCTATGGCGTTCAAGACCGTTGTCGAAAGCTTCGGTCAGTTGACCTACACCCGCGTTTATCAGGGCAAGATCGTTAAGGGTCAGACCTATGTGAATGCTCGTACGGGGCGATCTGTCCGCTTCGGTCGACTGGTGCGAATGCACGCGAACGACCGCGAAGATATCGATTTCGGCGAAGCGGGTGACATCATCGCCATCGTGGGTGTGGACTGTGCCTCTGGTGATACGTTCACATCGGAAGGCCTGAACCTGTCGCTGGAGAATATCTATGTTGCCAACGCGGTGATTCGTCTGTCGATTGAGCCGAAGAAGCGAGACGATGCCGATAAGCTCAGCAAGGCTCTGGAACGCTTCCGTCGTGAAGACCCGACCTTCCGAGTGATGACCGACGAAGAAACCGGTCAAACTTTGATCGCCGGGATGGGACAGTTGCACCTGGAAATTTACGTTGAACGTATCAAACGTGAATACAAGTGCGAATGTATCGTCGGTGAGCCTCGCGTGGCTTACCGCGAATGCCCGACGAAGTCTGTCGAGTTCAACTACAAGCACAAGAAGCAGTCCGGTGGTTCCGGTCAGTACGCTCACATCGTTGGTGTTCTTGAACCGCTCCCGGAAACACACGAAACGGCCTACGAGTTTGTTGACGAAGTCACTGGTGGTCGTATTCCACGTGAATTCATCGCTCCTGTTGACGCTGGATTTCAGGAGAGTTTGAACAAAGGCCCGTTGGGAGAATACGAAGTTGTAGGCGTTCGTATGCGTCTGCAGGACGGAAGCTACCACGACGTCGACTCATCGGAAATGGCGTTCAAGATCGCTGGTATTGGCTGTATGCGTGAAACTCTGCGTAAAGCAGACATGACGCTGCAGGAACCAATTATGAAGCTCGAAATCGAAGTGCCTGACGAATTCCAGGGCCAGATCACCGGGCATCTCTCCAGCAAGCGAGGTCTCGTTACGGGATCGGAAGTTAACGGCGGTGTCTGCGTGATCAATGCAGAATCTCCGCTGTCGGCGATGTTCGACTATGCGAACGAACTTCGCTCGATGACGCAGGGTAAGGGCACCTTCAGCATGGAGTTCCTCGCTTATCGCCAGGTTCCTCGTGGTCTGCAGGGTGAAATTCTGGAACGACGTCGCAAAGAGAAAGAAGCTCAGGCTGCTGCGAAGTAGTCTTCGGATTCTGGCTCACGACGTAATTTTATTCTCGATGCAGCACTGTGGCTTTTGCGACAGTGCTGCTTTCGTAGACAGCCGCCAACGGAGGGGTCGCTGCTTCAACAAACTGAGGCTTCTCAATACGCCTGCTCTTCGGCTGCTCTGTGACTTTATCGAGAAACACTTCTGGTTCCGATGATGTGCTCGTGACGGGTGTGGGACTGGTTACGCCGCTCGGCAATTCTGCTGAAGTAACCTGGAAACACCTGCTCGCGGGAGACAAAGCTGCACGAGTTCTCGAATGCACTGACATCGATCATCACGAACAATTGTCTCGCATCGAAGGGCTGCGCCTACACGGAGCGCCGGTGAATTTCCGGGGCCTTGAGCATAGCATTGCGGAGTCAAGGCTGCTGTCGAATGTTCCGCAGCGTGTGATTGAGCCCTGGCTGTCCGAACCGCTCGTGGCGATGTCACTCGCCGCTTACTTCGAAGCCGTTGCTGAGGCAGGACTCGAAGATGTTTTGGGCCTCGGCCATGATGGTAAGACAGAGACTCGGAAGGCCGTGGTTTACGGCAGTAGTAAGGGTGGTCTGCGAACGGCTGAGCAGCTAAGTCAATGGATGCGATCGGGTACTGTCGATCTCGATAATCCGCATGGGGCTCTTGATCACGGCAAGTTTGGTCTGCTTTGGCAGCACGCCTTTGCCTCCGACAGTGCGACTCGCGCGATTGCTGCGGTTTCCGGTGCAACAGCGGGAGTCTCGTGCCCGGTTGCTGCTTGCGCGACGGGACTGATTTCGGTGCTTCAGGGAGCAGCCATGATTCGCAGCGGGCTGTGCGATGTCTGTATCGTTGGCAGCGCAGATGCCGGGCTGCGAGCTTCAGTCATGTCCTCTTTTCATCGATTGCGAGTCACCTCGCGGCATGCGGATCCTGCGACCGCATGCAGGCCTTTTGATGTCAGCCGTGATGGCTTCCTGATTGGTGAAGGTGCCGGGGTGCTGATCCTGGAATCTCGACGCCATGCGGAATCGCGAGGAATTGCGGGGCTCGCCTGTGTTCGCGGTGGCCTTTGGCTGAGTGACCCAACCGGGATGACTCAAATTGATCAGAGCGGTTCCATCGTCGCGGAGGTTCTGCGTCGCAGTTTCGGAAGACATGATTTTTTTCCCGACGTCATCAGTTTGCACGGGACCGGAACGGAAGCCAATGATCTCGCGGAAGCTCGGGGTATCAACGCCGCACTGGGCGGCCAGTCTCCGGCATGCTTCGGAGTCAAAGGAGCGATGGGGCACTTGCTGGGAGCGGCGGGAAGCGTCGAAACGATCCTCACAATTCTGGCTCTGCGTGAGCAGGTAATCCCAGCAACAACCAATCTGCAGAGTCAGGATGCGAACTGCGAGATATCTCTTAGCTTAACGCCGAGACGCATGCCTGGCCTGCAGCGAGCCGCCAAGTTGTCACTGGGCTTTGGCGGTCATGTGGCTTGTGGGCTGTTCCAACGTGAACCAGCCTGCACGGAATAGCGACATCAGGCGGCGTCATTCCTCGCAATGAATTCCACATTGCAGAGGGCAGCCGCAGAAGTGCAGTTCTCAGGTAAAGGCAGTTTTCAGACGCGATTTCCCTTTGCCATCCAACGCCGAGTTCTCGGCAGATTGAGTCCCACAATCACGCCGATTTCGGCCACAGCCTGAACCGCGAGGAAGATCTGTCCGTTTCGCAGCTCCTGAGGACTTATGTCTGCGCGAACCTCCGGGTCGGAAGTGAGACTCCAGAGCATAAACACGCTGATCATTGTCATCATGACGGCTGCAATGGTCGCGGCCAGTCCTGTCTGACCGTTCCGCTCGCGAATTCCCCAGACAACGCGAGCCTCCACCGCGATTCGAATGGCTGCAATGAGCTTCCACAGAATGTCGTCCGGTGAAATCAACACCCACAGATTCAGGACACCAAGAATAGCGATGCTTGCGATCGCCAGCATGCCTTCAATGGGGATGACTGGTGATTCACTCGTCTCCTCGCTTCGTTCCGGTGCGGCTTTCTTTTTTGCTCGCCGCACAGGAGCAGGCAGTTCGGATTGCTGATCGTCCTGCCATGTTTCGTCGTAGCCCCAGTCTTCCTCGGCCAGAGGCTCTGGCGCCACAGCCTTACGCCTGGTCACAGAAGGCATTGGCTCTGCCGATTTTGGCGCCGCAGGTTTTTGTGGTGCAGGTTTTTGTGGTGCAGGTTTTTGTGGTGCAGGTTTTTGTTGAGCAGGCTTGCTCGCCGGAACGCTGACAATTGCCTCGCAGTCTTTGCAGCGAAATGACTTTCCAGCAATCTCATCACGAACAACAAACTGACGCTGACATTGAGGACAAGCGATGTTGATGGGCATCCGCTGTTCGTCCGGTCAGGCTTTGATGATTTCGTGAACAATACGACCATAAACATCTGTGGGACGAAAGTTGCGTCCGGCGTGTTCGAAGGTCAGACGTTCGTGATCGACACCCAGCAGATGCAGCAATGTCGCATGCAGGTCATGCATGTGAACCTTGCCTTCCACGGCGAGGTGACCAATTTCGTCCGTAGTGCCCCACGAAAAACCAGGTTTCACGCCACCGCCAGCCAGAAAGACCGTGAATCCTCGCGGATTGTGATCTCGCCCATCAGATCCCTGTGAAAATGGGGTTCGACCAAACTCACCGCCCCACCAGACAATTGTGTCTTCCAGCAAACCTCGTTGCTTCAGGTCCTGTAGAAGACCGGCCACGGGCTTGTCTGTGGCTTTGGCATGCACGGCATGCTGAGGCATGTTTGAGTGCTGGTCCCAGCGAGGATTCGTCGACTGGTCTGAATAATTCACCTGCACAAATCGGACACCGGATTCTGACAAGCGACGTGCCATCAGGCATTGCTTCCCGAATTCATCCGTTTCTTTTTCCCCAATTCCATACATCTTCGCAGTGGCTGCTGACTCTTTTGACAGATCGAGAATTTCAGGTGCCTGAGCCTGCATTCTCCAGGCAAGCTCATAGTTGCGAATCACCGCGTTCACTTCATCATCCGCGTGCTGATTGCGAGCCGACTGGAGTTGATTCATTTGTTGAGTCAACGAGTAACGTCGGTGAATCTGATCTTTTGTCAGTTCCGCATTGCGAATGAAGTCGATCGTCATTTGACTGGCTGGCTGAAATGAGCGACCGATCGAAGTCCCCTGGCACACGGCGGGAAGAAAAGCATTCGAGTAGTTTCTTGGCCCGCCATTCGCGTCAGAAGGCTGCAGCGACACGAATCCAGGCAGACTTTGATTTTCGGTACCAAGTCCGTAAAGGATCCACGAGCCCATCGAAGGCCGCACCTGTGTCGTCGCGCCGGTATGAAGGAACAGGGTTGCCGGACCGTGTGCTACTCCTTCCGTATGCATGCCGTGCAGGAAACAGAGATCATCCACATGTTGCCCGATCAGAGGAAACAGATCTGAGACATGTTTTCCGGTCTGCCCGTACTGCTGAAATCGCCACAGCGGCTTCATCAGCTTTTGCTTCGTGGTTTGTCCGAAGTCACCGAACCGAACACCGGTGAAGTCGATCGACTGTCCGTCCTTCGCAATCAGTTCGGGCTTGTGATCGAACGAATCGACGTGGCTGGGCCCACCCTGCATAAAGACGAAGATAATCCGTTTGGCTCGCGGAGCAAACATCGCGGGCCGTTCCAGCAGCGATGAGCCGTTAAACTGCGCCGTCTGCGATTCCGCAGCCCGGAGCGTTGACCGGTTCGTATCAGCGAGCATGGCCTGAAGAGCCATCGCCCCGAAGCCACAACTGGCTCGGGTCAACATTTCACGGCGGGAGTTGACGGGGGACATCGTGCGTGGCCTTTTCTGAATCGATGGACGGTGGTCAGTCAGATTAGCAACAAACTCGATCCCGGAAAAGCGCTACCTGGGGCAGCTACTCGAAACGGTGCAGTCGCGGATTTCTGCAGGTCCTGGCTGCCGGACAGGACTTCGCGGCTTGCCGCGACCTGCGTGCACGTATCTGTGCTGAGCAGTCCTGGAGATTCAGGCTTGACCCGATCCATACTCTTTCCAACCGGCAAAAAATGCCCCTCCGTTGCCTGTGCCAGCTCCGTGAACGGCCTCAGGACCCCCACAAACGAAAGGACCGTTCCAAACGTCAAATTCCACCTCTTCGGAACAATTGGAGCAAAGTTCACAGTCAAACCAGGACGATATCGACGACAGCAGACTGTGTTTTCCACACGGTTGGGTTTTGTCCATAGACACCGATTCGTCTGCCATCGGCGTTGTGGGTCCGGGAACGGATTCTCCAGCGGGAATGCTATGGGTGATCTGACTCTTTGAAAAAGGTCCGGCTCGAATGATCCGTCCGAACCTGCGTTCTTTCGCAGCAGCCGTCGCCTGCCTGACACTCGCACCCGTTGCCGCCAGCGCCCAGGAGGGGTTTTATGGTGGACCGGGTGATCCTGCGGCCCATCGACTGCCTCGCTCGTCGTATCAGGCACCGATCCAGGACCACTATATTCGTGGCAACACTGAGGTTTGGGACGAAAGCCGACCGATCGAAAGCTTCCTTGGTAACGTGGCTGATCGAAGCTGGATCCGTTTGGAATTCCTGATGTGGAATAACAACGGGGACCATGATCATATTGGCGCCCCTGTGTCCGGACTTCAGGCCAACTCACGAGGCGAGCTTGAAGGCTACACGGTCCCGGTGCCGTTGATCGACAACCTGAACGGCGGCACGGTCAACACCGGGGACGCCCTGTTTCCCAACGCCACGATGCTGGGGACCAAAGACATCCCTGGCGTTCGCGGTACGTGGGGACTTGATCTGAACGGGGCTGATATGGAAATGAGCTTCTTCGGAATGGGGCAATCATCATCCAGTATGGTGGACGACGATATCAGTGCGGCTCGAGTTTTCGTGGGGCTGGCCACTCCTCCCGAGCTTGGAACAAGTCTGTTTCCGAACACAGCAGTGCCGCTGCTCACCGATGGCAATATTTCGCCAGTGGCTGACGTCAACGCGTTAATCTTCTCCGAATCGTTCTCGCAGAACCTTGAAACACAGATGTGGGGTTCTGAAATCGTCTTTCTGACGGACAGCAATGCTCCTGGTGGAGCGGGTGCCTCATTCCAATGGCTGGGCGGTTTCCGCTATGTCAATGTGGATGAAAGCTATGGCTTCGTTGGGAAGGCCGTAAATATCGCCGCGTCTTCAGTACACTCATCGACCATCAACAATTTCTACGGTCCTGAAGTTGGGGCTCGACTTGCATTGTCGTCGAAGTATTTCTCCGTCAGTGCAACGCCGCGAGTCATGTTTGGTATCAACGACAACAGTGCCAGTGTGTCCTCGGTCATCGAGGGCGTTAATGGGACCACGCACGACTACCAGAACGTTGATTTTGGCACGATTACGCAGATCAACCTCGCGGCCGAGATTCATCTCAGCCCTGCCTTCTCAGTATTCGGCGGCTACGACTTTATGGTTCTGACCGGGATCAGCAAGCCGTTTGACAACATCCACTACAACAGCGTCACTGATGCACTCGGCGACCGATCAGCCGACATCGGACAGCAAGTGGAATTGCAGAACATGGTTGTCAACGGATTTAGTGTTGGGGCGGTCTTCCGCTACTAATTCAAACGCCCGTGGGGCCAACTTCGAAAGAGGCGGCCTCTGGCGTGGCAGATTTACGCGACTTAACCAGATTTCATCCATCAGCGGCCTGCTTCGATTCTCGAAGCAGCCCGCTTTTTTGTTTCAAGTCGGTAGGCAACCGGCCCGTTTGGTATGGGTGTTTTCTTCTGGTGTTCTTTCGGACGGGGGACGCTGCAGAGCCCCGTCATTGTTGCTGAATGCTCGTCGCTGGTCCGCGTGTTGTGCAGTTTGAGTCGGTATCCCAATGGGAACCTTGAGCAACCTTCACGACTGAAGTCGCCCAGTCGAACCTGCTTAGCACCTCGCTATTGCAAGCGATCAGATATTCGGAAGCCGCCAATTGCTATCAGAAGGCGGCACGCAGAAAATTAACGGACTTGATTAAAGTCCTGATTTCTCCGCAGTAGGGCCCAATCAACTCTCCGATCAGTTCGGATTCGTAGATGATTCGGTTCAAAACGCTCATGCAGGCTGTACAGCGGCGCGAACGAATTCGGAAGTGCCTGAAACACCCCGTCCGATATCACAGCCACCGGCGGAAGGCATAAGCTTCCCGAGCTTTCCCGCTTTATTGAGTCCGCCGATCCCGAAAACTCCCCCCTATTTCTCGGTAAGGGCTGTTTCTGCATGTGTCAGTCTGTTGCTGCTCCACATCTTCCCGAAACACCCGCTGAAGTGCGTTCTCTGGACCACTTACGACATTTCGTTCATATCACGCTCTGTCGCAAAGAGAATCTATTGGAAAACCATTTTCCAATGAGCGAGCTGGAGTTGCAGCAGAACGGTCGCCGCTGCGGTTATCAATTTGTTCTGCACGGTCCGCGATCCGTTAAACTTGCCGCAGTCTGGGCAGAGTCCTCAAACGAGGTTCTTTTGTACGATGCGACTGGCAAGAGATATGGTCGAATTCGCCTGCCGCACAAAGTCGCCTGAGTTACTCGGCTTTACACTCGGTTGGTACTTTCACCTGAATCGATCCGTCCTCAACGCGTACTTCATAGCAGGCGCTGCGAATCTTGCTGCGGGAATTATCCAGCCACGTGCCGTCTGTCAGGCTAAACCGCCATGCGTGCCATGGGCACATGACAGCGTCGTCTTCGACGTGCCCATCCGCGAGTGACGCCCCCATGTGCGGGCAAAAGTCGTTGATCGCAAGGTAACGCCCCTGAGACAAAAAGACGCCGACCATTGTGCCATTTACGGCAAAGGATCGCCCTTGTCCCTCCGGGATGTCGCCAACTTTTGCGACCGTCTGGAATTCTGACATTGCTTGTTCTTTGTACGGTAAGAAATAATCGGCATCAGCAGAATCAGGCACCCAACTCGGTCAGTTCCCCAAACAACTTCGGGAACATTGTGCGAGCCAATTCCGCTTTTCTCAGGCGTTCCAGGGTGCGGGCCGGGAGATGAATTGAAGCCTTGATTCAACAGTCTATGCGCACAGAATCGTATTCTTCCGCCTGAATGCCCGGATTCTGAGCCTCAGGGAGAGAATGTCAAACGGAGAATGGCTGCGATTCCGCCCGAAAAGACAACCATGAGGACCGGGAAAACGCTACAATCCGCGTCCGGAAAAGTTCTCTGTATTGTCCCCGAAAGTTGTGATCATGTTTGCCGATCGAGTCATTCTGTATTGTCGCGGAGGCGATGGCGGCAATGGCTGCAGTAGTTTTCGTCGTGAAGTTTTCGTTCCTCGCGGTGGCCCCGATGGTGGCGACGGCGGCAACGGCGGCGACATTATTCTCAAGGCTGATACCAATCAGGGTTCCCTGGGTAACCTCGTTGGTCACAGGCACTGGAACGCAGAACGCGGTGAGCATGGCCTTGGGGCACTTTGCGCTGGCAAACGTGGAAAATCCACAGTGATCCTCGTTCCGCCCGGTACTCTGATCAAAGATCTGAAACACGGTCATGTGCTGAAGGATCTTCAGAATCACGGCGACAGTGTCATCCTTTGTCATGGTGGTCGAGGTGGACGAGGCAACACGCGGTTTGCCACTCCCACCAACCGCGCGCCGCGTGAGTCAGAAGCCGGTCATCCGGGCGAGTATCGTGAGGTCGTTCTTGAACTCAAGATGATCGCCGACGTCGGTCTGGTGGGAAAACCGAATGCCGGCAAGTCGACTCTGCTGAGCCGCGTTTCTCGAGCAACCCCCGAAATCGCCGACTATCCGTTCACCACAAAGTATCCCAATCTCGGGCTGGTTCATGTCGGCTACGATAACGAATACGTGCTGGCCGATATTCCTGGTCTGATCGAAGGCGCACATGCTGGTGCCGGGTTGGGGCACGAGTTTCTGCGACATGTGGAAAGAACGCGTCTGTTGGTGCATCTGGTGGAGCCGGATCCCATGGACCAATCGGATCCGCTCGACAACTATACTCAGATCCGTGAGGAACTGCGGTTGTACGACCAGTCATTGGCGGAGCGCCCGGAAATCATCTGTGTGACCAAAGCAGAACTGCCGGATGCGGCCACTTGTGCAGAATTATTGCGCGAAGTCACCGGGAAGGACGTATTTCTGATCTCAGCGGTGACGGGAAAAGGTCTGCCGGAGTTAAATCGGCTGATCATTCAACGGTTGGCGCAATTGAAGTCAGCAAATGAGTCCGCACCAATTCAGAATACCCAACCCCAGGTAGATGCTGCTGTCTCAAGTGGTGTCTCTGAATCGACGGAGACAGTTCAGTAGTTCCGTTTGCAGGTCCACAAGAGGGCCTTTTGTTTAGAGAGCTACGATACTGATTGGCTGTGGAGTTACGTTTGTTGTCTCGTCTTCAGGCGGTTGCCGGAAACACGATGCCCGGCAGAATTCCGGCTGACGCGAGAGTTGCAAGCGAGTGGAAAGTGGATTTGCAGGAAGGTTTTATGAAAGTTCTGCTTGCCAGCCCCCGAGGATTCTGTGCCGGGGTCAATATGGCTATCGAATGTCTTGACGAGGCGATTCGTCGAGTCGGCCCCGAGATCTATGTGTATCACGAGATCGTTCATAACAAGTACGTCGTGGATCGCTTCACCGGTCAGGGAGTCAAGTTCGTCAACTCGCTGGACGAGGTTCCGATCGGCGGAATTCTTCTGTTCAGTGCTCACGGTGTGTCACCGGAAATCCGGCAGATCGCACGCAGCAGAAAACTGCAGACTGTCGACGCCACGTGCCCGCTCGTGACGAAGGTTCATCTGGAAGCCATTCGTTACGCCAATCAGGGATACAACATCATCCTGATTGGACATGAAGGCCACGATGAAGTCATTGGGACGATGGGTGAGGCACCTGAAAGCATCACGCTTGTGGAAACGTCAGATGATGTGAATCGCCTGCCGTTTACTCAGGACGACAAGCTGGCTTACCTGACACAGACCACGCTCAGTGTTGAAGAAGCCAACGCCGTGATTCAGGCTTTGCGGAAGCGATACCCCAACATTGATTCACCGAAAAAAGAAGACATCTGCTACGCCACCACGAACCGGCAGGAAGCTGTGAAAATGCTGGTCGAGTCAGCCGACGTCCTGATCGTGCTGGGAAGTCAGAACAGTTCCAACAGTCGCCGCCTGATGGAGATGGGGGCTGCACGAGGTGTTCCCAGTTACCTCGTCGATGGAGCGAGCGAACTTAAGCGGGAATGGTTCTCAGAAGCTCAAACGGTGGCCGTCACCGCGGGCGCGAGTGCTCCCGAAATTGTGGTACAGGAATGCCTTGAATTCCTGAAACTGCACTTCAGTGCCACAATCTCTGAAGAGGTGCTTCGTGAGGAGCATGTTCACTTCGCTATGCCGCGTGAACTGTTTTCACTTCAGCCCCCGGGCAGTCAGGTGCCCGTCAGGACCGAGCAGATGTGAGGCACGCGGCTGACCAGAGGAATGACCTTCGGGAAGTAAACCGTCGTGCATGCGGTCGCTTTACGGTGCTCATCCAGGGCCGCTTGTGATTCCCAGCGTTCAACCAAAATAAAGGTTCCGGGAACAGTCTGAGATTCAAACGCCTCGAAGCGCATGCAACCAGGTTCCGCGCGAGACATCTGCACCTGCGTCGCCAGCAGTCCGCGTAACTCGGGGAGATTTGCCAGATCATTGGCTGTCAGGATGACCGTGATATCGACCATGCTTGCATGACTTTCAGAATGAGGATAGACACCGGACGTTTCGTTCCGGATCCGATCAATAATCTCTGGGTGTGTCTGCACGCGTGTTCGCCCGTCTGTCGCACCCTGCCGGAGAATGCCAGATTTTGTCGTGCGTCACAAGCGAAACAAAAACCACACCAACGCCCCGTAAGTGATTCGGGGGCTCAGAATTCGCCGAACGCCACGATCCACCGCCATTGAGACGATGACAGAGTCCCGGCCTTGGAAATGAGAACGGCTTGTGGTGCAGCCGCAGTTGCCGCGGCAGCAACGGCCGCCATCGCTGTCAGCAAGTGCGTCACTGCAACGTGAGTTGACCCGACACCGCAGCCATTCGGAATCCAACGCCGCGTGATGTTGTTCTGCGGAGATCGCGTCACGGCGTTGCGGAACGCTGCCGGATCTCGATTGGCGCGTTTCAGAGACGATCTGCAACGAGTCGCCGACAAGACCCTAAGGCAGCGGCAAAGAAATAAGAGACCATCTCGGCGAGCGGCCCGGTGTAAACCGGCCGGTAGAACGGAATAACGATCGACTAACGCCGACCGCTCGCAATAAGTTGGTCGGCAGGTTATTTGTTCGCTGATGCCTAAGCGCTGGCTC
>JBIIIF010000320.1:0-7259 GCA_044235005.1 Planctomycetaceae bacterium | reverse complement strand
TACGTTTCTGGCCGCGTTTCGCGAGCATCGATGCCGCGTGGGCCGACTGACGGAGTGGTCACGTCACCGGCAATCCAATCCGATACAGCCCGATATCGATCGAGGCACCATCCGCCGCATCCATCCGCCGCATCCATCCGCCGCATCCATCCCCGGCATCCAACCCCGGCATCCAACAACGTTCAGAATTCTATGACGATCTGGCCATCGTGAATGTACGTGAGTCTCCAGAATGTCAGCACATCCATGTTCTCACTGAGAAATCTCACCGAATTGTCGGCCATCAAGACCTGAATGCCGCCGGCATGTCTACTGCCGTAACCCCAGGCATACTGACGTTTTCTTGGATCGTTATTGATCACCGCATTGATTTTGAAATGAGACGCAAAAGTTCCCGTCCCGCTGATCGCCGACAGAGTTGTCACATTAAGGCTGGTACTGCTGCTTGACGGGGTATAAAGATGGCAACACGTATGCGTTCCGGTGAGTCCCCATGGGCCATGATTTCCATCCCGCTTGAATTGATCGCCGCTCCATGATTCTTCAAATGATTCTTCAATCGCGATAGAATTAGAGGAACCATCGGTAATGTCCCTCACGCGAGCGCCACCGCTGTTGCCGAACATCCCCTGACGAATATCGCTCTGGAAGGCCGTATACAGAAAGCTATAGTCTTTCATGCCGCCAGTCGCGAAGCCGTAACTGGCGCGGCGAGCCCTCTCACGTGAGAAAAACGAGCTTGAGCTTCTTGTGAGTGACCTCAGACCGGAATTGACTGCCGGCGACTTCGCAAATCTTCGTATCGTTGAGACAACTGTCTTTGTAGAGTTTCTGGACGAGCTTTCGTTTGTGTAGAATGCAGGCCCCTGAGTTTCCCCATACAAAAGGGATTTTCACAATGCTGCTTGTGCTTCTGCTTTCTCTCCTGCTCGACGAATCCTCCCCCAGTGTTGCCGCAAAACCGACGATCACCTCTGGCTCTGCGAACCAGGTGAGTGAGGACGGCTCCGGCCCGCTTCAGGTGGGATTGTCTCCCCAACAGGAGACCGAGACACCCGCGTTCACTGAGGATCAGCTTCGGCAGTTTGAAACTCATGTGCGCCCCATCCTGGAAGAACACTGTCTGAAATGTCATGGCAGCATGAAGCAATGGGCCAGTTTGCGATTAGATTCTCGCGAAGCGATTCTGAAAGGTGGCGATTCGGGTCCTGCCGCTGTTGCTGGTCAGCCTGATGAAAGTCTGTTGATCCGTGCAGTGCGACACGACGACGAGAATCTGAAAATGCCGCAGGATGACCGTCTCACGGATGCGCAGATCGAGATCCTGACTCTCTGGGTGAAGTCTGGCCTGGCGTTTCCAGCGGCTTCGGCTGCCTCCGGGAGACATCGCGATCCGAATCATTGGGCGTTTACTCCTCCAGCCGAGGTCGTCATTCCGAAGGTGCAGAATTCAGCCTGGACCCAGTCTGATCTGGATCGATTTGTTCTGGCTCAACTTGAAGCGGCAGGGCTTCTACCAGCACCGAAGGCCGATAAGCGTTCGCTGATTCGGCGAGTCACGTTTGATCTGACCGGTCTGCCTCCAACCCCCGCAGAGATCTCTGCATTTTTGAATGACGAGCGGCCTGAGGCTTATCAGGAACTGATTGAGCGACTGCTCAGTTCTCCCGCTTATGGCGAACGCTGGGGACGTCACTGGCTGGATATTGCTCGCTATGCCG
The DNA here is from genome assembly GCA_044235005.1 of Planctomycetaceae bacterium. GTDB lineage: Bacteria > Planctomycetota > Planctomycetia > Planctomycetales > Planctomycetaceae > SXXK01. The sequence goes on along the minus strand of JBIIIF010000320.1, from coordinate 5,538 downwards.
ATTCTAACGGGCTGGATGAAAACGTTGCTCACGGCAATGCCTGGCGGTATCGCGATTATGTGGTTCGATCTTTCAACGCAGACAAACCGTTTGATCAGTTTATTCGAGAACAGTTGGCCGGCGATCAGCTCGAAGCGTCGTCGGAAGACGTTCGCAATGAGCTTCTGACCGCCACGGGATTTCTGTCTATCGGTCCCAAGGTTCTGGCGGAAGTCAACATGCCCAAGATGCGCATGGACATTGTGGATGAGCAAATCGATACCGTCGGTCGCGTCTTCCTGGGAATGACGTTCGGGTGTGCAAGGTGCCATGATCATAAGTTCGACCCGATCGATACGGCCGACTATTATGGGCTCGCGGGGATCTTCAAGAGTACTCGCACCATGGACACTTATACCAAGGTCGCGAAGTGGCATGAGCATCCGTTGAAGTCTGCCGAGGCGACTCGGATGCAGGCCGATTATGATGCTCAGGTTGCGGCAAAGAAGATGGCGATTGAGTCCACCATCAGGACTGCAGACGCGACCTTGCAGGCGTCGTTGCCCGCTGGAGAAACTCTGCCGGAATCAAAGGAATCGCAGTACCCTGAAGCAACGCGTGCTGCACTCACAAAGTTGCGGGAAGAACTGACGGCTCTGGAGAAAGCACCGCCGGAGTTACCAACATCCATGGGTGTTACTGAAGACGAAATCGTCGATGTGCCCATTCATGTGCGAGGCAACCCTTCACGGCTGGGCGACGTGGTTCCACGTCATGTGCCGGCGGTGATGAAAGGGCCCGAGATGCCCGGCTTCTCCGGACAACAGAGTGGTCGTCGCGAGCTGGCGGAATGGCTTGTGAATGATCGCCATCCTTTGACATCACGAGTTCTGGTGAATCGAGTCTGGAGATGGCACTTCGGACGAGGCCTGGTGGCGTCGGCTGACAACTTCGGACTTCTGGGAGAAAAGCCTTCTCACCCGGAACTACTGGACTGGCTTGCAACCGAGTTTATTCGTCGCAATTGGTCCTTGAAGGAAATGCATCGAATCATTCTGCTGTCGAATACGTATCAGCAGAGCACTCTTGTTTCGTCGGATGCAGCATCGGCCGATCCTGACAATCGGCTGTGGAGTCGTTTTCCCGTGCGTCGTCTGGCAGCAGAAGAAATTCGTGATTCGCTTCTGTTCGTCAGCGGCCAGCTTGATGCGACAATGGGCGGTTCGCTGCTGAAGGTGAAGAATCGTGGTTACCTGTTCGACCATACGTCAATTGATACGACTGATTACAACAGTCCTCGAAGATCGCTGTATCTGCCGGTGATTCGGAATAACGTCTTTGAGATGTTTCAGTTACTGGATTTTCCGGACCCTGCTGTGCCTACCGGTGATCGAGCCACTACAACCGTAGCACCTCAGGCGCTGATGATGATGAACAGCGACTTTGTGATGCAGGCTGCCGATGCGCTGGCCGGTAAAGCGCTGAAGACAGATTCCACTGACTCCGAAAGAGTCAAAGAGATTTACTTAACATGTCTCGGGCGGGAGCCCTCGGACATAGAGGTTTCGCAGGATCTGAAGTTGATTCAGGACACCCTGCAGACGTTTTCGTCTGACGCGCGCCCTGAGAAAGATCGTCTTGTCGCGGCGTGGAGTGTTGCCTGCCAGGTGGTTCTGGCTTCAAGCGAATTCGTTTATCTGCAGTGATCAGCGAGAAAGCAGCAGGGTGCCTTCCAGAGGATTTCCGCCTTTGCGATAAATCTGACACTTCATTGATGTGGACTTCTGAATGCGGTCCTGCTTCAGAATGTAGTTCAGATTGACCGGGCCCAGTGTTTCGAATCCGTCCAGCCCCAGCAGTACGTCACCTTCCTTGACGAATTTCGCGGCCACGCTGTCACCTTTGACTTCGGTGATTCGAAGTCCGCCGTTGTAACGCACCGGACCACGTGCTCCGGGATAAGTTCGCGAGGTCACTTCCTGCTTTTCGGCATCAGAGAGAGACTCAAGTCGCAGGCCCAGCAATTCCCACGCTCGATCCATGATCTGAGCCTCTGTGATGGCAGGCTGAGACTTTGACTGAGGAAGCGTGTTCGATTGAGACACGCTCACAGCAGGAACCTGAGCTGTTTTCTTTTCTGCAGTGGCGACTACGACTTCGGAATTCTGCGCCGTTGGCTGACCGATGACCGGCGACGTGCCGACCCCGACAGTAAACTGCAGATTCTGCTCGCGGCCTTCTCGCTGCAGCACCAGGTCCAGAACTTTACCACGCGGCATAGCCAGCAGTGAGCGTTCCAGATCCGTTCCGTCGTTGATGCGGATGCCGCGAACGTTGCAGATGATATCCCCGGATTTGATTCCGCACAGTTCTGCCGCGCTGCCGCTGGCGACTTCGTTAACCACCAGCTTCTTTTCTGTCGCCGTCTTCACGTCTGTCGTGACAAGTCCGTGTGGCGTACCATCCAGTCGTTCCACGCTGAGCAGCCGTGCGATCGTGCGACGCGCATCATCGATTGGAATCGCGAATCCAATCCGTTGAGCACCCGAGCGAATTGCGACGTTGATCCCGATCACCTCACCATTGACATTCAGCAGCGGGCCGCCGCTGTTTCCGGGATTGATACTGGCATCCGTCTGAATCAGATTTTCATAGGACTGTGTCTCATCCACCTCAACATCGCGATGCAACGCGCTGACAATCCCTGCGGTGACGGTATGTTCGTAACCGAACGCATTTCCTACCGCGTAAACAGTCTCGGCCAGCATCAAATCGGAGGAAGTTCCCATCGGCATCACGGTCAGCGGTTCAGTGGCGGTGATGCGAATAATCGCGAGGTCGTGCTTGCGATCATAAGACACCGGACGTCCGTCGTAGGAGGCTCCGCCGTCAAGCGTAACGGTGATCACGTCCACATCCTGAATAACGTGGTAGTTGGTAACGATATACCCGCGTTCGTCAATGACCACGCCGGTGCCCATCCCCGTCACTTTTCGTGACTTTGGAGAGAAGAACCGAGCCTCTTTGTCTTCTGCTGCCTTTTTCTCTGTGTGAATATTCACCACAGATTTGCGAGACATCTGCACGGCACGCACCAAAGGCGTCTCGCGCAAATTGCCATCGGCAAAGGCGGAAGATGGAAGCACGCTGACGAGGATGATCATCGCCAACAGCGAGCTTCTGGTGAACAATCCTGACATTCAGAACCTGCTCAGTCTTGTCAGAAGTAAACTTCTGGTCCAAAGTACTCCGGGAGCCGATTCCCCGGATTCTCTGTCGTGGATCGACTTCGCAGGTTTTCCCTCTTGAACTCACCATATGGACGACGCAAACTCTACCCCTGTTTAACATTGTCAATTCGGGTAAACTTTGAGGTCGCCATCCGTCAACGTTCTCAGAAACGCTTTCATTTTTATTCCCGCCTAAACTGACCCGTAAACACCGGCTCAAACCCGCTCCGGAGAGTGTTGAGCCTGATAGTCCGATCAGCCGTACACTGGTGTTCCATCCACCGAACAACTGCTGGAACTGCCGATCGGCAAAAATCTTCTTCAGAGTTCTCTTACCACGCCTCGGGATTATTGAATCTTCCGAGTATCAGGGAGCAGCAACGATGACTCAGCAGGCATCCGGTGACAGCTTTATAAAACTCAGTCGTGATTTGTTTAGACAAAAGAGATATGCAGAAGCTGCGGAGATCCTGCAAATCATGCTGGAGAAGAACCCTCGTGACGAAGCCGCTCTCGAAATACTGGGGATGGCTCGGTTCTACAACAAGGAATTTCAGGCTGCCCGCGAAGTCTTTGAATCCCACACCAGGCTGAATTCAGGCCATGCCCAGGCATGGGTGAATCTGGGAGCGGTGCTGAATCGTCTGGGAGAATTTCGCAAAGCCGTTGAAGCACTGCGACGTGCCTTGCAGAAAGACCGAAAGTGCGCGGAAGCCTATTACAATATGGGGATTGCTCAACGAGGGCAGAATCTGAACACGATGGCGATTTCGGCTTACAAAGAAGCCATCAAGCTTAAGCCGGATCTGATCGAAGCCCACCTGAATCTCGGCAATATCTACGTTGACATGAAGAACATGGGATTGGCTTTGCGGTGTTTTCAGACCGCGATCCAACTTGATCCTGAATCCAAAAAGGCGCGCGTATCGCTCGAGAAAGCTCAAGCCACCCAGAAGAACGCTCGCAAAGAAGTTTCGCCATTTGGGCGATTGGTGAATATTGCGGAGCTGGATCGTCAGAACGTTGAAACCGGCCCGCGTGAGCTGGATGCGGCTGCGCGAAGAGCAGAGCGAGAACTTGTTCAGGAGGTGACTCGAAAGGTTCGGGCTGGCACCAAAGAGATGCTGCCGATGCTGGAAGAGACGCTTCATTCACAGTTGCATCGTTTGGAAAGAATCGTGCTGCAGTCCGAGACGCGGTTTTCTTCAGCGGAGGAGATGGAAGCCTTTGTTCAAACGCTGGGCGATTTGCAGCGGTTGAGAAGGGTGATGCAGGACGGTCTGGCTGAGATTCGGGAACACCTGTCGTAAAGGGAGTGCTGAACCGTTTTCTCCCATTGATTGTGAAGACCCGGTAATCAGGTAATTAGTTCTTAATCGGCGGACTCCAGAGGTTCTGCCGTAGCAGATGCCGATATGCCGCGAAGCTTTGAACGCAGAGTCGGTCGGCTCAGTCCCAGAATCTCTGAAGCACGTGACTGCATTCCATTGGCCAGATTCATGGCCTGCATGATCACCAACTGATCGAATCTTTGAATTGCCCGGCGGTAAGCATCGGGTTGCTGCTGAGACAGTGTCTGAGCCACGAAGCGACCAAGATCCTGCCACGCATCGGTTGTTGGTGCCATTGGCATTGCCCCGGGGATCAATTCTTCCGGGAATTCCGGTCGGTTCTCCAGAGGCAGAAACTCAGGCAGCAGAATCGGCCCGGTGGAAACGATCAGGGCTTCGCGAATCACGCTCTGGAGTTCTCTGACGTTTCCCGGCCAGCGATGAGCCTGCAGCTTTTCCAGAGCTTCAGGAGCAATGGATTGAACCGAGGTCTTTAACTGCTGGTTAAAGCGAAACATAAGGTAGTGCGCGAGTTCCGGAATATCCTCGGAACGGTCTCTCAACGGTGGCAGATTGATAGTGACACCGCGCAAACGATAGTACAGATCCTGTCGAAATCTGCCGTCTGTGATCATTGATTCCACATTCTGATTTGTCGCCGCGATCACGCGAACATCGACCGTCAGGGTTTCGTTTCCTCCGACTCGCTGAAACTGTCCGTCCTGCAACAGACGAAGGATACGTGCCTGCGTTGACAGGGGCATATCGCCGACCTCGTCCAGCAGGATTGTGCCTCGATGACATTGTTCGAACTTGCCGATTCTCCGATGATCGGCTCCGGTAAATGCGCCTTTCTCGTGGCCAAATAACTCGCTCTCCAGCAAGGTCTCCGGAATGGCTGCACAGTTGATCGCGAGAAACGGTGCCTGGCCTCGACGACTATGCTGATAGATGGCTCGAGCAATCAACTCCTTTCCTGTACCGCTCTCACCCAGAAT
>JBIIIF010000319.1:0-7287 GCA_044235005.1 Planctomycetaceae bacterium | reverse complement strand
GCTGGGAGTTCAGGCTGGCCAAATCCTGTCCATCACGGAATGGATCCATCAGGAGTTTCAGCCATCGACGGTCAGCCTTGTGACTGTGGGACCAAGGACGGGGGTCATTGGATTGGTCGCGAGAGCACTCAACCCGCAGCGAATTTCAGGCGTGGAAGAGATTCAGCCGCTGGGAAGCCTGAAGGATGTTATTCACGGGAATTATGTGGTCGAACAGGCCCCGGAGCTGTTCTGTGCAGGGCTGTTGGAAATCACCGACCTGGTTCAGTTGCGAGAACTGGCAAATCCCTGAAGCCATGATGGTTGAGCGGCATGCTGATTTAACAGCCGCCGATTTCGCGTTGGGGGTTTGGACGGCTTTTGCACCAGTACAGAACACTGGATTTTCAGTGGAGCAAAAGCCCGCAGGCCCCTGAGGCAGGCTCAGGGGGATTAAATCAACAGACCGTTGAGCTTCCGGTGATTTTTGAGCCACATGAATTCCCACTTTTCCGCTGATGTGTTGAATTCGACGACGGCGGCACCTGAGCTGCGGTGGAATCGCTTTCGCCGCTGTGCCCCATGCTTTAATATTCATGGAATGAACGTCGCAGAGAAGGCACTTTTCTGTGCCGAATTTGATCGTTTGATGCCCGCGGAACGCTGAATTCGGCGATTCGCGGCAATTTATAGAATGCTGGACCACTAGAACGACAGACAGGGAGCATGACATGGACCAGGACGAGATCCTGATGGACGCTGAAGAGCGTATGGAAAAGGCCGTTAACGTACTCGGCAACGCGCTGAAGGGAATTCGTACCGGGCGAGCTAACCCGGGGCTCGTGGATTCCTTGCGAGTCGAATTTTACGGATCTCCGACGCCGCTGAAGCAGATCGCGAATATCAGCGTTCCTGAGCCGCAGCAGATCATGATTCGCCCGTTTGATATGACAACTTTGGACGCCATCTCCAAAGCGATCATAGCCAGTGAACTGGGGATGGCTCCAAATAACGACGGACGCGTGATTCGCTTGAACGTACCACCGCTCTCAACAGAACGTCGTAAGCAAATGGCCAGCCGAATCAAGGAACTGGCCGAGGAAGCTCGTGTTGCCATTCGTAACGTCCGACGCGACGCCAACAAACACGCCGACACAGCCGAAAAAGAAAAGACGCTGTCGGAGGACGATTGCAAGCATACCAAAGATCAGGTCCAGGACCTGACCAAGAAATACGAAGGGATCGTCAACGACCGAGCCGCCTCCAAAGAACAGGAAGTGATGGAGAACTAGCGCCCCAGCGAGATAAAGATTTCGGGTTCGAGGTAGTGGATCTTGCTTAAGATCCTCTGGCTGCAGGACCTTTAGTAAAGTCCACGACCCGAAATTAGAATCTCAACAAAGCACGGGTTAATTCGTTCTGCGAAAAACTTCAAGTGGCCGGCATCCTCAAGGTGTCGGCCACTTTTTATTTCAGTTTCCTGTCACAGCCGGTGGCAACAACTGCCACCATAGAAGTGCGAAAGGGCCGGCAAAAAGTGGGCTGTCCAGCAGGTCCAACAAACCTCCGAAGCCGGGCATCAGAGCGGCAGAATCCTTCTTCTGAACATCTCGCTTGATCAGCGATTCGCAGAGATCGCCGACCAGACCGATGAGGCCAATCGACGCGGAATAGCCAAGCACAATCCAGAGTGCCGCAGGACGCGGATTGGAAGTAAACAGTGGCCCTGCAAAAGTTAGCCATAGCCAACCGCCCAGAGTACTGCCGAAGATCGCCCCAACAAGTCCCATGCCCGTCTTCCCGGGACTGAGCTTCGGGGCCATTTTTCGCTTACCCCAAAGCCGTCCAAACGTATAGGCAAAAGTATCACCGGCTTTCACGCAGATGATCATGGATGCGATGACGAAGTAGCCCATCTTTGAATTCGGGAACCAGCGAAGCTGCGATGCCAACGCCATCAGTCCGCCAGCATAAAACACCGTGATCAGATTACAGCCAAGCGACTCCATGGATTGCCCGGGCTGCTGATAGCAAAACGCTTCCCAGGCCAGCAGCAGACAAAATGCAATTCCCAAAGTTCCGCCCAGAAATCCGAGAGAAACGAGCAGATCAGATTGCCCGATCCAATCGACAGGGATCCATGTGTGCGCCCACCCGGCCAGCACAACGCAAAGGCTCAGAAGGAGAGTCACCGGGAACGACGGTTTCATGCACCTGACATGCATCAAGTCCGTCAGCTCGTAGCAATTTCGGCATGCCACGAAAATGGCAAAGATGAGCAACACCCATGCGGAATCGCCAATCCGATGATCGAGCCAGAACAGCCCGATGACAGATGGGACCAGAATCGCGGACATCAATAATCGCCAGCCCAGCATGAACTCAATTCCTCATTCGTCCGGGCACTGGTCACTGATTCCGGAGCAATTGCAATGCGTTAAACAACTATCAATATCAGGACAACAACTTGCTCATTTCGCCTGAGTCGGCACATAGGGCTGAACCCAGGCACGTTCAAATTCACCGGCCTCTGACGGATTGGGATGAATTCGCGACGAAGTCACAACGGCACGCACATACAACTCCGGCCCATCCAGTTGATACTCCGCATCGACACCATTCACCGTCTTCAGGACGGCACCGATCTGATCGGAATACTTTCGAGTCAGGTCTTCGGCTGTAGTCGGATCCTCTGAAGCTGGCTTTGATGTTTCGTCGAAGCCCTTTCGGGTTCCGATAAAGTCCACACGATAAGTGACTCCTTCATCTGCTTTGATAGAGACATGCATCTTGCCGTTCAACACGCGAATCTCGTTCAGCACTACGCCGGACGACGAGTAGAACTGGCCTGACTCAAGCGCCATTACCAGACTGTCCGGATCCAGCGACTTCGTCAGCACCTGCACCCAGCCTCGGCCCGGCTGAGCACCTTTGCCTGGAGCTTCTTCAAAGTAGTTGTGCCCGTCGTCCGTTCCCAGGCCATACATGACTGGCAGGTCAAGTTTTGCCAGACGAAACGTATTGATGATGTCCCACATACGCTCCGTAGAAGCATGAGTTTCATCGCCGGAATTGTGGACTGTGGGATGTCCGTTGTAGACCTCAAAGAAGTTCTCGCCGTTGACCTGCATCAGTTGTTCGGCGGTAATCGCATATCCAAAATTGGGATGATTCAGATGGACCAGAGTCTGAACTCCGGATCGTTCCCGGCGAGATCTGGCCGCGTCGATATTGCGCTGCATCACATCCACAACGCTGTCGCCGCCTGTCGGAGGAATCAGCTCCTTCGTGTTGGTCGCACAAAGATGAATAGGCTTCTTCTGGAACTTGTCCGTGATCTCTTCTCCCTGAATCAGCAGGTACTGCTGCGGTACGGCAAACTTCGCAAAGACTTCATCGAAAGTTTTCAGACGGACTTCGTCCCGGCCGTCAGTCTTGCGAGAGTTAATCCAGTCAGCTTGAAAGGCGGCCTGAAGCGCAGCGAGCGACTTTCGGCCGTCTTTGGCCTTGTCAACATCAATCCATTTTTCGTTCTGGTGCAGAGTATTGTGGTCCGTGAAAACAAGAAAATGATACCCCCGATCCTTATACCAGGCTGCGATCATTTCCGGATAGTTGTCACCGTCACTCCAGTAGGAATGAGTATGCATGTTTCCCTTGCGCCACTGAAGCTCACCGGTGGCCTTCAGAGAAACATCCTGGCCGGATGCTGTCTTCAGCAGTGACAGTGCTACAAGAATCGTCGCAACAGAAAATCGTAATGTGCCAGGCATCGTTTTCTCCGCAGGGGCAAGGCAGTCGCGGGCTTGGTTTCAAAGTTCGTTATCACCTGGCAACCACAATTGTGTTCAGGCAGGTTTTGAATTTACACCGCGCGAGTCAAGTTGGCCACGCTAACAGAGAAATCGCCGCGGGGCAACCACCTGCCGCTCATTTCAACAGCAGGATTCCATCCACGTACAACTTCGATCCGGGGGGAGAGTTCTGCATGAAAATGTTAAGATTCGAAACTCGCGAGAGATCCATTGCTCTTGTCTCCGGAGAACTTGCGACATCCTCAAGCCTGATCACAATCGACTTGACCTGCATGGGCAACAATTCAACACTCCAGTTGAACCGGTCTGAAGGCTCCCAAAGGTGTTTGACATGGTCTTCATCTGAGATCGTGACTCCCACTATGACTGCCCTTGTCTCCGGATTGAACAGATCGAATCTCAGAGAAGAATAGTCGCTCCAGTCAGGAACGGGCCAGACCATGACAGCCCCTGGATGGTGGTCACTATAAGATTCGATTCGCATAGACTGTGAGCCGAGGGACGCCCATGCACTATCAAGTGTCACAGTGGCGCCGTGTGCAGTCCAGGCCGCAAGTTCCAGCCTTCGCTCAAAGGAGGCGATTAGAGGGAACTCCTGCCGCTGCTGGACACATTCAACCAGCTCCTGGACATGGATTATGCTGGGGTAAATGAGAATCAGCATGGCCAACGGGATGCCGGTCAGGCGATACCAGCGCTCACGAGTTCGTAGCGATAGGCAATACAGAGTTCCTGCCATCAGTCCGACGGAATTGGCGACGATATCTTCAACAGAAGGATGACGTGCGACAAACTTCTGAGCGATCTCGCACGTGACTCCGCCGACGAAAAGTAGCCCACTGATCAGCAGGAGTCGCCGAGGTGTTAAATGCAGCACTGCTCTCGAACTGCGAGAAAATCCGATCGAAGCAGGGTCGAGAAATCCGGCTACCAGCAGGAAAATCACGAAGAACGCCGGTGCGTGAGCCAGATCAAAAACGGCATTCCAGTACCTTCCGGTCATCGGAAATGGAAAGATCAGCCCGGCGAGCATCACCAATCCGCCAATCACAAGGATCACCAATCGACGCACAGGAATGCTCCGCGCGCGATCCGATTCCGTTGTTGGACTCGACTGGTTTTCAGATGTTTCTCGGACCATGAAGCGGTATTTCCTGGATCGCACTACCACTCAATGCACAAGATGTAGTGATGGAAGAGGAACTTTAGCACAAAATCGGCAATTTGATTTACAGGGGAACTGAGCTTGACTAAGGTTACTCGCGTTGCTGACGCAGGCCATTGGATGGAGCTGCTCAACAACATCTGGAGGGGGTCTTCAGAGAACTCAGTTGTAGATCGTCACTTTGGTGGTCGTCGCAACTGCAGGACCGAAAAGAGTTCGGTTTCTTAAAGCAGAATGGATTCTGCCATGCCTGTCACTCGTCCCGCTGCTTCTTCAGCGGATGATTGTCGGCGTCGCATTTGACGTCTGCACGCAGAACCGTGACTTGGTCCCCGATTGATCGGCGTTACTGTAACTTCACAGCCGCCCGTATGTGCTCAACCTGGGAGGGAACCTTTATCATGAGCAAGCAGAAGCCAATCATTGCAATCACAGGCGATTTTCGTCCGGAACGTTACAACGGAGCAGCCCTGAGCTGGTTCAACACGGGATACTACGACAGCGTCAGTGCCGCCGGGGGGCTGCCAATGCTGCTGGCTCCTGTTGAAAGTGACGACGACCTGCACCGTATGCTGGAGAACGTGGATGGCATCGTCCTCTCTGGCTGCAATCTGGACCTTGATCCAACCCGCATGAAGATGCATGCACACCCATCTGTGAAGATCATGCCAAAGCGTCGGGAAGATTTCGACCGTCGCGTCGCTGAATATGCGATCCAGAAACGTATTCCGATCCTGGCGATCGGCTCAGGGATGCAGTTGGTGAACTTCCTCTGCGGTGGCACATTGTTCCAGCACATTCCGGAAGACGTTCCTCGCGCTATTCATCATCGAGACCCTGTTGAACAAAACCTGCGACACGTTCTGGAGATTGTGCCAGGAACTCGACTCGATTCCATCTACGGCCCCGGTGAAGTTCGCGTCAACAGTGCTCATCATATGGCTGTCCGCGATCTTTCCTGCAAGTTCCGCGTCAGTGCGACCTGTCCGGATGGAGTGATTGAAGCCTACGAATCCATTGAAGAAGACTGGTTCTGCGTTGGCGTGCAGTGGCATCCTGAAAGCAACACAGCTTCTGCTCTCGACCTTCAGATATTTGAAGCGTTCATTGAAGCTTCAGAACAGCAGGAAGCTCCTGCCGAAACGATCCCGATGACCGACATGTTCCGTCGCGCAGCCTAGCCTTCGTTATGAAGACCACTTGATTCCAGGAAGCCCGATGTCGCAGGACACGGGCTTTTTGCATTCCTCGGCCGTGTGTGGTCAACGAACCCCGATTGATGATAGAGTTGTCCCTGGCACAATCGTGGGAATCTCCCGGCTTCGTCCGATTCGCCACAGGGAATCAGGCAAAAATCAAAGAGACACTCCATCGAAACTTCCGTCAATGTGGTTATGATATCAGCGAGGCTGATCAACTTGGGCATCACATTGAATATGATGTTCCGTCGAGATCTGCACCAGTTTTCAAGTCTCGGTAGCTCAATTGGATAGAGCGTCGGCCTCCGAAGCCGAAGGTTGCAGGTTCGACCCCCGCCCGAGACAATATACAGGACAAGGACTTACGTCGATTCGAAGATTGACGAAAGTCGGATGTCAGAGATTGTGTCAGAGATTGATCGCCCCGATTTGGCGATCTGCGAGTCATCCGGTCTGCTCCGGTTGCAACCTTCTTTCCGGAGACTCGCTAATGCTTTACCACGTTCCAAAACCGTTCTATCGCAAATCACGCGACACTTGGTATGTCCAAGTGGATGGACGTCAGATTAATCTCGGTCGAGATCGCGAAGCCGCGTTTCTCAGGTATCACCAATTGATGGCGATTCCTGAACAGGACCGCCGCATTGCCCAGGAAAACGTCGGCGCGGGAATGCGTCTCGCTGAACTTTTTGACCGATTTCTTGACTGGGTGTTGAAGCACCGTTCTGCAGATACCTATGCATGGTACCAATACCGGCTTCAGCGGTTTTCCGATCATTTTCCAGATCTCACGATAGGACAGTTGCGACCTTACCACGTTCAGCAATGGGTGGATACCTACCCGGATCACACGCCAACGACAACCAGAAATTACATGCGATGCATCAAACGCTGCGTGAGGTGGGCAAAGTCTTTGGGATATGTGGATTCGAATCCCATCGAGCATTTGACGATGCCAGCCGGACTTCCGCGTGAGGTCTACGTCAATCCGGAGCAGTTCGCCGAATTGCTGTCTCTCACTCCGGACCAGTGCTTCATTGATCTGATGACTGTCACCTATGAGACGGGCTGTCGACCGAATGGCACTTAGTTCTCGCTAAATCCATTGAGGATATCACGTTTGGCTTCG
>JBIIIF010000318.1:0-7310 GCA_044235005.1 Planctomycetaceae bacterium | reverse complement strand
CTACGGGAATGGCTGGAAGTAAGACAGCTCTGCAGAAGACGGGTAATGAACTGAAGCTGACCGGGCAGGATTCCGGTCAGGGAGATGTGGACAAAGAGACGATCACCGGTGAGATGGAAGAGCAGGAGTCGGTGCGTCAATATCGTGAAAAAGCAGGGCAGTATGAAGCGCTGAGCGAATCCGCGCTGGAGTCCGAGTCTATTCCATTGGGACAACGTCAGACGATTCGCAGATACTTTGAGCTGATTCGGCCACAGGGCAGCGAAGCGGATGCAGTTCAGGAAGAAATCCGTGGGACAGCGACAGAGTGAGAGTCCGGCGCGAAGAGGCCGTGACAGAACGGTCGGCTGATTTGTCAGGTTGACGGATCAGGTCCGGTTTCGGGCGGCCCCAGAGGCAGTGTAAACCAGAAGCAGCACCCTTTGTCGGGGTTGTTGCGAGCGTGAATGCTGCCATGCTGTCGCTCAATCACGTCGCGACAAATCGCCAGTCCGATGCCAAAGCCTTCTGCCTTTGTTGTGAAGAATCGGTCAAACACGCCATCGGGATTCTCCAGCAGAATTCCCGGGCCGTTGTCGGACACCTCCACGATCGCATTCTTTCGAGGATCATCCAGCCTTGCTGTGATGGTGATGGCCGGATTCGAGATGGCCGCATCAAAACAGGCTTCCATGGCGTTCATCAGGAGATTAATCAGGGCATGCGTCGTCTGAACTTCATCGACGTAAACGGTCTGACCATGCCGTGGATTCAGCAATTCCTCGGGATCTCTGATCTGCACAATGGTTCCAAATCGATCCATCTGAACTTCGATCATCGCCACGGCGTGAGTGACCATTTTGGAGAGCGAAACCGCAGCGATGGGAACTCGCCGATTCGTCACGAAATCTCGCAGGCTCCTGATAATGTCGCCGGCATGGTTGGCACTGGTTTCGACGGCTTCAACACACTTGAGAATGGACTCCGGAGATTCGCTTCTTTTGACCCGCGACATGATCGTGAACACATGGTTGGAAATCGCCTGCAGCGGCTGAGCCAGTTGGTGAGCAAACTCTGTCGCAATGTTACCCAGAATGCTGAGCCGTGCGGCACGGCTCAGTTGGGAACGAAGATCACATAACTGAGCTTCGTGAGCACGCTCAACATCGTTATTAGTGAGATACAGAGTCACGATTCGAGATCGCGATTTGGATGCGGGCGGCTCGACCCGCACAGCATAGGAGCATGGCCGTCCATTCGAGTTGATGCCGAAAATCTGCAGCGATCGTGGCTCAGTTTTTTCACTCGCATCACGAATCATCTCGTTAACGGCTTCGGCAGAAGCCGGAGACACAAACTCCGACAGCAGCAAACCTTTAACGTTAGGAGGATTGGTCTGTCGAAAAGGTAACGCCCGAATGATCTCACCCAACGCGTTGACTCTCAGCGCGAAATCACAGGCTCCATTAGCGACGCGTTTCCATTGGATATAGCTGCGACGCCGTTTTCGTTCGCGACTCGCAAAAAGTACCGATTGCATCAGGACGCCACCGGTCAGTTGAATCAGTCGTCGGGTCTGATCGCAGAGAAATTCACTGTTGCCGTTATGAGCCAGTCCGATAATCGCGGTCAGTTGTCCCGCTGAAATCACGGGAATAATCTCATAACTGGTCAGATTCAGTTCTCGCAATAAGCCGGAGACCAGTTTACTGCAGGCATTGTTTCGCACGTCAAAAGTTGTGAAGAACGCATTACCCTGCTGAAGACAATTTAGGGCGCATTCACCAAAGAAAAGGACGGGCACTTCCTGCAGCGATGGTCCAACAGGCGGTCCTTCGAAAGACGACCACTCTGCCCGTAATGTTGCGACTGGTTTCGATCGCTGGCGAGATTTGATAATCAGCAGATGGGCATGAGCAACGTGGGACAATTCGCCGATCACGCGAATGGCCTCACTGGCCAGAAGTCCCAATGCTCCCTGGCTGCTGTCGGGCAGTGTGCTGCTCAACTGCAGAGAGTAATCCAGCATGGCCTGCTGATCGACTTCAGAGACTGGCATTGTTGATTCCGCCACAATCTTTCAGAAACGAAAAGAGCCCTCACCACGCTGATCGGTGAGGGCTCTGAAAGTTACGTCAGCCAATGAATCAAACCACTGGTCCTCGTTCAGGACGCTTCAGGAAGGCCGAGCATTTTCGAGGCGTCACCTGTCAGTCGTCGTTCAATTTCAAAAGAATGAACAGGATCTGACGGAAGAGAACAGCGATCGAACCAAAAATCATCAGTGCTCCGGCAACGTGGGCTGACGTCGGAAGATGGTGCATGATCAGAGAAGTCTCATACAGAATGTAGCCGCACATCAGCACGACCACACCAACTGAAAATCCAAGGCCGAGGCTGAAGCCGAAAATTGCGGATGCAATGCTGATCGCAAACAGTCCCAGGCCCGCCAGAAACAAGGCGTTCCGCATAAAAGAAAAGTCTGACCTGGAAAGCACCACATACAACGTGAGCGAACCTGTAATCAGCAGCGTCACAAACGCCGCCTGTCCAATCAGATTTGGATTCGACATCGTGGCGATGGTAAGAACGGGAGCAGTGATCAGCGACTGCAGACCGACGAACAGCCCCAGCCCTGCATATTGAGTGACAGCCGATGCGCCGCTGTAGGCGAGGCGCTCAGCCAGCCATGAGACGACCATAAAGACGAGAAGGCTGATCCACCACGACTGGCCCATCAAGGCCATGAGTTTGAGGTTCATGCCCGTCGTGAACAGCAACGTCTCCATACCAATCATCAATACAATCGCGCCGAAGACGTGACCGTAGACGCGGCGAAGAAACCCCAGACGCTCACTCAACTGTGCGTCCACGACGAACATGTCTCGAGGAGCTTCATAGGGGTCATAACTCTGATAGGGCGAACTCATGGGACTGCTTCTCCTGAGAAGGCGATACTGTGTTCTTCAGCCTTGCATCTACCGAGGCTGGCACTCGCGCCAGTCTAACACTCGATACAAGTATAGTCACCCCTCGGGCGATTTCAAAAGGCTGGTCATCGAATTCACTGTTCTGGCGACTCTCAGCAGTCAAAATACAGCGAAAATTCGTACGGATGTGGCCGCTGATTGATCGCCTTAACCTCGTTATCACGTTTGTGCTGAATCCACCGTTCGATCACGTCAGGGGTAAACACATCGCCACGCAACAGGAAATCCGGACTCTTTTCCAGGGCATCCAGTGCGGCTTCCAGTGAAGACGGTGTGCAAACCAGGCCGGCTCGTTCTTCCGGAGCCAGATCGTAAAGATCCTTGTCCTGCGGTCGCCCTGGGGAAACTCGATTCTGAATCCCGTCAATCATGGCCATCAGAATGGCGGACATTGCGAGATACGGATTGCATGCTGAATCCGGACAACGGAACTCAAAGCGTCGGCGAGATTCCTGGCCGGAGTTTGCCGGGATTCGAATGGCCGCTGAACGGTTACGATAGCTGTAAGACAGATTCACTGGAGCTTCAAAGCCCGGCGTCAATCGCTTGTAGCTGTTGGTTGTCGGGCAGCAAAACGCCAACAGTGCCGGAGCATGTTTCAGAAGTCCACCGATGGCAAACATCGCAGTTTCACTGAGACCGCCATATCCACTGCCAGCGAACAACGCGTGATCATCCTTCCATAGAGACAGCGTCATATGCAGGCCGGAACCGTTGTCGTTCCAGATCGGTTTGGGCATAAACGTGGCTGTTTTGCCATGACGATGAGCCACATTGCGAACGATATACTTCAGTCGCACGAGTTTGTCGGACAAGCGAACCAGCGTATCGCTTCTCAGGTCAACTTCACACTGTCCGCCGGTGGCCACTTCATGGTGCTGACCGTCCGTGCGAATCCCGCTGTCTTCCAGCATCATCATGATGTCAGTACGCAGGTCCTGCAGCGTGTCAAACGGGGGCATTGGCAGGTAGCCTTCGCGATGGCGAATCTGATTTCCGCGGCCGTTCTGAGCCACGCCTCGGTTCCACTGCCCTTCGATGCTGTCTATGTAGTAATAACCTTCATGTTCACGCTGATCGAAGCGCACATTGTCAAACACGAAGAATTCGGCCTCCGCGCCAAACAACGCTTTGTCAGCGATCCCGGTCGAAAGCATGTAGTTCTCAGCCTTGCGAGCGATGTTGCGAGGATCACGGGGATAGGTCTGGTGAGTGACCGGATCCTTCACATTGCACAACATGGCCAGCGTCGACTTCATAAAAGGGTCGACGAAACACGTCTGAGATTCCGGAACAACCAGCATGTCGCTTTCGTGAATCGCCTGCCAGCCTCGCATGGACGATCCATCGAAGGAAAAGCCCTGCTCAAAGCTTTCCTCAGTCAGTTGATCAGCAGGGATCGTGAAATGTCGCTGAGACCCACAGAAGTCTGTGAAGCGAAGGTCGATCGCTCGGATCTCGCACTGACGACACAGAGCAAGAACTTCACGAGGAGAAAGTTGAGGTTCGGACATTTGCAGTGTTGGCTCGTGGGTTAAAACGTCGCGATGAATTCTATGTGGCTGTTTTTATAAACAATCTTTTCTGCCCAGCCGGGTGGATCGTGCGATTGACCCGCAGGGCGTAAACCATACCGCAAAACGCAGGCCGTTTCCTGCGCCGAAACGTCAGTTTGAAAGGTTCCGGAGGACTCTCGGCGGCAGTCTGCCCAACTATTCCAATCCGCACAAGGAAAACCCGGGATTCCGATTTCTTGACTTCCTGCCAAATCGACTCGTCCCCGTGTCGTACCCTTGTGCATCAGTGCACGAATTTCCATCAGTGGTTGAACAGGAACTCGCGACTGCTCACGATTCCCCAAACGATGTCTTCCAGCACGATTCGACGTTCTTCCGCACTGGCGGCCGCAAGCACTGCTGAGATCTCATCCAATTCGTGCTGTTCCGGCAGTCTGGCCAGAGAGGTCAGGAAGACTTCTTCGATCAATTCCCTGTCCGACTTTTTCTCTGTCAGCCAGCGAGACAGCCGATTCTCCGCAACGGCCAGCTTATCGTTCACAGTCCTGCCATTGGAAATGTGCAGTACCTGAACCATGCTGGGTTCGTCAGACCGTTCACATTCGCATGTGATCCGTCGCTGGTTGCGACCAAATGTCTGCAGAAAGTACGACTCAACGGCGGAGTCATGCAACTGGATTGCTCGAGTTCCTTTGGCGTAGGCATCGGTTGGTTTAATGTCTGCACCGGGGTAAACAATTTTATTGAACTCGGTCGGCACATCGGTGACCTGCGAGACTCCATCCAGCAGAACCTCGGCCAGAAGGCGGCGCGGAAAGTAGCGTGAGTAGTGGCGTGAATCACCAGCGTTCTCCGGCAGAGTCTGACTGCTGCGCTGATAGGCCTCCGACTGCAGAATCGTGCGGACCAATGATTTCAGATTGTACTTCTCATCAACAAGATGCTTCGCTGTGGCAGCCAGCAGTTCTTCATTGCTGGCAGGATTTGAAGCTCGCATATCGTCGACCTGTTCAACCAGCCCCACGCCGAAGAAGTTCTTCCAGACACGATTCGTGACGGATCGTGAAAACATCTGGTTGTCCGGCGATGTCAGCCATTGAGCAGCCACTTCACGTCGATCGATGGGACTGTCCAGCGGAATGGATTCTCCATCCAGCGGTGTCGGAGGTTGCGGCTTGCCGGTTCGAGGCTGCACTAATTCTCCGGATGTTGCCGTGACCAGAGTTCGCAATCCATCACCGTTGCGAGGATCACCGCCCCAGCCCTTCGCGCGGACGCGAGAAAACAGATTTGCGAACGAGTAGTATTGATCGTTGGTCCATTTTTCCAGCGGATGGTTGTGGCACTTTGCACAACCAATGGAAAGCCCGAGAAACGCCTGGCTCACATTTTCAGCCATGTCTTCGGGAGCCTGATGCAGAGCATAAAAGTTCGTCGCTCCGTTTTCGAAACTCGAACCCTTTGACGTAATCAGTTCACGCACCAACTGATCCCACGGTGTGTTGGATTGGACTCTGTCATGGACCCACTTGTAATACGCCTTGATGGCGTCGGGACGCAGTTCTGTGCCGTTCAGCAGCAGAAGATCAGACCAGCGATAAGTCCAGTAATCCACGTATTCAGGCCGTTCCAGCAAAGATTCAATCAGCTTATCGCGTTTATCCGGAGCTGCGTCGGCCAGAAAGCTGCGAACGTCATCGGCCGTCGGCAGAGTCCCGATTGTGTCCACGTAAACACGTCGCACGAACACTTCGTCTGATGAACGAGGCGATGGCTTGAGATTAAGTCGTTGCAACTGTTGCAGCACCAGTTCATCGATAAAGTTTCGACGACCTGCCGCTGCGAACTCTGATGGATCGATGGTCTGTTCAAATGGCACGGTGACGCGAGCAATCACGATCTTGCTGGAGAACCACGCTGTAATAGCGCCTTCGCCGGGGCCGATCACTGTGATGTTGCCATTTTCATCGACGGAAGAAACGGCTTCATTGGAAGACGTAAACTTGGCCAGTTGAGTCACGTCTTCGACTCGACCGTCTGAATACCAGGCACGAACCAGCAAGGGCTGAACGAGCCCCGCTTTAAGAGTCGTACGCTCGGGCAGAACTTCCAGCTTCTCAATCTGAGCATCATTCTCTGACGGGGCCGGAGCTCCGGTAGCGATCCATTCCGCGACGACTCGATAATGCCATGACTCCGGCTGAAGTTTCAGGCCGCCTTTGTGAGGAACCGCCATCGTCGGTTTTGTAAGCAGGAGACTGGAAGCGGGTTCGGCCAGCTCGACGCGACGACCAAGCTGTTGTTCGACGATTGTGAAGTAGTCACGATCCGGATCGTATCCTCGCAAGGAAAGCCGAAAACCACCCTTACCGGCCAATGCTCCGTGACACGCGCCGGAGTTACAGCCCTGGCGAGCCAGTACGGGCTCAACATGATTTCGGAATGACCACGAGAACGGTTCATCCATCCCGGTGACGGTGACTTTCTGTGTTGCAGAGTCACCTTCGATTCCATCAACTCGTACAACAGCCGTACCGTTGCTGACCGGAATCAGCTTCAGGCCTGAAACTCTGACAACTCCGGGATTATCGCTGACCAGCATGGTCGTTCCCGCCAGAGGTCCGACAGCTTCGTTCCCAACAAATCGTTCGGCGATCACACCGTGTACGGCTTCGACGCCATGCAAGGTCACCTCCGCCGGGAGCAGTCGCACACCATCCTCAGCGTGAGATTGCGCGTGAGCAAAACAAAGCGAAAGAACGCAGCAGACAGCGAACACAGAAAAACGTTTCATGGATTCACTCGGAGGGACGCAAAAGCGGCG
>JBIIIF010000084.1:0-24200 GCA_044235005.1 Planctomycetaceae bacterium | reverse complement strand
ATGTAGAGCTTGCCGTCGTGCTCGATGGCATAAGGGTAACTGAAGTCGGCTTTCGGGTCGGAGACTCCCGGCGTGCCCTCGAAGACCGACGCGCGAATGAGAAAGACCCTGCTGAAAACCGATTCGCCTGGTTTGCCTACCGCGATGGTCAAGGGGGAACGCGCTCCGCCGGTGTCGGCCGTCGTAGTGCAGACAAGGTAGGGCTCGCCGGTACTCAACGTGCCGGCGTAGGGTTTGCTGGTGGCCATGGGCAGATTCGATGGTGCCGTGGGCGTCCACGTGCGGCCGTGGTCCTCGCTGATGGAGAGCAAGGCCAATGCCTTTCTGCCGTAGCGGGCGATGTTGAGGATGCGTTTGTCTTCGACGATGACGGTGGACTCGCCCCAGATGTTGCCAAGACCGGGTGCGGCAGGAATGACGACGAGATCCCACTTCGTGAAGTCGTCGCCCTTGCTGATGGCCACCGCAGGCAGATTGCCAGCTTCGCCGATGCGGAATCCGGCCATGATCCAGTTTCCATCTGGCATTTTCTGCGGCTCCTGCATGGGCCAGAATCCGCCGTCCACGATGGCTCCACGCGGCTCCCAGGCTCCCGTGGTTTCATTCAACTTGTAGGCGCGGGCATGCACGCGGTGGTAGAGTTTTTCATGTGCATAAAAGGCACCCATGAAGGCCCACAGGCTGCCGCCGTGCGAGAGGAAGACGCCGTGGCTCACCGCGATATCGCCCTCGCCTGCATCCATGACCACGGTCGGCCTCCAAGTCTTGCCCCCATCGTCGCTAACCTTCACATGAGCTTCCTCGGTGGGCGTATTTTCGTGGCCCTTATTGTAACCATAGGAGGCGTATAGCTTTCCCTTGTGCCAGGCGAGACCAACGCCAAGTGTGAACTTGCACTGATCCGTATCTGGTCGCTGATTTTTAATGACATAAAACTCCGCGGCTGCCACCCGCGGCAGCTCGGCGGCTTTCGGGAGCGGGTGCGCGACGTCCCACAATGGCAGTCCGACCACCTTCGTCATATCGTGCATGGCGGATACCGGTCGGTAACCTGCGGCGACCTCCTCCGCCTTCAACGCACGGGGTTCCAGGGTGAGTTCATCCAGGGCACCGGTGAAGGGCTGGCGCACCTGGTCCGCATCCCAGATGCCGCCAAGTGTGATGGGAGCCGGTGTGGCGGCGATGGGCGTCTGAAGCTTAACTTCGCCCACGGGCTTTCCGTTCAAGAACAGCGTTGCTTTGCCTGAATCGGCCACCAAAGTTGCGAAATGCCATTTTCCGGCGACGAGCGGTTCGTCACAGGAAATCGTACTCCAGCCGTTCTGCCGCAGGTGTGCTTTCAGTTTGCCGTCCGGCTCGATGGTGAGACTCCACTGTCGCTCGTTTCGCGAATAACGATTCTTGCCGACCAGCATCTGCTGCTCACCAGCGAGATCGTAGGGATTGAACCACAACGAAACGGTGAAGGCGTCGCTGGCGACGTCTGCGCTATCCTTGAGTTCAATCAGCGACTCGCCGTCAAGCACCAGGCTCTGCCCGGAGGCCCCGGCGGCCGTCTTAGCAGCGCCACGCATGATCAATGTGTCATTGATGTCTTCCAGCGGCCAGTTCGCGGCCCGGATTTGCGATGTTTGCGATGTGAGGATCAAAAGCAGAAGAATCGAGTATTTCATGCGGACTGCCTGTTTGATGTGTCTTGAGGAATGGAGCGCCGGCCCCACCACGAGGCAAGCGAGGAACTGGTAATGGCGCTCCACGGGCCGAAGGTGGCAGCAGCGAGCGCAGCGGCGGGACTGTGCAGAACATTGAAGGGGAGGCCGGTGGCCATGCCCCCATTTTGCAGACCGACTTCGAGCGCCATTGTACGGCTGTCCCGTGTGTCAAGACCGAGGAGACGCGCCGCACCATAGCCGATTGCGTAACCGGTGGCGATGACCCCCGGTGTGCCGAGGCAGAACGACGGATACATCAGCGCATCCACTGCGCTGTAGATCCTGCGGTCCTTCGGCGCGTTGATCATGAGGTCGGCGAAAAGCTTCAAGTCACCCGCGCTCTGCTTGATGCCCATGACTCCCGGCACTTCATTCATGAGTCTGACGGCCAGTTCCGGCGAGAGATAGCACCAGTGCACCACGTTGTAGATAATCAGCGGCATGCCGGTCTCTTCGTGCATCACGCGGAAGTGCTCGATCATCATCTCGTCATCAGGGCGGAAGAGATAATGCACCGGCGTGAGCTGGATCGCATCCACGCCGAGACCTTCGACCGCTTTGATCAAGCGAATGGCCTGTCGCGTGCTGTCCACGATCGCGCTGGCAATGAGTGGCATTTCCGGTGGCATCGCTGCGCGCGTCTCGCTCACGCAGGCACGGAGTTCGTCGGGCGATAGTGTCTGCCCCTCGCCCGTCGAGCCGCCGACCGCGAGGCTGTCGGCCCGCTCGCGCACGAGAAACTCCACCTGGCTGCGGATGGATGTTGCCTGCAGTTCGCCATCAGCGGCAAAAGGCGTGGTCATCGGTGCGATGACGCCAAAAGGAATTTTTTCGGGCATGATCATGATTGGCACTGGTAGTGGTGTGTTCGATTTGGCATATTGTTCACTCGTGGGTCCATTAAACGGCGTGGATGAATTGTTTTCAATACATGATGATTGCAATGTTGTGTTTTGGCGGTTGCCGCATAGCCCAGTGTCTGCTTTCGCATAGTTTTTAGTTATCACCGTATCGAAAATGCAGACCACCGAACTTCGCCGACTCTCAGAACTACGCTCCGTGTTGGAAGGCTTTGCCGCACGTCACGCCGCGCAGCATGTGGCCGCTTCGCCGGAAGTGCTCAATCGCCTGCGATCGATTCTCACGCGGTTGACCAGGGCGCTTCAGATCCGCGACTACGTTTCGTTTCGCGAGTCCGACTTCGAATTGCACGAGACCATCGTCGAGCTGGCGCAGGTTCCGCGGCTGAAAGCGGCGTGGCGGGAAGCATGGGACGGCTTGCTGAGCTTCCACGCGCAGGGTTTTGAAGACTACTTTCCAGATGCCCGCGTTCTGGCTCAGGAGCACGAGTACCTGGTGGAAGCGATCGCCTTCGGCGACCCGACCGCAGCGGAAGACGCAGCTCGTAGCCATGTGGAAGCCGTCTGGTTCCGCGTGGCCGAGAAATCACGCACCGACGCCGATCCACAAGGCGATCCACTGCGGCGCGCCACCGCTTATCTCGCCTTTCACCTGCACACGCCGTTGAAGCTCACGGAGGTGGCGGGCAGGATCGCCTTCACCAGCGCCGGCAATCTGAGCCGACTCTTCCGTCAGCATTACGGCCTCAGCTTTCAAGCCTACCTGCAAAAGCTGCGTCTTGAAAAAGCCGCCGAACTTCTTGTCATCACACGGCTACCTATCGCGCAGATCGCCGGGCGAGTCGGCTACAGCGATGTCTCGCGCTTCGGGCAGCATTTCAAGCGCCATCACGGCCACACGCCCAGTGAGTGGCGAAAGCGGTGATTGCGTTACTTTTCGAAGCCAATCTGCTCGCACCCAGGATGCATTCTCGATGCTTATCTCCAGCTCCGGCTACGTGTCATCTTTTTCAATATGCCGTCGCTGCGGCTCAGCGAATCGGTGACGTCCACCGGGGCGAACAACGCGAGCAACAGGGTGATGATGAGTGCCGTTGGTGTGTTCATGTGGACT
This sequence comes from Planctomycetaceae bacterium, assembly GCA_044235005.1. Classification (GTDB taxonomy): domain Bacteria; phylum Planctomycetota; class Planctomycetia; order Planctomycetales; family Planctomycetaceae; genus SXXK01. The sequence goes on along the minus strand of JBIIIF010000084.1, from coordinate 20,514 downwards.
TCTTTCCGGCTTCATCGAGAAGTTTGATCCAGGCTCCGACGAAATGGCCATTGTCGTGGAATGTGCGACCTGAAACGAGGTTGCCGTCGATCACGCAGGGTTCGTCCACGAACGTCCCGCCGCAGACTTCCAGATCGAAGCGGCACTTGGCAACCGTCGCCATCCGCCGACCTCGAACGCAGTCAGCTCGCGCGGGGATCTCGACGCCATGGCAGACACTCGCGATCGGAGCATTCTTTTCGAAAAAGTAACGCGTGATGCGGATTAGATTGGGGTCATCGCGAATGTACTCAGGAGCGCGGCCGCCCGAGTAGAAGATCCCCAGATACTCTTCTGAATCGATCTCCGCGAACGCAACGTTCGCCTCGATGGTGTAACCGTCCCACTCCTTTGTGATCGTCCATCCAGGTTTTACTTCGTGCAGAACCATCTGGTAACGCCGCTTTTCCGGGGCCGCGACGACCGGCTGAAAACCGGCTTCGATCAACCGGTAATACGGGTACATCGTGTCCAGTGTCTCGCTGGCATCACCGACAATAATGAGAACTTTGGGTTGCATGGTCATAATCCTGACTGAAAGATGATTGCCTCGTCAGACTCAAGCATCGCTGAGTAATTGATTCAGATAATCGCGACTGCGGTTGATCTCAGCCGTCACGGCTGAGGCGGTTTCGAGAATCGGAATGCCGCGCGGAACGGGGTGCATGAAGATCTCCGTCCAGCCGGAGTACTTCATCCGCTTGAGCGCCGCGAGCAACGGACCGAAGTCGAGATCGCCGCGGCCGGGCATCTGCAGTAGTTCCTGTTCCCTGGGCAGCTTCTTGTGACAGCCCATTCCGTGTTGCCAGGCGTAGAACACCGCGATCGAATCACCCAGCGTTTCAATCAAACGACCAAGCAAATCCGCATCCTGTGGCAGGTGATAAGGTGCGAAAGCAATCGCCAGATGCTTCGACGGTCTTAGTTCGGCCAGCCATTTCAAAGAGTCAGGCGACTCGATCAGGTTGTTTCCGTGATTCTCGACGGCGATGGTCACACCGGTTTCTTCAGCCACTTCAAGGTGCGGCTTCATCTTGTCGATGAAGCCCTGAACGCCCGCTTTCAGATCGTCGCCTTTCAAGCCCGCAGGGCCCCGACCGCCGGTGACAATGGTCTTGCAACCGAAGCGCTGCGCCAGTCGCATTTCGTCCTGCAGACCAAATGGCCCGAGCTTGTACTGAGTAATACATCCGAGCGTGATCTCGTGCTGTTTCAACATCGCTGAGAACTTGTCTTCACCCAGATCGGTCAATTGCTCGCGCTGGTTGCCATGCACCTTGGGCCAGACGTCGAGGGCGGTGGCGCCGATCTTGCGGACTTCCGGCAGGATCTCACCGACGTACTGATAACCGTACATGCAGGAACCGAGAATGTACTTCAGTTGGAACATCTCCGATTCCGCCGCATCGACAAGAGTTCGCGGCATGACAGCACTTCCAACTGCCACGGCACTGGCAGCACAAAACGAACGACGTGTCAGCAATGACGGTTGCATAAGAGTCTCCGGGATGTCTCGATCAACGCTTTTCGCAGCCGTTCAAATACGGCAGATTCACGGTTGCAGAAACGGAACTCCCAGGTGCATTAGCTCCTGAGTTCCAGGTTTGTAAATCGGTTCTGCTGAATACTGCGTCACGTAAGCGCGACGCATGCGGTTAGTGGTATTCGCTCCACTGCGGTGAAATGTCAGCGAGCTGAATACGACCACGCTGCCTGCGGGCACGATGGCGGGAATGCCCGGTTCTTTTCCGAAGTATCCAACCTTGTCACCTGTTTCCGGTTCGCGAATGTGTTCGACAAGAGACCGTATACCGATGGTCGAATACGGCATGACGTATGCCGTGCCATTCTCCAGCGTCATGTCGTCGACCGCTGCCCAGACCGTGACATACGGCATATGAGGAAAGCCGAGGTAGCCGCCGTCCTGATGCCACGAAAAGCTAATTCCCTGCTCGGCACATTTGGCGACATACTGGTCGTAAAACAGGAACGCGGTTTCACCAATCGTCGCTCGGCAGACGTCTGCCATCAGCGGGCTGAAAACGTACTCCGACAACCGAGGCGTTTTGTCGTACTGTTTGGCAATGTGGTACCGCTTGCCGCGATGGCTGATATGAATGTGATCGGTTCCCTGTCGATCCATCTCCTGATGCATCAGGTCGATCAGGTGATCGCATGAATCACGCAAGATCTGAAGATGCTCTTCCGAAATCACACTTTCCAGAATGAAGTAACCTTCGCGCTGGTAAAGTTCGCGATGCTGGTCAGTGATGAGAGATACAGCGTTTTTTTGCATGGCTGGTGTCTTTCTCAATTCAACGGCAAGCGTTCTGAACAAATGATAATTTAGACGACTTCAAACCCCTTGCGTTGCTCACGACCAAGCATGGCGTTGGCTTCCGCGTCATCAGGGAACATTTCTATTTCAGGGTCCCACTTCAGTGGCCGACCCAGACGCATCGAAATGTTTCCGAGGTGACAGGTGCTGACACTTCGATGTTGACTTTCGACATCAGAGACGGGCGTGCGGCGAGTCTCAACACAGTCAAAGAAATTGCCCATGTGATTCATGATGGCATCCAGTTTGCCAGCACGCGGCGGTCGCTCCAGGTTGTCGTAATCGTAGACCTTCCAATCTTCGCGATTCAGTGGATTCGTTTTTAACGCGTCAACGGGTGCTCCGGTGAGCTTTCCTCGATTCACGAACAATCTACCAGCATCGCCGGTGAAAAGTATTCCGTTATCGCCGGTGTCACCGACTGTCATCGTCACGCCATTGGCATACTTGTAAGTGACGTTGAAATCGATCGCGACGTTGTAGCCATTGGTGACGGTTGGCATTGTTGCTGCTCCGTTGATTTCGACTGGATACGAATCGATCGCCCACTGTGCGATATCGATGTGATGAGCTCCCCAGTCGGTCATTTGACCTCCCGAGTACTCGTACCACCAGCGAAAGGTGTAGTGCGAGCGTTCCTCAATATAGGGTACATCCGGCGTTTGCCCCTGCCACAAGTTCCAATTGAGATGCGCTGGGGGATTTCGTGGCACAAACGCATCGCTTGTGCCGTTCTTGCCAAGCACCACATCCACCTTCTGAAGCTTTCCAATGCGGCCCGATCGGACCATTTCGACGGCGAGACGAAAGCGATCGTCGCTCCGCTGCCAGGAACCGACTTGCACCACACGTCCAGTTTCTTTCACGACCCTGGTTAGCAGCTTACCCTCATCAATGGTCAGCGTCAGTGGCTTTTCACAGTAGACATCTTTGCCGGCACGGCATGCGTCGATCACCATTTTGGTGTGCCAATGATCGGGACTGCCAATTGTGACGACATCGACATCGTTGCGAGCGAGCAACTCGCGGTAGTCCTCGCTGCTGTGTGGAGTACTTCCAAAGGCCGCCTTTGCCTGATCGCGGACGTTGCGATCCACGTCACAGACGGCAACAATATCACCGTACAACTGCGCCTTATTAGCAATCACACTCCCCTGATAACGCAATCCGATCGCACCAATGCCGATGCGTTCCACCTTGTGACGAGGCTTCTCCTGTCCCCGTGCCGTTTGTGGCGATGAGCAAACTTCTGAAAGCGAACTCCCCAGCAACGAGCCGCCTGCCAGTGTCGAAGCGATGAAGCCTCTTCGTGAAAGTGATGAATGCGACATGTTGATCTCCAATGATTGCCAGCCTTAATCCTGGACCATTTTAACGCATAAGAGATTCATTCACATTCCGTATCTGCGTAATTCAGTTACACTATATTATCAGCCCTGATTCGCCTGGAATTCGCCAATGCGTCGCGTTGCTCTCCTCATTGAAACTTCGCGGACTTATGGTCGCGACCTGCTGCACGGTGTGAAACGCTATGCACAGGAGCACGGGCCCTGGTCAATGTTTGTCGAAGTTCGAGATCTGGAAACGAGGCCTCCGGTTTGGCTGAGAAACTGGGACGGTGATGGAATTCTGACCCGCTCTGGCAACACTGCGATCGCAACTGCCGTTAAACGTGCGGCAGTGCCTGCTGTGGAACTGCGATCGACGCGCCGTGGTTCCACATTCCCATTTGTCGGGGTTGATAACACGGCAGTTGCATCCATGGTTGCCGAGCATTTTCTTGAGCGAGGCTTCCGTCACTTCGGCGTGTTTGCGCTTGATGCCGAACCCTTCTTTATCGAACGCCGCGAGAGTTTTGTCGACTATTTGCGAGCACGCGGACATGAGTGTTCTGTGCTTCGTCAGCCCGGCAAATCGGAAAAGCCGGAACAATGGGAGGCTCAGCAAAAGAGACTGATGAAATGGCTCAGCGAACTGCCTCGCCCGACTGCGATTATGGCCTGCACGGATCAGCTTGGTTGCTGGCTGTTGGACGCATGCTCTCGGTCGTCAATCCGCGTCCCGGAAGATGTCGCTATCGTCGGAGTCGAGAACGACGAGACGATCTCCACGATGAGCACACCGCCGCTGAGCAGCGTGCGTCTAGCCGGTGAGCAGATCGGCTACGAAGCCGCGCGAATTCTGGATCGCATGATGCGTCGTCTGAAGCCACCTGCCCAGCCGACGCTTTTCGCTCCGCTCTGCATCGAGACGCGTCAATCGTCGGATATCGTGGCGATTGATGACGAGTACTTGGCACAGGCCATTCGATTGATTCGCCAGCGTGCGTGCGATGGACTGACCATCAATGCAATTCTCGGGATTGTTCCGATTTCGCGAAGCACATTAGAGCGGAGTTGTCGCCGATTGTTGGGAAGGTCTCCCAATGAAGAGATAGTGCGAGTGCGCATCGAACATGTCTGCAACCTGCTGCGAGAGACCGATCTGAGCCTCGAGCAGATCGCCGCCCGTACCGGCTTTGCGACTTCGCAGTACATGCTGGAAGTATTCCGCAAAACGACTGGTGTTACGCCTGGCAACTACCGCCGCAGCCTCATATCCGGCGAGCGATAGTGCTGCGACTCTGGCCTCGAGGTCGCGATCGGGGCTCGGTAACTTTCCACTAGCCAAAGAATCAAGGCGGCGAAGCGTACTTCACTGAAGGTACAGGTGTCTCTCACCGAGGCACGAGGGCACGGTGATTTTCTATAACGAGCTTTATGCAAGGTTCGCTGCGGCTACCTTTCATGGCGAATCAACAAGGTTTACCGATCAGCAAGACCTCCGTGCCTTGGTGAGAAACAAAACACCGCTTAGTTGGCACGCCTAACCGTTCAACGCCCTGATGTTTACAAACTGATCGTAGACCGACTTGCCGGCGGGGAGCGTCGTGGGTTTCATGGGAAGAATACAGGCACGGCCCATTTGCCGATGAAGATTGTTTCACCAGCGGCGCAGTCTTTTTGGAACAGCGTGCAGTAGTTCGCGGGCGAAGCAGGATTGAAGAGTGGGATTTCCGGCAGGGCGACTTTCTCGAAACCCTGATCCATCGAAGGTTGCGAGGCCGTATCGCGGTTGCGGTCGAGCACCGGGGTAAGTAAGGAGACGATGCTTGCGCGTTCGCATTTGATTGTCTTCTGGCCGTCTATCGGAATGTGAAGGAAGCGTGCGTCCTGTAACGCGGCGGGAATCTCAGCGGTGGTGTCGTCTTGGTCGCTAAAGAGTTTCACGCCGAGGATGAGAAGTTGCCGTTGAACATCGGCGTTGGTTTAGACCGGGGCCGTCGAAGTCTTCGGCTTCTCCTGACCACCAGTGGCTTTACTGACGACTTGACGTAGTCGCACATCGTTGCTGACGGGCTTGCCAGCCGCGACGTCTTCCTCACGGAAAGCAGCCACGAGAATGTTGCGGTCAGCGGTAACGTAGTCGTAGTCGTAGTCGTAGATGATGCGAATAAGTCCATCGCGCGTCTGCTGTCAATCGGGACAGGACACACCCGGGCGTTCATCCAGCATGAGTCCGCCGGTCCAGTTCGCGCCGTCGTCTTTGGAGAGGCAGGCCGTGAGATGCGAGCGTCCGGTACGTTTCTCAAGCGGGCCGTACTTCACAAGCAGCAGGTTTCCAGATGCAAGTCGGTTGATGAAGAAACGCGAGGGCGTGTGCAGGATGGTCGAGGGCTTCAACTCCGGCCACGTCTTGCCCGAGTCTGTGCTCACGCTTTCGCCGATGCCGTGGGTAGTGCGCGCCAGCAACCAGAGCGAGCCGTTCTTACGCTCGACAAACATGTGCTCGTCGAACTGGCGGACGTCCTTCGGTACGTTGCAGCCACCGCGCAGCGTCCATGTTTTGCCCTGGTCGTTCGAGACAATCATTTGCGCGCTGTTGTCGTGCTCTTTCCATTTTGAAATTGGCAACACCCATTCGCCCGATGAAAGTGTGATCGGCTTGCACAACATGACGCCATCGCCGATGCGGCGCGGCTGCGACCACGTTGGCTGCGCGGCATCCGGCTCGCTTATCTCGATGCACCAAACGCAAAGTTTGGCATCGCGGCGACTTTTCTCCATCTAAGCCCAGAAGAAGAACAGCCGACCATCCGGTGAGGCCCACAGTTCAGGATCGAAACTCCGCACCGGCCCCCGCATCAGGATCGACGGTCAGCAATTCGTTCCCTGTCGCGCTATTGTCGCTGCTGGTGGAGAGCACAACGTAGTTGTTGAGATCTTCTGCCGGCGTCGGTCCCGCATACCAGATGTTGCGACGGTTGCAAAGATGGAGCGTCAGTAGAATGTAGTGCGGTCAACGGTGAAAGCACCAGGGCTGTGAGAACTTTGAAGGGGGGATTCATGGGTTTTCTTCAGTTGGTTCATTGCCCCGGTCGTTTCGAGAAGCAAAAGTATCATGCATAGCAGACGACTTACCAGACTACTCACCTTTCGCCGTCAGCATCGAAGACTGCGTCAACGGGCACTTGCAGTCCGATTGCCAAATGGTTGGTCCTGGCAGCCAAAGAGATGACGGCAAGAAGTTCGGCATGTTGTGCATCGGTCATCCCCGTGGCACGGGCTGCTGCGGTGTGGGAAGGACGCAGTAACTGCACGAGTTCGCTACCGACACCGCGATGTAGACCATCTCTTTCGTGAGCGGATCGAGGTGCGTGGGAGTCGCCATCAGACGCTTCACCTCGGCCCAGGTGCTTTCCAGCAATGTAGGGTCGAGCGCGAGGGCATGCCAAAAATTGTTGATAAAGTCTGTTTTCCGCATAGCGCGAATATCATCGAACACGGCCTTCACGCGAGGATCCGATTCGGGACTGGCAATGCGTTTGGTTGTTGACATGAGTGTCTCATTTGGTGCGTTGGGAATCTGTTCTCAACTCTGGCGGCAATTCTGCCAGCGGTGTCAATTCCAGGATATCGGTTTGGTACCATTGATTCGCATTTGTAAGCTTGGCGTCGCGGTCGGTGAATCGGTATCCGACGACATGCGATGGATAGTGATGGTCACCTTCCGTTGTTTTCCACTGGCTAAACAGGTGCCGCGTATCCGTGTAGTCAATAGCCACGAGTCGTTGCGTTTTTTTGTCGAAGTACAAATCGATTGGATTGCTGATCGATTCTGTAACACGCAGGCCAAAGACGGGTTTTTCAGCGATGGTCGTATCGGCAATCGATTCAACCTTTGATTTCGGGTCGAGCAGTATCCGCAGGCTCCACGCCCAGCAGAGTACGCGGACCTTGTCTTTATCGCGTTTTGTCGTTCCAAGCCAAATATCGCCAGCAATTTCTACAACTGAAGTCCGATTCCCTTTTTCATCTGCCGTCACTGGAGGTGCTGGCGTCGCGGTAACGAGGACTCGCTCGCGATAGCGAAACAAATTCAGCAAATGATCTTCACCCCCAACCGCCTTCACGACCTGCTCGACGCGGCTCTTCGCGTCACTCTTATCAGCCGCGACCAGTGGTACGGCGACAATGAACAGGATGAGGCTGGAGAAGACCAACTGTAGTGACGTGTGCATGAATATTCTTTCTGAATTGGACAACAGTGTTAACGAATCCAGATCCCTTTGCCTGTACCACCGCGCGGCGTAGTGCTGGGGTAGTCGGGATTGCGCTTTTGCTCAATGACCTTCACGACTTGCTCGAAAGGCAAATCGGTTTTCGTATTCTGAACACGAACGCCGGTGATACTGACGTTGCGCACAGTGCAGTCGATATCGGGTGAGAAGATTTCGGTCCATGTGGCTGGAGCGTCCGGCTGGTGTTTGTACGTTTGCGACCTGGGGCCGAGTTCAACAAGGCGGTAATCCGTTGGGATCGGAAAATTGAGCTTCACGTCGCGGATTGTCAGGCCGTCGGTGTTGGCGTGGACCTGGATGCTGCCGGGGCGGGTGAAGGTGAGGTTCTCGAAGATGATGTTCCGCAGCGTGCCGATACCGACACTGAAGTCGTTGTCGCGTCCGAGTTCGAGGTTCGGTTGGTCGTAGAGTTTGAAGTCGCGGATGTCGGTGATGTCACGCAGCGTGATGTCGTGGATGGGGCAGTCGAGCGTGGTGCCGTCACTGAAACGCTTCACGCCAGGGAGGAGGCGGATGGCGTCGGTGCTGCGTTTGCCTTCCGGCGCGCCGGTGATGTGTTCGATGGTGAGATGGTGGATCGGGCCGAAGCTCACGCTGTATTGCCGCCAGTCCCACGCCGTGATCGAGACAGGATCGTCGTGCGAATCGCCGCTCACGTTGCAAATCATGCCGTCGCTTGCGGGACCGTCCACATGCACGCCGTCGCGTCCGTGCCGGTCGAGCGTCAGGCCATCGACGGTGAAGTCGCGGATGTTGCCAAGATGGATCGCGAAAGGGCGACTCTGACGTACGGTGACGTTCTTGACGCTCACCCGAAGGGCGTTGTGGATCAGGATGACACCGTGGGTACCGGGCACGGGATTCTTTTTTGACGAGTAGCCGCGCTGGTTGCCGTTGTCGTCCTTGACGCCAGTTGCCAGCGTGGTCCAGATGCCGCCTTCGATGATGATGTCGGTGTCGGGCTTCGTATCTTCGGGCACCGAGAGATCTGCAAAGCCGATGATGTTCTCGTTACGAACCATGCAGGTGCTGCACCCGGGTTTCAGACGAATCTCAGTGTCGGCATCGGCCGTAAGCTTCTGCCCGGACTTCAGGATGATGGGGCCATCCAGGTAGTAAGGCTCATCCCGCTTCGGCAGATGCACGGAGTTGGTTTGATCAAGCGCCGCCTGGATGGCGTCGCTCCAGATCTCGGCTGTAACCGCGCGCTCCTCGTTCTCGCCGGAGTCGCGTGGCCATTTCTCGGTCCAGGTTTCGATGCGGACCTGCGACGGCTGGTAAGCGAGTAATTCTGCCCTCGATAACAGCAGCAAAACGAACAGGAATAAGAAGCTCCACCCGCGAAATCTCAATCTGAATCTGGTAATGCGTGTCATGAATCCAACTCGCTCAATGTGCCAATGCAGCGGTAGCGAAAGCGTGACTCCCGCTTCGCGAAGAAACTTACTGTATCAGACATTTGATTGATGATTGTCGATTGATGAAGTGGTGAGAGTTGGGAATCCCCGGTCTACTGTTTTATGGGCAGCACGATCCGAGACGCCTTTAACGACGAGTGATAGACCGACTCCGTCGAGATCAATGTGCTCGAACCGAATGGGCCTTCGCCAGTGTTGGAATTTCGATCGTACAGCGGGAACAGAGAACCACAGATGTCGACTCGAAGTCGATGCCCTTTGGCAATCGTTGCGGCACAAGGACCGAGATCCACAGTGATCTCGTACACTTTTCCGGGTTGCAGCGGCGATGGTACAAGCAACGAATCTCGATATCGGCCTCGAAGAATGCCGGTCGCAAGATTTTGAGCAAAACCGTCAGGTCGCACGTCGACCAGCTTGACGGCCCAATCCGCATCCGGCGTGTCGGCGCTTACAAACAGTTTTGCTTCGACATTGCCTGCAAAGCTGAGCGGCTCAGTCAACACATCGCTTGTATAGACAAGCACGTCCTCGCGGTCTTCGAGAGCGCTCTGATCAACCGGTCCCCATACCGCAGCTTTCATCGGACGCGTCTCCGTGACCGGGCAGGCTGGTACAGGATGCGCCGGATCCGCGCGAAACGTATCGGCGGGTTCTTCGCCAGCAGGTTCTTCGCGGTTCAACTTGCCCGCGCCGCTACGAGTGTTTGCCTTGCCGTCCGAGTGAAGGTAGAACGATGTCGCCGAGAAGCCTTCGGGCGGCCAGGTTTGCGCGTCATGCCAGGCATTGTCCCCCATAGAAAAATATTGTACGGGTGGAAACGGCCTGGCGATCGCGGCGGGATCCTGTTTAAGATGGCGATCGAACCAGTCCAACTGAGGTGCGAATGTATCCACTTCGGCATCGGGACCGAAATCAACTTCAGCAATCGTCGCCTTGCCAACGGTGCCGTGATCCCACGGACCAAGGACCAGTCGTTGTTGCTTGCGAGTCTGCGGATCGCGAGACTGCTGCATGATCATGAAGTTTCCAACGGACTCGCGCGAGAAAAAGTCGTAATAGCCCACGACATGCAAGGCGGGCATCTTCAAGTTGGGCAGTTCGTCCGTCAGATCCAGTCGCTTCCAAAAACCATTTGGTTCAGGATGAGTGAGGTACGCATCGAGCCACGGCATTGGCCAGCCGATCGCCTCATCGACATCGCTCAGCGGTAGACGCAGGAGCGCTTCATTCATATCTGCCGGTTGCACACCTTCAGGCTTGGGAGTGTTGCCAGCCAGCCAGCCGGAAATCAGCGACAACCGCACGGCACCACCCAAGTACAGGTTGCGATAAAAACTGCTCCACGTTGCCTGAGGTGCGATCGCTGCCAGACCGGGCGGATATTCGACTGCCGCCTGCCACTGCACAGCGCCCACATAAGACCCGCCCATCATGCCCACACGACCGCTGCACCATGCCTGACGGGTGATCCATTCGATGGTGTCAAATCCATCCTGCCCCTCGTTGTTGTATGGAGCCAGCACCCCTTCCGATTCACGCGTACCGCGACAGTCCTGAATCAGAACGATATAGCCAGCCTCGGCATACTTCTCCGCATTCCCTTTCTGTTTCGACTTGTCATAGGGCGTGCGAATCAGGATGACGGGCGCCTTCGATACCGCGGCATCACGATAGATGTCGGTCGCAAGTGCTATGCCATCGCGCATGCGAATCGAGACGGTTTCGGTTGCGACATCGGCCATTGCGCTGCTTGTGATTGCCGCAGCAACGAGGATAACAACGAGATGTTTCATACAGGTGCCCTAAGACAAAATTTCCTTCACGACGGAGCCATACACATCGGTGAGCCGAAAGTCGCGGCCGAGGTGGCGTCGAGTGAGACCGGTATGATCGAGACCGAGCAGATGCAACATGGTCGCGTGCAGATCGTGAAGATGCACTTTGCCGTCGATGACCTGGTAACCCATCGCATCAGTCTCGCCATATGTCAGCCCCGGTTTGATGCCGCCTCCAGCCATCCATGCGCAGAAACTCTGCGGTTGATGCTCGCGCCCGTGTTTGTCAATCGGAGCCGTTCCGCTCAAATCCTGACTCCATGGCGTGCGACCAAATTCGCCTGACCATAGAACCAGCGTATCGTCGAGCATGCCTCGCAGTTTCAGGTCTCTAACGAGCGCAGCGACGGGCTGGTCGGTCTGACTGCAGAGTCTCGGCAAGTTGCCTCGGATGTCGCCGTGATGATCCCAGCCATCCATGGTCACTTGCACAAACCGCACGCCGGACTCGCTGAGCTTACGAGCGAGTAAACAGGCTCGTGCGTTTTTGTCGGTATCCTTACCACCCACGCCGTACATTTTTTGCGTCGCTTCGCTCTCGGTCGACATATCAACGAGCTGAGGCGTCGTCGTCTGCATTCGGAACGCCAATTCCATGTTTTGCATCATGCCTTCCATGTTCGCGTCGCCGTGCAATTCATCGATGAGACGCTGGTTCAACCGCTGGGTGAAATCGATCCGCCTCCGCTGAATCGCATCGCTCGCCGAAGCATTTCGCAGGTTTTCGATGGGTGCTGTCTTGCTGTCCAGCGGCACGGTAAGCGCCGTGCCCTGATGTACCGCCGGCAGAAAAGCGGAACCGTAGGTACGCGACTCCTTTGGATGAATGGTCACAAAACTCGGCAGATTCTGATTCTCCGTTCCGAGTCCATAACTGATCCATGCCCCCATCGATGGCCGGACTTCTGTGAAGCTGCCGGTGTGGAATTGCGATGTCGCGCCAGCATGTTGTGGATTGTCAGCACTCATGCCTCGCAGCAAACAGATATCGTCCGAGATGCCTGCCAGATGCGGCATCAGGTCAGAGATCATCATTCCAGACTGTCCACGTGGTCGCACCGGCGCCATGGCCCCCAGCGCAAGAAACTTCTCCGTTCCAATCTGAGTCACATTCGGATCCAGCGGAGAATCAATCGCTTGTCCGTGTTTCTCGCGGATGTAGTCCTTGGGATCGAACAGATCCAATTGCGAGGGACCACCGGCCATAAAAAGAAAGATTACGCGTTTGACTCGTGGGTTAAAGTCCAGCGATGGCGCACCCGAAACATTCGTCGCGGCGCGAACCATATCATGCAGAGCAATAGCGCCGAAGCCACAAGCCGCGTGCTGTAAACACTGGCGTCGATTGGGAATGTAATTTTTGTTCATGGTGAGACAAAACTTTCGCAGGACGCTGATTGAGAACGACCGCCTCGCTCAAAGGCGAAATACAAAATGATTCGAGGACATCAGGCTGTGACATAGCTCCTGCCAGACAATAATGTCAGTGGCAGTTTGATTGGGTTCATTTGCGACAAGTGACCTGGAGTCGTCAAGAAAAGCGATCGCCTCCCTGCGTTCAACCGCCGTCATCGGTCGAGCCAGGACTCGCATCCAAAGTTGTTCCAGGCGTTCTTCCTGCGTTGAAGCACTGGCAAGAAGTTGTTCAACCATAGACCGGGATCGACGGCGAAAAAAATCGTTGTTCATCAGGAATAATGATTGAGTTGGCACGACAGATTGCTCACGCTTTCCAGCGATCTGAGCTGGATCGACGAAATCAAAGTAGCTGCGAATGCGGTCAGCGCCAGGAAACCCGGTCCGCATCACAGGAAGATAGATCGTCCGTTCAAATTCCTGGGACGGACGGGGTTTGCGATGGTTGTAATTGGGTGGATTCACTCCCGACTGGACGAGTGCCCCTGTGTTCTCGACGTTCTCCAGTACCAGCGATGGGCCGCCCTGACTTTTCAGCAATTCGTCGCTGATCGCCAACGCCGAATCCCGTATCGCTTCTGCATCGAGCCGTTGGGGGTTCATGCGCCACAATAGCTTGTTTTCAGGATCAATCTGCATCGCTGTGATGTCGTTCCTGCTACTCATTCGATACGTGCGACTGAGTACAAGCGAGCGAATGAGTTGCTTCTGTGACCAGTTGTTGCGCATGAATCGATTGGCCAGATGATCGAGCAATTCAGGATGGCTCGGTACCTCGCCACGCGTACCAAAGTAATCGACACTGCGAACAAGACCTTCACCAAACAGCTTCTGCCAAATGCGATTGACCGTTACGCGTGCTGTGAGCGGATTACGATCGTCGGCGAGCCAATCTGCCAGTTGTAATCGACCGCTCTGACCAGCCGGAATCTCAGGAAACTTCTCCCAGGAAGCCACTCGCAACGCGCTGCGTGACATCACCGCCCCAGGTGCATAGGGATTACCTCGAATGTAAACCGGCATGTCGGCCGGATGCTCGCCGTCTCGCATTGCAAACGCTTTGGGCACCTTTGAAGCAAAGAATTCCGCGTGCTGGATCTCGGAGGCGAGCTTTTTGATTTTCTCTGCGATTTCGTCACGTTGCTTAGCCAGAGATTCTTTATCTGGCATGGGCTCGGAAGCGTCTGGCTCTGGCTGCGTTTGCTCCACTTTGGCTGTAACAATCTGAGTGTCAGACGCTGGTGGTTGCTTCACGGCGACCAGCTCGTTTTGTTCTGCTTCAGTTCTGTCGAGCGTGGCAAGTTGATCAACGATACGCTGCTTCGCTTCGGTGAGCTGCTGTTGCTCCTTATTTAAGCTCGACAATTTCTCAGCGTGTTGAGCTTCTATCTTCTTTCGGTCTGCAAGCTGTTCCGGTGTCTCGGGAAGTTCGGTCGTGTTGAGACTACTCCAGACGCCGAACGGAATTTTGTGCGTTGATGGTGAACTGCGCAGGATTCCTGCGATCCCGTAATAATCATTCAGCCCCACGGGATCAAACTTGTGGTCGTGGCAACGCGCGCACCCGAGCGTCATCCCCAGAAACGCCATCCCGAGTTTGTTGACCTGAGTATCAATGTGGTCAGCTTCCATCTTCGGTTTGTCGGGCTCCACGATCTCTATATCGCCGACCATCAGGAACCCCGTGGCGATCATGTTCTCCGCTTGTTCCTGCGGCGATGAAGCGGTTAACAAATCGCCGGCAATCTGTTCGCAAATAAAACGATCAAACGGTTTATCTTCGTTGAATGCATCAATGAGATAATCGCGATAACGCCATGCATGTTCAGCAAAGACGTTGTTCGACGTGCCAATCATGTCCGCATAGCCCGTCAGATCCATCCAGTGCCTGGCCCAACGCTCACCAAAGCCGCGCGAGTCCAGCAATCGATCAACAACGGTCTCGCAGGCGCGCGGCGAGTTATCCCGAATGAAAGCTTCGATTTCATCAGGTGTCGGAGGCAATCCCGTCAGATCGAGACTGACTCGACGCAACCATGTGTAGCGATCCGCGTCAGCGACAGGCCGTAACCCAACGGACTCCTGCCGGGCAAGAACAAAGCGATCCATCGTGTCGATCGGCCACGACTCGTCTTTAATCTCTGGCGGCTGTGGATCAGCAACTGGCTGAAACGCCCAGTGCTTGCGTCCTTCGTCTAAGTCAATTGTTCGAGCAACTGGCAATTCATCAACTCGGCGAGGATCGGGGGCACCCATCGCGATCCACGCTTCAAAATCCTTAATGACAGCGTTCGGCAGTTTTCCTTTCGGTGGCATTTCAACATCTTCATAACGCAATGCCGCTAATAGAGAGCTTTTTTCGGCATCTCCGGGAACAATCGCCGCACCGGTATCGCCGCCTCGCAACAAGCCCTCGCGATGATCAACCCGCAGGCCTCCCTGCACGATCTTCGCACCCGCTGCGTGGCACTCGTAACACTGTTCGACGAGCACCGGACGAATCTTCGTCTCAAAGAACTTTATCTGGTCGGGAGTCGCTGCTGACTCCTGTGCATGAACTTCACCAAACAGCGATGCGCAAAGCAACAACCAGACGCCTTGTGCCGTCGCAGAACGATATCGGACAGTATTTGATTTATGCGAGCGACTTTCCTTCATGACTACCTCTCAAGTCGCTCAAGGACCGCCTGCATGTGCTTGCGCATCGCAAGTTCTGCCGCGTCGGGATCATGTTCACGAACCGCTTTCAAGACCGCTTTGTGCAGTTTACGTCCAAGTTGATTTTCACGCTGAGTCGGTGTTGTACGAACCATCTGGGTCAACACAAATTCGTAAATCACTTCCATCAGGTTCTGCATCAGGACATTATCCGCGATCTCGATCAACTTTCGATGAAAGCGGAAGTCGATTTCAAGTGCGTCGGCATAAGGCAACTCCTCATCATCCAGTTGCTTGAGCAACGCCGTGAGCATTTCGATGTCCTCAGCAGTTGCTTTCTCAGCAGCCTGCCGAGCCGCCTGGACTTCAATGGCCGAACGCAATTCGGCATACGACAACAACTCCTGCGGCGAAATTGTCACCGCGGACTGCAGCAATCGCACACAGTTAGCGAGGCTGTTCGTATCCCCGACAAATGTGCCGCGCCCGCGCTGAATGTCGACCAACCCCAGGCTTTGAAGTCGAGCCAACGCTTCACGAAGCACTGGACGGCTGACCTGCAGTTGTTCCACCAGTTCATGCTCGCCCGGAAGCCGCGAGCCAGCGGCCAACTTCTGGTCTTTGATCACGCGAGCGATCCGGTCCACGACCAAATCCACTGTGGTCCGTCGCTCAATCGCTTCCAACTGCATCAACTATCTCCCAACGCGAGACCACTGATCACCAAGTCAACTTGTAAGACATGTTAACAGGCTGCTAGTCCTCAATCAAGCTTTTGGTAAGTGAGTCAGGAATTTGATCACTGACCACGATTTTGAGAGCTGAGAATAACCGTCTGCTGCGTCCGCAACTGCAGAGGTGGATCATTCGCACATACGCAGCGAAGCGTAATCGCCTGCGTGACGAAATCGGATTCTCAATCGGCGCTGTTCCGACAGGATCTGGTCGAAAGGAATCGGCTTCAGCAAGGTGACTGCCATGGAGTGCATCATCGTCCTGACGAGTGAAAACCGAGTTGCACGTTCGTCACCGTTTTTGAACTGAATGACGGCCTGTTGATTCTCACCGGCCAGGCGGGCAACCAACTCCTGCGGTAGATTAATGATCGAAAAGTGAATGCATGTTTCCGAAAGGTCGATCACCGGTACACGATATCCGTTCCAGATAACGAACGGACACTCAGACGCTGGATACCGAATGCGATAGTATTCTCGAACCGTTGTCATGTTGTCGTGATACTCAGAAAGCAATTCCGCCAAACAAGGGCATGCCCCTTGACCCAATTGAAGCTATCGGCCCACACGTCGAACTCACTCACGTTCTTCGCTTGTTGAAATCACACACTTACCGAAAGAGCCTGATGTCGAGTAAGACATCGACGTCCAGCATTCATGCAAATTCAGCATAGGTCTCATTTCGTCGCTGGCGTTTTTGGTCAACGTGTTTGCTTCAGGCAACCAGACGAATCAGGGAATTTCCCCGGTCCAGTCGTAGGGAGTTCATCGAACTGGCGGCCTCATTCGTTCTGATCGCTAATCAGGGTTTGCAGAAATCGCGACTGGCAACGACGAATTGGTCGATGAACCTGAACAGTCATTTCAGACGCTGCGTGTCCCTGGATCCCTGAATATGTCAGGCGTCAGAATTCTTTATTGAAGCTCCGAGGGAAGCGATGATGTGCAAGCCGACAACAACAAATCCGGCATTTCCTCCGGCGGCAATCAGGGACAACAGAAAAATTCCTGGTTGGGGACCCGTTGCCCCCATCGTGGGCAACAATATCACTGAAGCCAAGGCCACGCCAACGGGCACCAGAACGGCGATCCCAAGCACCTCTGCCCACCGAAAATGCCCTACGCGGCGATCAAGCACGTAACCGTAGAAAGCCCATTCGAAAATCCAGATCGGCAGCCAAATCCAACGTGTCGCCCAGGAACAAGGGATCATTGAGGCGATTATCGCAAGCAGAGGGTGTCCGGCCAAAACAAACAGAGACGGTGGCAAACCTACGTGCAGGCTCCCGCCGCCTAGCCCACCAACCGCCACAAAACAAACCGCAAACACCCCCGTAAGCACGCCAAAGAACACACCGATACCAGTGACGCAGAACGTTAAGATGGACTGCGAGGATGAAGTAATGGCGGGGGAAGACGTCGATTCGTTCACAGCCAGACCCTGTCCGTCTGGAACTACACCTACAGAATGGGAAACAACACGATCACCGCCATCCGGACTACCGGCAAGATTCTCAGCCATATCGATTGGCATCAGCCTGCTCCATTTCAACTTGCGAGAGTTTGTGTACAACCAATCACGCGTGAAATGGCACTGACTGGGCTAAAGAATTGCGTGACAGAATAGATGGTTTCACCACAAAGTACCCAGCGAAGAGTTACAGGTGGACCAACGGACGGGGTGAGGTGCTGCCGCTTTCAGGGACAACTCATTCTCTTATTCTGAGCGTTGGGTGAGTTGTTCAAACTGAGCGGGAATGAGGTAATCGATCGCTGAGTGTTTGCGTTCGAAGTTGTAGTAGCGAACGTATGGCCTGATCAATCTGGCCCACATTTCGGGCTCCGATCAGGACGGAGCTAATGCCGGATTGACTAAAAACCCATGACAACGCCAATTGGACATGCGACTGACCCGTTGCCCTGGATTCCGCATCCAGCTTCTCCAGCACCTGATAACCGTGCTCCGTGAAGTAGATATTCTGGTGCCCCGGGATCACGTCGAATCTTGTCCCGGATGGTATCGCCGCACCCCGGCGATATTTTCCCGTCAGGAATCCCGCGGCAAGAGGGCTGTAGCTGATCACACCGATATTCTCAGCAGCACACAGCGGCAATAAATCGGCCTCGATATCACGCTGGACAAGGTTGTAGGGTGGTTGCACAGAGACCAATCGGCTGAACGCTCCGATGCTGCTCAACGCCAAAGCAGCCTTTAGCTGAGGAGCTGAATAGTTGCTGCAGCCAATATGTCGCACCTTGCCCTGCTGGACCAGCGTTGTCAGAGCCCCCAGCGTTTCCTCCAGTGGAGTGGACTCATCCCAAACGTGAGTCTGCATTAAATCAATACGATCCGTTTGCAGACGTTTCAAACTCGCCTCAGCAGACGCCACTACGCGTTGTCGCGTCAGCAGTCCGCTGATCTTTGTGGCGAGCACGACTTTGTCACGCGAGTGTCGAATCCTCATCCATTCGCCAACGACTCGCTCAGACTCACCCTGAGCATACGCTTCGGCCGTGTCGAACAGTGTGATCCCCTGTTCGAATGCATGATCCATGATCAGCAGCGACGACTGCAGATCCACTTCACGTCCGAAAGTGACGCACCCCATCCCAATTGAACTCACAGAAAGATCAGATTGGCCGAGGCTTCGATATTGCATGGGTGTTGTTCTCTGCACAACCTGAATTGAGGCCGAGTTTTCACGGGGAACCTTAAAGGGATCGCCTCAATCGCGGCCACTCACAGAATGATTTCAAACAGCGACAGGTATGGCACCAGTTTCCACCAGCTTACCTGTCTCTGCGGCTTCATAGATTCCAAAGACTGTTCGCAGCGCGTTCAAAGATTCCTGTGTCGTAATGGGCGGAGCGGCGTTCTGGGCGATAGCGGTGACGACCTGAGCCACAAACGGAGAATAACCGCGAGGTTCGACTGCACTCTCCAACGTCTGCAACTGTTTTGCCTTTGGGCCGGCATTTTCGTACCACGTCATTTTTTCTGACCCGGTCGAATCGAGATTCACCCAACCTTTTGAACCCCAGATCCGAATCTGAGTGTGGTAGCCGGTATCCAGATAATATCCGGAGTTCAATGTGCCCAGCATTCCGTTACTGAATTGCAATGTCGCAACAGCAGAATCTTCCGCTGAAATCGGTTGCCCGCCAACGTTGGCGATCGCACCCGAGGCCTTGATAATTGCCGTACCTGTGAGAAACATGACAAGATCGAGCCAATGAATTCCGAGCCAGATCAGGTGCCCGCCGCCAGCTCGTGTTTTGTCGGCATACCAGGTGCCGTGATAATCGGGATTCGTGAGACGCGTCTGATCGGCGACGATGTGCATGTCGAGACTGTAAACTTTGCCGATGCATCCCTGCTGAATCATCTTCCGCGCGACCAGAGATTCAGGATTCGCGCGATTTGCAAAGGCCAGCATCAGGTGGAGATGTTTTGATTCCGCCAGTGTGGCCAGTTTTTCGAACTGCTGCAGAGTGACACAGCCGGGCTTCTCTGCAAACACATGGGAGCCGGATTCCAATGCGGCTTCGATCACCTGCGATGCAAGCATCGCTTCCATCGTCACCACACACAACTTAGGCGATTCCTTTTCCAGCAGCTCCGCGTGATTTTGATAGCTGCGAGTCAGCTTGTCGCCGAGCAACTTTCCGGCTTCATCGGCCGAGCGATCATCCGGATCTGCGATCACAACTTCGTCGCAGTCTTTCGATTCAGCCAGCGCCGAGAAATACGCACTCAGGTGAGCTCCACCGGCGTGGGTGAGAACGGCAACTTTCATTCGCTTGGTGCTCCCGAGTAAGTTTTCAATCCACCTCAAGAAACTTAACGTCTGCGGCCGCGAAGGGAGAAACGTACGGCATGAAGGGCCTTGCCGCAATTGTACGGCCCTGCGACCGCCTTGATAACCTCGGGCCACCTGCGAAAGCGTATGATCCGCACTTTGACCAAAGGGCCAGATCAATCACCGCATGTCAAAGCACCTGCGCGGTCTTGCCTTCAGGACAACGTTTGTAATCCTTTGCCATCTGCTCGATGCGAACCTTCGGGCTGGACAAAGATGCTGTGATGAATGTAGGCCGGACCGAGCGGAGCGAGTTCCGGCTTGTGACAGGTTGCTTCCGAATTGCCGGAACTCGCTGTCGCTCGGTCCGGCCTACGAAACACAACTCCTCAATTCACGGCTGACAAAGCACCAGGCGTCGAAATCGAACTGATACCTCAGTGAAGTCAAAGTATGAATCCGAAATAGTCGTCGGCTTTGGGATACCCATAATCTATTCTGATTTCTTCATGCATTTTGATATCCTGGAGGGCTCGAAATACGATTTCGCCCGTCGATAGTCGCTTGTTGAATTTAGCGTTCGGACTGACGGCATGGTTGTAGAGTCCACCGAAGCCGAGGGCGAGAGCTGCCAATGAATCGTCCTTGCCCCA
>JBIIIF010000083.1:0-24213 GCA_044235005.1 Planctomycetaceae bacterium | reverse complement strand
ATTCAAACAACGTCCTCCATATGCGGCGCAGGAATATTAACCTGCTTTCCATCGTCTACGCCTTTCGGCCTCGACTAAGGGACCGGCTAACCCTGGGCGGATTTACCTTCCCCAGGAAACCTTAGGCTTACGGCGAGCAGGATTCTCACCTGCTTTATCGTTACTTATTCCGGCATAATCACTCCTGAACGCTCCACGAATCCTCACGGTATCGCTTCGATGCATTCAGGACGCTCTCCTACCGCTCGTCAAAGACGAGCCCGCTGCTTCGGCAATTTGCTTACTCCCGTTCATTATTGGTGCCAGAATACTCGACCGGTAAGCTATTACGCACTTTTTAAATGGTGGCTGCTTCTAAGCCAACATCCCGGCTGTCACAGTATTCAGACATCCTTTGTGACTCAGCAAATTTTAGGGACCTTAGCAGGCGATCTGGGTTGTTTCCCTCTCGACCACGCAGCTTCTCCCACGTGGACTAACTCCCGAGATAGTCAAAATGGTATTCGGAGTTTGGATAGGCAGGGTACCCTGGGAAGGGCCCCAAACCAAGTCAGTAGCTCTACCCCCATTTTGTAGTTGCTCGAGGCTAACCCTAAAGTTATTTCGGAGAGAACGAGCTATCTCCCGGTTTGATTAGACTTTTACTCCTCCCCACAGGTCATCCCCAAATTTTTCAATATTTGTGAGTTCGGTCCTCCACGCAGTCTTACCCGCGCTTCAACCTGCCCATGGGTAGATCACCGGGTTTCGCGTCTACCGCCGCCGACAAAACGCCCTATTCAGACTCGGTTTCCCTGAGGCTTCAGCCCTGAAGGCTTTAACCAGGCCGTCGACGGTAACTCGCCGGATCATTATGCAAAAGGCACGCCGTTACACAACAATGTGCTACGACAGCTTGTAAGCGTGTGGTTTCAGGTCCTTTTAACTCCCCTTCCGGGGTGCTTTTCATCGTTCGCTCGCGCTACTTTTCACTATCGGTCGCCAGAGAGTACTTAGCCTTAGGAGATGGGCCTCCTGGATTCAAGCCGGGTTTCACGTGACCGGCCCTACTCGGGGTTTCTCACGGAGTCTGATCAGTTTTTGACTACAGGACTTTCACCTTCTATGGTTCCGCATTCCAGCAGATTCCTCTAACCGTCAGATTTGTAACTCCACATGTGAGCCCCACAACCCCGCCGGACAAGCCGACGGTTTGGGCTATATTCCTTTTCGCTCGCCGCTACTAGGGAAGTCGCTATTGCTTTCTCTTCCTATGGGTACTGAGATGTTTCAGTTCCCCACGTTCGCTCCGTATGCCTATGTATTCAGCATACGGTCATTCAGGGATCCCGGGATCAACGCTCGTTTGACAACTTCCCCGGGCTTATCGCAGCCTTCCACGCCCTTCATCGCCTTCTGGCGCCAAGACATCCCCCACACGCCCTTATGTATTTGGCCACATTGATCAACAGCCAGAAAATCTTCCGACTGACGATCTGCCAACACATTACGATAAACATCAGCCAGCCTTTCGACCGACTGCTCTTCTCGTGAAAACGTTTACAGATGCCACTTAGACTTCATTAAATTGTCAAAGATCAACTCGTCGTTTTGTTCCTTGCGGTTCAAAATTGCGAGCGGGGCAGTGTATCGAGGAGTAAACCTCCTGTCAACACTCGGCTCAAGAAAGTTTTTAACTTTCCTGAACCAAACCTGGTCTTTTCAGACCACTGGAGACGATCGGGATCGAACCGACAACCTCTGCCTTGCAAGGGCAGCGCTCTCCCAATTGAGCTACGTCCCCTCAAATTCACCGGCGCTTTCGCATCAGTGGGCGTACGTGGATTCGAACCACGGACCTCAGCTTTATCAGAGCTGCGCTCTAACCAACTGAGCTATACGCCCCGAATGTGAGGTCATTTCGGGGGGGCATACATCTTGGCAGCAGTTGGACCACATGTCCAGCCACTCTGCTGCTGGTTCGCAATTTCTTGGGCTTTTTGCCGTTCTCCCTGCGAATTCAGCAGTGTGCAGACATCAGTTTTCCACTGAGGTTATGGTCCTTGCAGCCGGTTCGGTTGAAGGACACCTGATTATCGTACGATGAAAACTTCAGATTGAGCCCGATTTCAATTTTTGTGCTGGATTGCCAGAATCACAACTTCCCCCCCAAAGTTCCGCCTACTGGAGTATTTCCTGTGAATCGCATTATCCAATACCGCCCAGCCGACCGGGTCAGCCTGATTGGGGTGTTGCTGACTGCTTGTTTTTCCTCGTATTGCTGCGGCGACCAGACGACTTCAAAACGTCCGAATATTCTGATGATCGCGATCGATGATCAGAATGACTGGATCGGATGCATGGGAGGCCATCCTCAGTCCAGAACTCCTAACATTGATCGACTTGCAAAGAGGGGCACCGCTTTCCTGAACGCTCATTGTCAGTCGCCTCTCTGCAATCCGTCACGGGTCAGCCTTCTCACCGGTCTCCGACCGTCTTCCACCGGAGTCTATGGCCTTTCACCGGCCTTGCGTGATGCCGATGGTCTGCAGACGATCGTGACGTTGCCGCAACATCTTCGCCAAAGTGGCTATAAGACTTTGATGGCCGGAAAAATTTATCATGGTGGTTACGGACGCCGTGCTGCCGACAATGAGTTCGATGCAGTGGGACCTCCCGCTGATATTGGAGCGAGGCCAAAGTCTCCATTGGTCCGGACGCCCAGTGGCCACCCTCTTGTTGATTGGGGTACGTTTCCGCACAGCGATGAAGAAAAGGGGGACTACAAGCTGGCTTCATGGACCGTCGATCAGCTTCAAGCAACTCAGGATCGTCCGTTTTTTCTGAGTGTTGGGTTCTTCCTGCCCCATGTTCCCTGCTATGTGACCCGGAACTGGTTCGACATGTTTCCAGCTGAGTCCCTGCGACTGCCCCCGGTTCTGGATGATGATCGGTCCGATACTCCGCGATTCAGTTGGTACCTTCACTGGAAGCTTCCCGAACCTCGTCTTCAGTTTCTAAAGCAGTCCAATCAGTGGAGCAATCTTGTTCGGTCCTATCTGGCCAGCACTGCTTTCGTTGACGCCCAGGTTGGCAGGATTCTCGACGCATTGGAGGCCAGCGACTATGCAAGTAATACGATTGTTGTTTTGTGGTCGGATCATGGCTGGCACCTGGGTGAGAAAGGGATCACAGGGAAGAATTCTCTGTGGGATCGTGGAACTCGAGTGCCTTTGATTTTCGCTGGTCCCGGCGTGACTTCGGATTCGCGTTGTGCGGAACCAGCCGAGCTGCTGGATGTCTATCCGACGCTCTCGGATCTCTGTCAACTGGAACAACCAGAGGGGCTTGAGGGGCACAGTCTGTTACCGCAGCTCAGGGATTCCTCCAGCACAAGAGAGTGGCCCGCGATCACAACTCACAATCATGACAACCATGGTATTCGCTCTCGCGACTGGCGATACATTCGTTATGCCGACGGATCTGAGGAGCTTTACAATATGGCACAGGATCCGAACGAGTGGACAAATCTGGCATCTCGTCCCGAACACGCTGAAATCATTGCGGAGCACCGTCGATGGATCCCGAAAGTGAACCGAAAGCCTGTCATGGGAAGTCGGGATCGTATTCTGCTCTACGATTCTGCTACCGGGCTATCGAACTGGGAAGGCAAAGATATTCTTCCGGCCGATCCGATACCGGAACTCGATCACTAAACGCGTCTCCTCGAATCGTCCTGGCTGCTGGCTTCCGAAACAGGATTGTTGAACAAGATGTGGACCAAGATCTGTGGTGTGACAACAACGGAAAGTGCTTTGGCCGTGAGAGCTGCTGGCGGCAGCGCGGTCGGACTTAACTTCTACAACGGTTCAAAGCGATTTGTATCGGTCCCCAAAGCGAAGGAGATCGCGGAGATCTTCCGCTCTCAAAAACTGGTTACAGTTCCTCAGGATATCGTCGGGGTATTCGTGAATTCGCCAATCTCCGACATTTCATATATCTCGGACGACGTTGGTCTGACAGCAGTGCAGCTTCATGGCGACGAAACCCGGGACATGGTCTGTCGGCTGCACGAGACGCGTCCTGACCTGCTCATAATTCGCGCTTTCCGTGTTTCTATGGAACGATTTGACGAGCACCTGCAGGCGATTGACTCTTTACAGCAGAGTGTGCCACTGGCCGCGTGCCTGCTTGACGCTTTTGTAGCCGGGGAGTTTGGTGGCACGGGATTAACTGTCGATTTGAGAATCCCGGCTCGATATCTTCAACAAGCTCGGCCAAGGCTGATCCTGGCCGGAGGCCTGACGCCTGAGAACGTTGCTGGCATTGTCGAGCGAGCAACGCCCTGGGGAGTGGATACGGCAAGTGGCGTGGAAACGGCACCGGGCATTAAACATCCGGACCGCTGCGCATCATTTGTCTATGAAGCCACAAGGTTCAGTGGCAACTCTTCACAGCGTCTCGCGTCCTGCTAAAACTGGGACCGTGGGGCTATTCTGTGTGCGGCCACGATTCAGGTCATAATCTGAATCGCCTGTCCCGCGAACACTCAACCTCTGTTTATGCCGCCTGAAGAACAAGTCTGGTGTGAAAGTGAAAGATCCCAATGCCCGATGATTCTTCTCTGACAGTCAACGCTGGTTCTGAATCAGAGTCTGGTGCCACTGTTCAGATTTATTCTGACATTGCCTGCAATCGATGCGGCTGCGTGTGTGACGATCTGTCGATCAGCGTCGCGGATGATCGCATCGTTAAGTTTCAGCCGGATTGTAAGGTGGCAGAGCCGTGGTTCGATTCACTTCGGACCGCCCTGCCCTCGTCTCCTGCAGAAACGGATGGCCACGCTGCCGATCTTGACGACGCTCTGGGTGAAGCGGCGCGGCTGATTGGCAAAGCGCGGGCTCCCCTGTTTTTCGGCTTGTCTCGAAGCAGCACAGACGGCCAGCGCGCAGTCTGCGAATTGGCGGATCGTATCGGTGCCACAATCGACACGACGGCGTCTATCGGCCACGGCCCCTCGATCGTGGCGTTTCAGAATGCCGGCGAGTCTACATCAACGCTGGGAGAAGTTCGGCATCGCTCCGACGTCGTGATTTACTGGGCCTGCGACCCGCTGACCAGCCATCCTCGACACATGGAGAGGTTTGTTGAAGCAGCCGGCTTTTCGATAACGAACGGTCGACAAGATCGTCACGTGATTGTTGTCGATTCTGAGCCCACAGCAACATCCGCCAAAGCGGATACGTTTCTTCGAATCCAGAAAGGCTCCGACTTCGAGGTTCTCTGGACACTCAGAGCACTTCTCAAGGGGATCGAAATCCCTGAGCCGATCGTCGGGGGCATTGCTGTCGAATCCCTGCGACAACTGGTTCAACGAATGAAGGGCAGCCACTACGGAGCAGTCTTCTTCGGCGTTAGCCTCACAGAATCACCGACCGGAAACACGAATGTCGAAGCCCTGTTACGCCTGGTCACCGATCTGAATATGTTCACTCGCTTCGTTGCGAGACGAATGCGTGTTCCTGGCGACGTCACAGGAGCGGACAGCGTACTCTGCTGGCAGACGGGATATCCGTTCAGCGTGAATCTCAGCCGCGGATTTCCTCGCTTCAATCCGGTGGAGTATTCTGCCGGACCGATGCTCGAAAGGAATGAAACTGACTGCGTGATCCTTGTCGGTGCTGAACGAGTCGATCGCTTCTCGGAAGCAGCTCGAAGCAATCTCCGCAATATTCCCGTGATCCTGCTCGATCCACCAAACGCCCAGTGGAACGTTCGTGCAGATGTTCGGTTCAATACGGCGATCTATGGAATTCATCGCCGAGCCACGGCCTACCGGATGGACGAAGTCCCTGTGCCACTGCGAAAGATTCTCAACAGCCCGCTTCCCTCCGACGACGAAGTTCTGCGAGCGATCCTGAAGCGGCTTTAACCTGCGGCGCTGAGTATGACTCAGAGAATCAGCGATCCATTTTTTTCCCGACAGTTTGCGACCGTCGTCGAAGTGGAAACCGTCTCGACTGAACCCGAACCATCCGTGAGTTCAGAAGAGTCCGTAACGAGTTCGCCAACTCCAGAAGTCGATCCGGAAAAGTCCATTCGCTTTGTAGCGTTCGTCTGGAATGGTTCTCAACGAGAAGCCTGGTTCATCGACCAGCGTTCGAAAACCGACCAATCTGTCGTGGCGGATTCTGAACTGTCGTTTCCTGACATTCAGGCGAAAGTGCTGTCGATTACAGAAGATTCCCTGCTCCTCGACATGGCCGGAACTTAAACCAGAATCACCCTGGGCCAAACGCTTGCGAGTTCCACTGACCGATGATTCGGCTGTTTGTTCCTTTGTCATTCTGTACACATGATTTTATCTTCAGTTCATCAAAAGCATTTCAAATCGAAGCCGAAACTCGCGCCGCACGATTCGGGCTGCAAAACACAATTTTCTTCTTCGTGGCTGAAAGAATCCTCACGATGAAACTCTATCGCTCACTTACTCTCGCTTTGGGTCTGCTTGTTTCGTCAAGTGCTCATGCGAAACAATTCAAGGCGGGCTTTGCCAGCCAGGAAATAACCCCTCTTAAAGCCACTCCAATGTGGGGTTACGGGGCCCGGCATGCCGCGTTGTCGACTGGAGTGCGAGACTCTTTGTTTGTCAAAGTCGTCGTCATTGATGTCGAGTCGGAGAAACTGGCCATCGTGGGTCTTGACCTTGGTCGATCACCCACGGACGCCATGATGGCCCGCATCAGAATCTCCATCAAAGACACATCCAACGTTGGTCTGGTGCTCATCTCCGGCTCACATACGCATCATGGCCCCGTTATTGAATTGCTCGACGAACCCGGCAAAGGCAAAGATACTTTTGATGACGCGGTCGCCTATTCGAAAGAGCTGGAATTCAAAATCATTCAGACGATTAACGCAGCGGCCGCCAATGTCAAACCGGCCAAAATTGGTTGGGGGACAAAGTCGGTCGCGATGAACCGCAATCGGCACTCGAAGATCGAACCCAAACCCGTCGACACTGAATTAGGCATGATTCGGCTCGACGCTTCCGATGGCAAACCGATTGCACTGATCGTGAACTATGCCGCTCATCCTACCATGATGGATGCCTCCGACCTGCGTTTCTCGGCCGAATGGCCCGGAGCCATGATGAAGGCAGTGGAACAGCAACTCGACACCCCATGCGTCTTTATGCAGGGCGCGTCGGGAGATTTGTCGACCTCGACGACCGAAGAGACTCGCGGGGTCGATGCATTTGGAAAAGCCATGGCAGTTAACGTCATCGAAACCGCAGCAGCCATCACCACAAAGGTTCCCGATCGCCCAAGACTCAAGGGTGCGGAAGATATCTTTGAGTTCCCAACTCGCATGGCATTCGACAGTCCATTGACGCAAGCCATTTTCAGCACGGCTTTTTTTCCGGAACTTGCGTCCGCCTCGATGTCCGATGATCTGCTTAAGAATTCCATTCGTCCCCGTATCACCACCGTGCTGATCAACCAGGAGCTTGCGTTAGTCGGCGGCTCTGGTGAATTTTTCTGCGATCATGCCATCCGTCTCAAACAACGATCACGTGCTGCCAAGACATTTTTCTTTGGCTACTGCAACGGCCATCACATGTATTTTCCAACCATCGAAGCTGCTGCTGAAGGCGGCTATGGGGCAGATTCCGCGGTCAGTTGGGTCAGCCTCGGGGCCGGAGAAGAAATGATGGATAAGGCCCTTTTGCAGATCTACACGATGCTGGGCAAATTCACTTTCGAACGAAATCTACAGCGCTGAACCGCATCGCGGCGCAGGGATCCTGAGATCCTTATTGTGATTCTCCCCTTAATTGCGATTCCGCTTCCAGCATCTCATGAACCTCTCTTTGCCAATCCACATTGGCGCAGCTTCAGGATTCGCCACAATGAGCAGATCTGTGGGTGCCAGAATGGTCTGCCCTGCGACTGGAGCAATCAATGCGGGCGTTACAAGTTTTCCTGATCTTCGTTTGTTTGATCAGCCAATCAGTTCTATCTGCTCAGGACAACCCTGAGCAAAACTGGCCTCAGTTTCGCGGCGCCGATTCGACCGGTGTCTCGCTGAATACCGGTCTGCCGGATCGATGGTCGGCGACAGAGAACGTCGAGTGGAAGACCGATATCCCCGGACGCGGCTGGGGAGCTCCTGTCGTCTGGGGCGACACTGTTTTTCTCACAACCGTCGTGAATTCCGGGGAAACAGAGCCCATCAAAAAAGGTCTGTACTTCGGTGGTGATCGGCCAACTCCGCCCGAATCAGAACACGAATGGAAAGTGGTGTGCCTTGAATTGGCCAGTGGCAAAGTCCGCTGGGAAAAGATGGTTCACCGAGGTGCCCCGCCCACGCCGATTCACCTGAAGAACAGCTACGCGTCTGAAACACCCGTGACAGACGGGACTCATGTGTACGCGTGTTTTGGAAATCTCGGGATCTTCTGTTTCGATTTCTCGGGTGAACTGATCTGGAAGCATGCCCTCGAGCCGCACCCGACTCGATTCGGCTGGGGGACGGCATCATCGCCGATCCTGCATAAAGATCGACTCTACTACCAGTTCGATAATGATGAGCAATCCTATTTGATCGCTCTCAATAAGGCGTCTGGTGACACGGTCTGGAAAGTTGATCGCGACGAGAAAAGCAACTGGTCCACTCCGTATATCTGGAACAACGCCGCTCGCACGGAGATCGTCACGGCCGGAACCGAAGCTGTTCGCAGTTACGATCTGGAAGGAAAACTCCTGTGGTCGCTGAAAGGCATGTCCAGCATCACAATCGCCGTTCCCTACGAAGCCGACGGACTGTTGTATGTGAGCTCCGGCTATATTCTGGATCGCATCAAAGCCATGTACGCGATTAGGCCCGGAGCATCCGGGGACATCTCCCTTTCCGACGGTGAGACCAGTAACGAATTCATTACGTGGTCCAACATGTTCATCGCGCCCTACAACCCCAGCACGCTGGTATCGAACGGTCGACTCTACATTCTCTATGATCGTGGCCTGTTAAGCTGTTTCGATGCAAAGACGGGTGAGCAACATTACGATCGCCAGAAGCTGGAGCGCGGCGTGGCGGTGACATCTTCTCCATGGTGTTACGAAGGCAAGATCTTCTGTTTGAACGAGGATGGTGTCTGCTGTGTTGTTAAAGCGGGCGATAAGTTCGAATTGCTTCAGACGAATTCGCTGGCAGAGGACGATATTTGTCTTTCAACTCCTGCCATTTCGGGAGACCGTCTGCTGATTCGGTCAGACAAGCGGCTTTACTGTATTCGAAACCTGTCAAAACAATGACGGCGATTTACTCCACCGATGACGAACGCATGATTCGCCTGCAGGAAGGCGATCCGTACGCCTTTGGTGAACTGGTTCAGGAGTGGCAGGGTCCGCTGTTTGGCTTCTTCCTCAAGAACACTCGCGACGAACATCTTTCGGAAGACCTTGTTCAGGAAACGCTGCTGAAGCTGTACCGTAACTGCTGGGACTATCTGCCGAAGGGCCTGTTCAAGGGCTTCCTGTTTCGAATCGGAAGAAATCTGCTGATTGATCATTCCCGCCGCGCGGTGAATGATGTGCTTATTCGAAGTATTCGCCGCAGGACATCCGACGACACGGATGACGTCGACTTAATGCAGCAGGTTCCAGAAGAGATGACTTCTGCGGAAAATCGGGCCATCGAGCGAGAAGTCGCCGGGGCTGTTCAGGAACTGTTGTTACAGCTTCCGGAAGAACAACGGCAGACTTTTCTGCTGCATCACTACAATTCACTGACGCTCTCAGAAGTTGCTGACGCCATGGAAACTTCATTGCCAACGGCCAAGAGTCGCCTGCGTCTTGCTCGGGAAAAGCTTCGTTACCTGCTGACCTGCCGTGGATTCTCAGAAGAATCATTTTTTGAAATGTGTTCATCAGAGTCCTAAAACTCAACGTTCAGGGTTTCTGACAAATCTGTTTCGCGAAGGCAGTGTTCACTCACTCAAGTACAAGAATTCATGCCATGCCTCACTTCAGCCGACTGACAGACATTATTACGTGCAGCATCACCGAGATTCTTTCGGCGTCGCCGGATCCGGGACAAGCCCTGAAAGAAATACTCGAAGAGATGAATGAAGGGCTGGCCGCCTGTCGACGAAATGTCCGAACGTCGGCCAATAACGGCGAACGTCTGAAACGCGAGATTTCCGAATACGAGGTCCAACTCAAAGAGTGGAAAGATCGTGCTCGACAGTTTCTGGCGGAAGGTGATGAAGATGGTGCTCGAGATTCCTTAAGACGCAAAGTGGAGGTCGAGGACCTGATTGCGGGGCTGCGTCCGGAACTGGATGCTGCGAATTCAACCTGGCAGCATATGCTGAGAATTCAGAAGGCATTGGAAGCACGACAGGCCGAGGCCGTGCGAAGAATGCAGGAGATGACAGGCTACGTGCCGGTTGATGAGACTCTCTCGGCAACGGCGGCCATGTCCGCATCTGCGGATGTCCTGGAGCGATCCAGCGAAGTAGAGGCTGAATTGGAAGCCCTGAAACGCGAAATGAACTCATGACAATGACAGATCGTGTCGTTTGTCATGCGGTTAATAATGTACTTCACCACCTGGCAAATTTGGGGATCACATCTCCAGAGCCATCCCCTTTCCGCTTTGATGCAGAGAACAAAGTCGACCTGTCAGGCGTGATCGTTCGGGTTGATGATATCACCTCGGCTGCAATTGGGTTCCATCAGGACCCGGATAGTACTCAGTCATTGGTCCTTTCCGAACCCGTCTTCGTGTCTGATGCGAACCCGGAAGCCCTCGCGGCCTGGTTTCGGCAGATGCTGGCGGCTGTTGTCGACCATGCTCGACAACATAGTTTTGCTCAGATCCGCTTCCTTGATTGGGAGTCGCATTGCAGCTCAATGCCGTGGATCGCAGGAGAATTGGAACTCGCTCGATTCTCTGTTCGGGCCTCTGTTGTCGGCTGGAAAACGACTGCGGCAGAATGCCTGCTCAAGTCCAGCCACATTGCGACCGTTAGACTGTCGACAGCCGATCTGCCTGCCGTATCCCATGGCCCACCAGCAGAATTGCCTCCGGGAATCACGATGCCTGCAGATCAATCGCCGCCCCCTCAGCGTTACCTGGAGATCGCTAAAGCTCTCGATCGGATCCTGGAAAATACGGATGACCTAACAGGCCTTGCCGCGCCGAATGCATATGACCTACTGCAGAAGTGGAGTTCTCAGGAATGCACTGTGCTTGTTGCCGAGACAGAAACGGGAGTGGCCGGACTCTGCGCCTTTGCTTTCAAACCATCCAGCGATGGTGATTCTGCGTCTTCAGGGCAGATCGAATATGTTGGCGTGTGCAAAGAGATGCAGCGTCAGGGAATCGCCACTCAAATGCTGGCTTACCTCTGTCGCGGAGTCATCAGAGGTTCTGACCAAACTGTTGAAATCACAGCCTTCGCCGATGAAACCAACCTTCCAGCAAACTCGTTCTACCGGCGGTTCGGTTTTGAGCCGCTCTGTCGAGGCAACCTTTGGTTTCGCGAAGTGAACGGTCACCTGAAACAAAAAGAGCCTTCGTGAAACACGAAGGCTCAAGCTTAACAACAACTCAATGCTGTACTACTTAGCTTCAGCAGCGGGTTCGGCTGGTGCTGCTGCTTCAGCAGGTGCAGCGGCTTCGGCTGGGGCTGCAGCTTCAGCAGGTGCAGCGGCTTCGGCTGGGGCTGCAGCTTCAGCAGGTGCAGCGGCTTCAGCAGGCGCAGCGGCTTCGGCTGGCGCAGCGGCTTCGGCTGGTGCTGCAGTTTCGGCTGGGGCCATTTCAGCACCAGGTGTTGGTGCTGGTGGGGTTTCTGCAGGCTCGCCGCAACCAACTTGAACGAATGTCAAAGCCAGAAACAGAGCTGAGTAGCCAAACTTCTTCATGATTCTCTCCAGAGTTTTCTTTTGATCCAGGATTTACAACCTGACCCTGAACGCAGGCCCAGGTCAAATCTACTGGGAATCACTCTATCAGCCCCGGGCGGAAAAACACCATCACGCGACAATAGCGGGAAACTTTTCTTGCCGTCCGGAACCAGGGGGACCTTTGGCAACGACTGGGGAGGCGGGTTCTGATAGGCCGATCATCCCAAAAATCACGGTTTTTCCTTCATAATGATCGGAGACTGCCCCGCTTGTCAGTCTTTTTTCACTCCTGTCCTTGCCTTGGCGTCAAATGGCCGAAGCGGAAAAAGGCTCGATGGCGTTCGATATTCTTTCATCCTGCGTTCCATTTCCTGAATGACTGCTGGATTCTGCTCCGCCACATCCTGAGCCTCCGAAGCATCCGCCACCAGATCATAAAGCTCCGTCTGTACCCTGCCTTTCTCGAGATTCTTACGAACGGCTTTCCAGCGCCCGATCCGAAGTGATTGCTGCCCTCCATAGCCCGGAAACTCACGGTAAAGGAGTTCTCGCTCCGTCTGGGCTCCTGTCGTCAGCAGCGGCAAAAGACTAATCCCATTCACAACTTTCGGTATCGATTCTTTAGCACCGGCAATCTCCAGCAGAGTTGGTAACCAGTCTTCAAAGCCACTCACAAAGTCCGTATTCGTACCGGCGACAATATGTCCAGGCCATCTCACGATCGCAGGCACACGCACTCCACCCTCATAGAGCGAACCCTTCAGGCCCCGAAGATCCCCTACACTTTCAAAGAACTCATAATCCACTTCCTGTTCCAAATGAGTCGTGCCGTTGTCAGAACTAAATACAACTACGGTATTCTCTTCGAGTCCGAGTTCCCTCAGATGCTTTAGCAACGCTCCGACATCGCGGTCCATGTGACTGATCATCGCTGCATAAGCCGCGCGAGGAGTAAAATGCGGAGTGTATCCGCCTCCCGCAGCCGTAAACGGAGGATCGTTCCAGCCCAGTTCAAGATAAGGCTTTAATTCTTCATCAGGCACATGCAGTGCCACATGAGGCAGCGTGGTCGGATAGTAAAGAAAGAACGGCCGGTCCTGATTCTCCGTCATGAACTGCATCGCGGCTTCACGAATGTGATCGGGAGCATAGTCCTGCCCTTTGAATTCGTCGTAGCTGCGAGGATCTAATGGATCAACTCCTGCTTTCAGTTTCGCGTGACCCGGAACTGGCGGACCATTCTTCAGAGCAATTCGGTCTGAATTACTCCACAAATAGTCGGGATAAAAGCTGTGAGCATGTCGCTGGCAGTTATAACCGAAGAAGCGATCGAACCCCTGATTCAATGGATCGCCTTCTGATCCAGGACCACCAAGTCCCCATTTTCCGAACGCGCCGGTTACATACCCCTGAGCTTTCAGCAATTCCGCAATGGTGACTTCCGAAGCTGGAATCGGCTTCTGCCCTTCCGGCTGCATCTCACTGTTGTTGCGAATCCACGCATGCCCCGGATCACGTCCCGTCATCAGAACACAACGAGACGGCGCACATACGGCATTGCCGGAATAATGCTGAGTCAGCCGGAGACCTTCGGCTGCAAGCTGGTCCAGGTGAGGCGTCCTGATTTTCGTCTGGCCATAGCAGCCCAGCTCCCGATACCCCAGATCGTCAGCAAGAATGAAGACGATGTTTGGACGATCAGCCCGTGCCTGAACCTGCTCTGCGGCACACAACCTGTCATCATCAGACGGAACCGACAAGTAGCCCAGAAGGCACATGGAAAACGCCAACAATCGCAACATTCAATTGTCTCTCAGGCAATATTGAACACGGGCACCGGGTCAAGCACGAAAACGTCGTGTACCAATCCGGCAGCATAGTGGCTGCTTACGGCTCTGCAAACAGAGTCGCTGAGACACGGCACCACAGCATCACGTGATGACGCAATGATTCCTCAGCACTCCACTGAGAACCGGCCCGCCAGTGTAGTGTCTCACACAGTTGTTGAATCATTCGGCATTGAGTGTCATCGAGTTTAGCCCGTAGCCGAAAGGCCAGAAGCAGAGCAAGCCTGGCCTTTCGGCCACGGGTTAAAAAACTTGAGAGACACTACTCTAAAACTCATCAACCGTTGATCTCGATTCGACAGACGGACAAGACTCAAAAACCCAGAATTCATCGTCTCGCACTCCACGTAACGTTCGCTGATGAATCCCTGCAAACTCAATGTCGGTGCAGGTATAACTGGCAGAAAACTTGAGCTCGTAACAAATCTCGATGGTGTCCTGACTGGTCATCACGGAGATCACTTCACACGAATCGATCTGAGCCTTCGAATCGAAATCCGAAACATCCAGATCCATCACCGGCGCCAGTTCAGCAAGCCGTTGACGAACACAGGCGACAGCATCGTGAGTATCATTCAGGAAGTCGGCCGGAAGTCGAACTACTGCCATGCGGGAACTTCCAGCAACTTCTCCACAACCTTCCGACGACTTCCGGTCGCTTCATAGATCTCCGTTTGCCGCCGCGCACCACTGCTCATGGGCAGCAACGAAACCGACTCCAGCTCCGCCAGACAGTTCAGCTCGATCGCCGTCGGCGTCAGCCGCTGAATCATCTCATCCACGATCTGTGGCACCGAACGCTGCTGGAAATCTTTGGAACTGACCAGGGAAGCGTCCGCACCGTAGCGAGTCGCCCGCCACTTGTTCTGCTCCACCATCATCGGATGATACTCGGGCAAAAACGTTCCTTCGTCAATGTCGTGTGAGATCGTATGCACAAGACACTGAATCAGCGACGTCAAAGCCAGAACATGATCAAGGCTCGGAGGCATATCGCACACACGGACTTCAACGGTCCCGAAATGATGATGCGGGCGAATATCCCACCAGATTTCCCGGATGGAATTTATAAATCCCGTCGACATCAGGTGCTTCACCAGCCAGACATACTCGCTCCAGTTTCGCATCTGATACGGCAAACCCGCAGTCGGCAGGCCCTCCATAATCTTGGATCGATTTGATTGAAGACCTGTACTGCGAGCTTCCCAGAATGGCGAGTTCGCTGATAACGCCAGCAGCAACGGCAGATGATGCAACATGCGGTCGCAAATCATCACGGCCTTATCACCGGAGTCAACGCCGATGTGAACATGCAGCCCAAAAGTCACCAGTCGACGGACCACATCTTCCATCAAAGTGACGAGACGATGGTAACGCTCATGAACCGTAATCTTCTGATTGCGCCACGAAGAAAACGGATGCGTCGCGGCCCACAGCAGACGAATCCCCATGGGATGAATGATGGCTTCCAGATCCGCCAGCTTCTGACGCAGGTCATCGCCCGCTTCTTTCACCGTCCTGCAGATCCGCGTGTTGATCTCCACATAACACTGCATCAGTTCCGGTTTCACCGACTCGCGCATGTGAGGAGGCAGCGCGGTCATCAACTGGTCGATACAACTGGTGAGCCCCAGTTCTCGAGAATCAATCAATTGCAGTTCAATTTCCACGCCAATCGTGGGGCTGGCGTTGGGTGTAAATCGCATCACCGTCATCAGAACTCTTTCCTGAACAACGTTTGCACTGTGAAATGGTCGCTGCAACAGAGCAAAATCAAAACTGAACAACTACAGAGAATTGGCCGCTTCAGACAACCGTTCAATCACTCCGGGGCCATCAATGACAACATCAGAGCGGCCCGCGAAATAATCCTCGCCCCTATCGAGATCGCTCTCTCATCCACATCGAAGATCGGCGAGTGCAACATGGGCCACTCCCCTTCACCGGAGGCACATCCGAGTCGAAACTGAGATCCTCGCACATGATCCAGATAAACCGCGAAGTCTTCGCCACCCATACTCGGCTTATCGATGATCGTCAGGTTCTGGCCTCCCAGAACCTGGATCGCAGATGCCTCATAGGCCGAGGTGACCGTCACGTCGTTTACCACGGATCCCAGCGGACAAAGAAAGCGAAGTTCAATCGTATTTCCGGTTGCCGCAGCCAATCCATCGCAGGTTCTTTGAATCGCATCCATCACGGACTGACGATTCACGCGATCTGTTGATCTCAGCGTTCCCATGATCTCCACAACATCCGGAATCACGTTCGACGCTGATCCTCCATGAATCGTGCCCATCGTAAACACGGTCGGATACAACGCGTCAGCTCGCCGAGGCACCGTCTGATACAACGTCGTGACCAGAGCGGCAGCGGCCGCCAGAGGATCTGTCGTGTGTTGCGGCCGCGCAGCGTGTCCTCCCTTGCCTCGAACACTGATTTCGACTTCATCCACCTGAGCCGTCAATACCCCGTATCGAATTCCCACTTTGCCGACCGGAATCGTCGGGTCCACATGGAGACCGAGAATCGCAGACACATCGTTCAGCGCGCCATCTTCAACCATCCAGGCCGCGCCTTCGGCCGTCTCTTCAGCCGCCTGAAAAATAAAACGCAGCCGCGCTGAGGGCACTTCTGACTCGGGCAGGCGTTTTGACAGTTTCGACAACATTTCCGCCACAGCCAGAACAATCGTCGTATGAACATCGTGGCCACAGGCATGGGCAAGTCCCGAACAGGCCGACGCATACGGAGTCGTCTTGCGATCCTGCATGCGTAACGCATCAATATCCGCACGGACCGCAATCAGCGGAGCATTAGCCGCCGGCGAACCCAGAACCAGATCGGCGATCACTCCGACACCACGGTCCGGAACCCGTCCCGAGATCCCCAGTTCTTTCAGGCGAGCCACAATATGCGCGGTCGTTTCGCGTTCCTGCCCGCTTGGCTCCGGCCTCGTATGTAGTGCGCGACGATGCTGAATCCAGTCGGCCTGACGACTTTCAGCCATCCGGTCCAGCAGCAGCTCAAACGGAACGATTCGCTCAACATCTGCCGGAGATACTCGCCAACCCATATCGGAAATCTCTCGCATCGTTTCTCCTCAGTCACTCTTCGACGAACTCAAACTACCGGGCAGGATATTTGTCTGTCCGGAACTGTGCAGTTCGCTCGGAGATTTGATCAGGCGTCAGTATCAGTCACCGGTCGGGAAATCTTGACCAGACAACGGTTCTGGTCAAGGGGTCAATCCTCTATTCACGAAACACCCGACACAATCGCACCTGCCCACACAATCGAACGTTTCGCTTCAATCAGAAAACTCCCCCTGGATGTTCCTCTGCTGTCGCGCCATGAAAAAGATGGTGTCTCGGGCACGATTCGACGTGATGTAGACTTTTCGCAACATCAAGCCCGATCTTGCGCCACGAAGCGCTGAGGAAAGAGTATGTCCGTCGTCGCAGAAAAGCCGGAAATGTCACCTGCTCCGCAACCACTTCCCGCGCCTGAACTCCCGGATGCCCGAGTTCTGGAAGACAAGACTCCGGAATGGATGCGATGTACACCTTCCTCGGTTGTCTTTACGACTCTGATCGGTCTGGTCTTCATTGTGATGGCCAGTCGACCTCTGTGGCACACCGATCTGTGGGATCACCTGAACTACGGGGATCAGATTCTGAAAACTGGTGTGGTCTCGTCGACGGAACCTCTGATACGGCTCTGCCGTGGCGTTTCCATGGTCAATATTCCCTGGCTGGCTCAGGTAGGATTGGCCACCCTGAACGCACGTTTCGGGTTGACCTCTCTTCAGTTTGTCTATGCTCTCATGATTGCGTTGAGTCTGGCATTGGTCGCATACCGAACCGTCAAGATGAGCAAATCAACGCTGGGCGGTATCCTGGCAGCGGGCATCTTCTTTAAGGTCAACCTTGATCAACTGCTGGTGATCCGACCTCAGCTTGCCGGAGTGGTCTTCTACTGTGTGATCGGGGCCTGGATGTTGGGACGCAATAAGCACAATCGAGCCTCCTGGATCGGTCTGCCGATTATGTTTGCTCTTTGGGCCAATGTTCATGGCTCGTTTTCAATGGGTCTGCTGCTGATGGGATTTGCAGGAATTGGTCGCTTTGGCGATGTGCTTGCGATCTCGAAATCATTGCGAGTCGCCCTGTTGGATCGAGAACTTCATCGCACCATTCTCCTGACTCAACTCTGTGCAGCCGCTGTCCTGCTGAACCCAGCGGGGATTGGCGTCTATCCCGAAGTCATGAATGTCGCTGGCAATCCAAATATCGAATCCATGTTCGAATGGGATGCACTGACACTGCGAACAGCTCAAGGACAATCTGCGGCCGCCGCGGCATTGCTGGCAATCTTCGCTATCAAACTGAGTCCTCGACGAATGCAGTGCGGAGAGATGCTGGCCTTTGTCGCGACAGGGCTGTTCGCAGCCTGGTCTGCTCGAATGCTCAATTGGTGGGCTCCTCTGGCCGCAATCATCACCGGGACACATCTGATTGCGGGAATGCGACAAACAACAAAGTGGCTGCAGAATCCTCAGCCAGCCAAAGGCACCGGCCTGATGACTTTGGTCAACGGTGGCATCCTATGGATTCTGTTTGCTCTGACTCCGTTCGGGATTCAATTGGTCCACGGTCGCATTCCTGATGCCAATCGACTGGTCTCCGCTGAAACGCCGCTGGCGACTGTCGCATTCCTGGATTCCATGGAAAGCGTTCCGCGAGGCATCGCGTTCGTGCCGGCTGAGTGGGCCGGGTACGTGATGAATCGGGGCCCTAAGTCACTGGAACCGATGGTGAACCTGCATGTGCATGTGACCCCGGTGCAAGTCTGGAACGATTATATCCGGATTATCAACGGCCCTTCCGACTGGGACGGCCTCATGAACGAATACGGAATTAATCTTGCGGTCGTCGACAAGGATCGTCAGCCAGCCCTGCTGAAACGGTTCAAGGAAAGCACGGAATGGAAGGCTCAATACGAAGACCGACAGGGTGCCGTTTTCGTGAGAAATAACCCGATCTGACCTTTCACGCGAACGCTCGGCATGATTGCCCGACTCAACGTGACTTCCGATCCCACTGATCATCGTATTCCAAAGTGTGCGCAGGATCTGACATGAATATCGTTCGAAACTCACGCCGAAAAGTCTCACTGCGAACGTGGCTGACCGTACAACTGGCCTTTGGCAGTGCGTTCGCCGCGTCGTGGTTCTGCATTCCCGGAGTTCGCCAGCAGGAAGTCATCGCCAAGGTCACTCATCGAGCATTCGCTTTGGATGTAAACCTTCGCGACTCCAAGCTGGCCACCGTGGCTCCGTTTTACGACGATGCAGAGGTCGTGTCGGATGAAGAGCTGGCTGGGGTCCTGAAAAAGATCGTGCCGCGTTTCAGTCGCAGTCATCTGCGTCCCAATCTCGTCGAGCACGCATTACGAACATGGGGGTCGTCGATCGAGTTCAAAAATCCCGACGCGATCTCCGGGCCTCAGATGAGTGACTTCCTGACAGACACCGCAAAGTACATGGACTCGTGGGGCAAGAACAATCCGCCGTTGATGGAGCTTACCCCGGACGGCGTTCATGTTCGCTGGGGCGAAGACTCTTCCAGCTCGGTTCATCACGATCATACCCTGGCCGCGATCACCGAATCAGGCTTACCGCTCGATGCTCCGGTGTTCACAACCGCAAGAGCTCTCCAGGTGCGTGATGTCCTGTCGGAAGCCCTGCGCGATTTTCATCTGGATGAACGCGAAACAGAGTGGTCGGCCATGGCATTTACGCTTTGGCTGGCTCCTCAAAAATCCAACGTATGGCACAACGGTGAGGGTCGAAGAATCACATTTGACATGGTCGCCGAGCGATTGATGCGAAACCATAAACGCGATGGCGTTTGTCTGGGGACACATCGAGTGTACTCGCTGATGCTTCTGCTTCGCCTGAACGAACAATACGGCGGAGATCTGATCACCGCTGAAACACAAAGTCAGATTATGGACTATCTGAAGACCAGCCGGGACATGATCATTGCATCACAGAGTCCGGATGGTTCGTGGCCAGCAAACTGGACAGACGGCGCCGAGGCGGAAGCCAAAGCCGATCCAAAGGAAAAAGGCTATAAGCGAGTCATCGCGACGGGCCATCATCTGGAATGGCTGTCCATCGCGCCGCCGGAACTTCACCCGCCACGCGAACAGATTCTGAAGGCGGCGGACTGGCTGATTAACAACGTCAACGAGACTCCACAGTCGGTGATCGATCAGAATTACACGTTTTACTCACATGTTGGCAAAGCTCTGGCCATGTGGAGAAAAACGTCACCCGCAGAGTTCTGGACGAACTGGAGAGAGACGCATCCTGAGTGCGAAGTGTTCGAAGCAGCAACGGCTCCGGCAGAAGCCCCCAAAACCGAAGCTCATTGATCTCGCAAAGAATAACAGGGCAGAAAAAAAGCCCGGTCGTTTAAAGACCGGGCTTTCTGAATTGTGCATCAGAGCTGTTGAATTCGGCGACAGATGGCTTCTGCCATCTCCTGAGTTCCAACCGCGGTCGGATCGTTCCGATCGGCTTTCATGTCGTACGTGACATCTTTTCCTTCTTCGATAATTTCTGCAACGGCCTGTTCCAGTTTCGCAGCCGCCTTGGCTTCGCCGAGATGCTCCAGCATCAGCTTCGCGGAAAGAATCAATGCGGTTGGATTAACCTTATTCAGGCCCTTGTACTTCGGAGCACTGCCGTGAGTCGCTTCGAAGATGGCTCCGTCGACTCCGATGTTTGCACCAGGAGCAACACCAAGGCCGCCAACAAGTCCGGCACAAAGGTCGCTGAGAATGTCACCGTAGAGATTTCCCATCACCAGAACATCGTACTGCTCCGGCTTCTGG
This sequence comes from Planctomycetaceae bacterium, assembly GCA_044235005.1. Lineage (GTDB taxonomy): Bacteria > Planctomycetota > Planctomycetia > Planctomycetales > Planctomycetaceae > SXXK01. The sequence continues at coordinate 3,569 of JBIIIF010000083.1, read as the reverse complement.
ACGAGCTGCATACACATGTTGTCGATCAGACGCTCCATGTAAGTAATGTTGCCCGCGTTCAGCTTGCCAGCATTTGCATCCGGAGATGGAGCGACATTCTTTGCCAACTCGGCCCATTCATGTTTTGCATGATAGGCATTGGCCACAGCACGGGTGACGTCATACCACAGTCCATCGGTGAACTTCATGATGTTCGCCTTCGAGATGGATGTCACAGACTTGCGTTTATGATCCACTGCATACTTGAATGCATAGTCAGCAATACGAGTCGTCCCTTCGATGGACATCGGCTTAATGCTGACGCCTGTCGTCTTCAGGCCGGTCGTGATCTTCTTGCCGGAAGCCACTTCGTTGATCTGACCGATCAATTTCTCGGTGACGGCTTCACCCGCTTTGAACTCAACGCCGGCGTAAAGGTCTTCCGTGTTTTCACGAACAATCACCAAATCCACGTTGCAGGATTCGAAGAACGTCCGGACCCCTTTGTAGGTCTTGCAGGGACGAACACATGCGTACAACCCCAGTTCCTGTCGCAGATAAACGTTGACGCTGCGGAAGCCTTTTCCAATTGGCGTTGTAATTGGAGCCTTCAGAGCGACCCCGTTGGCGCGAATGGATTCAAGAACGCTGGCTGGCACGCCACCCTTGGCTTCAATGACTTCAATGCCGCATTCCTGCACGTCCCACTGAATCTTAACTCCGGTAGCTTCAACGCACTTTCGTGTTGCTTCAGCGATCTCCGGGCCAACACCATCACCTGGCAAAAGGGTAACTTTGTGCATTGCTGTTCTTCGTTTTTCCTGAACCTTGTGGACGTCTGGAACCTTCATTCACGACAACCAGGACGGTAACACAACATCGAAACCGCTTCAACCACTCAGGATTGCGACTGCCCTCAAACCCACAGGGAGAACCGGGTTTCTGAAGATCCGGAACGATTCCGTAGTCGATTGCCGCTACCGGCCATTGTGAGAGAACTCTAAACTGAGCGAAAACTACCGGGGCGAAGACCCGTCTTAGAATTCAGCCAAAGAAAGCTGCCTTGCGATGACTTCGAAACTCCCGCGTGTCTTCCCGGAAATCGCTGAGCAGCACCCCGCTGAGGCGAATGCTGGCTATCACCACCCTGCCCTTCCCAGGTCCGGCCGTCTTCGATTGCTCCTGCTGATGTTGATCAGTCAACTGCCTTTTTCCGCCGCCATGGCAGAAAACTGGCCATGCTGGCGAGGCCCTCGAGGCGACGGTACGTCCGTTGAGACCGATGTTCCAACCGTCTGGGATGGAAAAACCGGGGAGAACATCGTCTGGAAGTCGAAACTGCGAGGAACCGGTCACGCGTCACCAGTCATCTGGAATAATCGCATCTTTCTGAGCGGCTGCGACGAAGCCACAGGCGAAAGAATTCTGACATGCCTGGATCAAGCCAACGGTGAGATGCTGTGGCAAAAGATGGTGGCCAAATCAAAGCTGGAAACCAAACACCAGTTGAACAGCTACGCTTCCGGAACTCCAGCAACTGATGGCAAGGCGGTCTATGTTTCGTTTTTGACCGTTGATGGCCATGAAATTCCTGCCCCCAATGTCGGTAGCGAACGAAACGTCACCCCAGGTCAAATCCTCGTGGCCGCTTTTGATTTCAGTGGCAATGAACTCTGGCATGTCACGATCGGTGACTTCATCAGCGCTCATGGATTCTGCAGCTCTCCGGTGATTTTCGAAAACCTTCTGATCGTCAACGGTGATCATGATGGTGACTCGTATGTCGTTGCACTGGATCGCTCAAACGGCAAAACGGTCTGGAAGACACCGCGAGAACACAAGATCCGCAGTTACTGCACGCCCATCATTCGCGACATCGCGGGCCGAACTCAAATGGTGATGTCCGGCAGCAAACAGGTGGTGAGTCTCGATCCACGAACCGGGCAGGAAGTCTGGAAGATTGAAGGACCCACGGAACAATTTGTTTCGTCTATGGTCGCCGACGAACAAGGCTTTTATCTGACGGCCGGCTACCCGACGCATCATGTCATGGCCATCAGTCCGGACGGATCCGGCGACGTGACGACATCTCATGTGCGATGGCAATCAGACGAAGCCAAATGCTACGTCCCGTCACCCGTGCTGACTGGCCCTTATCTGTTTGTCGCTGACGATCGAGGCACGGTCAATTGTTTTGAAACAGCGACCGGAAAACGTCTCTGGCAGGATCGCCTCGGCAAGCACTACAGCGCATCACTGCTGACAGCTAACGGTCTGGTCTACTTTACGGCCGATGATGGCATCACGTCAGTCGTCAAGCCAGGTGACAAACTCAACGTCGTCTCCCGAAATGAACTGGGCGAATACACATGGTCCTCCCCCGCCATTGCAAACGGGCGAATTTATATCAGGGGCGAGCAACACCTGTTTGCGATTGGAAAGCCATAGCAAAGACCTCATCATCTTTCGCCAGTCCTTGACTTCGATCTAGCTTGCTGTCGTCTGCTTCATAAACTCTACAAACTTCCTCGCATACTGATCCAGCACGTCCAGGCTGTTTCCATCGCGGAGCGGAGAACACATCTCGTAGGCCACGCAGCCATCGAAACCGTGTTCACATAACGCCTTCAGAAAACCTCGATAGTCGATAAACCCCTCGCCCATTGGCACCGCCTGAATGTAGTCATCCTCGCGGCGATAATTCACCAGATCAGGCTGATAACGAAACCGGGGCACTCGGACGTAGTCGGCGATCGTTGTATGAACCGTCAGCGGTGCCAGTTTCTTCGCCGCCGCCAAATAGTCGTCACTCTGCAGAGCCGGAGACCACGCATCAAACGCCGCTCGGCAGTTCGATTCATCAACAGCCTTCAGAAACAACAAGAACGCATCCGAGTGCGCCGCCAGATCATGATGGTTCTGCACTGCGATAATTGCTCCGACATCAGCAGCGCGACGAGCACATTCCTTAACCGCGCTGACGGTCAGGTCCCAGGCTTTCGAATATGGCAGCAACGGATGCTCATAGCCTGTAAAGATTCGCACGATCTGGCCACCAAGCTCGACGGCCAATCGGCACAACTCGGTCACGTAATGAATCTGCATCTCGCGATGAGGCACCTCCGCGTGTTCTGCATCGGCTGTGAAGTTTGTATATCCGGCCAGACAGGACATCTCTATCTTTGCGTCAGCCATCCGACTGCGAAGTTCCCGTCTCGCGTCAGGTGTCATGTCCAGCAACGAAGCATGAGGTCGCTTGCCAGCCAGCATTATTCCGTCATACCCCAGCATTGACGCTCGCTGGACAATCTCTTCCAGCGGCAACTTCGCCTGTCCCCATGAACCGGAATAGCTGATGGTGTGCAATGCTGTTTTCATCCGGTAATCCTCTGCTGAACTTATAGACCGAGCGAACTGAGGTGCAGGATCCACGGCAACGCACTTATTGAATCTGAGTGTTTTATAGACAAAATGGAAGGACCAGTGGTCACGAGAAACGTGGGTTAAGCTTTCGGAGAGCTATCACACTTTTCGAAACCTCAGAGCCATAATCGGGAGCACTGGTCCATGAGTAACGTACGTTATGTTGG
>JBIIIF010000082.1:0-24341 GCA_044235005.1 Planctomycetaceae bacterium | reverse complement strand
TGCCTGTTCCATCCTGGCCGCTTCATCGCGCTGGAGTTTTAGGCGAGCGTTGTAGGCCATCAGTTGTTCGGGGGTTTTGGAGATCATTTCGAGCACTCCGGCAGCTTCGGAAAATTCCTGATCGGGAAACAGGCGGCGGATTTCTGCAGGCGTGAGTTTATCCGCATTTCGCAGAAAATAGGCCCAGCGTTCCGCTGGCGTCGCATCATATACATTCTCCGCGGTCACCTGAAGATGATTCAACTGCAAAAGATGGATTTGCAAATCGTCCGTCAGAGCAAGGTTTGTCGACGCTTCTCGAAGCCGAAAGTCCAAATGCAGCGCAGGAGGCACTGAAAACATTGACTGCGAAAGCACACAGATGCTGATCGCCGGGCGAAGTCTGGAGTATCGCTGACCCTCACTCAATTGGCCCACATACAGCGCCGAAACATAGTAGGTCAGCCGCTGAGTCATCCCGGCCGGCAGCGAAGTCTGCATTTCGATGTTCAGTTGCCGCCCATATTCGTCGGTGGCGAGAATGTCGAGGACAGATAACTTGTCGTCATCCGATTCTTTATCAAGGAACGGGTTTTGAAATTTCACCTGAGTGATCCGTGGCTGACTGACCAGAATCGAGTTAAGAAAGTGGATCGTGATTCCGGAATGATCAGGACTTCCCAGCATCAGCTTGAACGCAAAGTCTACCAACGGACTGATTCCGATTGCCATGTGTGCCTCATTCCGTTTTCTATGCTGTTAGAGTCTGCATGACTCGTCCGGCATCATCATAACGAGCTCATCGTTGAGTCGACATTCGAGCGATCCTTGGTTTTGACAACCAGGCCTTCGTTTCCACTACCGCCCCCGAAGGATTTCGGTGTTGCCATTCTGCGATGAGAATACCGTCCCTGTATAGCGTTTTTCGTCTAATCAGAAATCTGACATAGAGACCTTTTGAAAAGGATTGCTGCGGCAAGTCGAATGCTGTGTGCAATCCGCTACGGAGTTTCGCAATGGCCGCCTGCTGAACGCATGTCTTGCCTGACTGTTCGCCTTCCCGCCCTGTTCTGCTAATCTTGGCAAATCTTGTCGAATCCTCGTGCCGTTATGTGGATTCGAACATCCCTGCTCTTCCCTCTAATAATGTCGCTTGATGGGCGAAGTAGAGCCATGCAATCGCAATTCTCAGTACAAGCTCTTGAACGTATGCATCAGACCGGCGTCATAGCTGTTCTGGTTGTCGATGATCCCCGTCGAGCCGTCAAGGTGGCTCGCGCGCTGCTGGCGGGTGGAGTCAGCATCATGGAGTTAACGCTGAGAACCTCGGCTGCTCTGGAATGCTTATCAGCCATCACCAGCGAAGTACCTGAGATGATGGCCGGAGCAGGCACGATCATTATTCCCGAACAAGTCGATCAGGTCCTGAACGCCGGTGCTGCGTTTGCGGTTTCCCCGGGGACGAATCCTGTGGTGATTCGTCGAGCCATCGAGCTGGGGCTTCCGTTTGCTCCCGGCGTTGTGACTCCGACCGATATTGATATGGCTGTTCACGCGGGTTGTCGAGAGCTCAAGTTCTTCCCTGCGGAACAGAGTGGTGGCCTGAGCATGTTGAGTGCCATCAGGGCTCCGTATGCTCACCTTGGACTAAAGTATATTCCTCTGGGCGGAGTCACTACGGCAAACCTTGAAAGTTATCTGCGAGATCCCGACGTGTTGGCAGTGGGTGGCTCGTGGCTGGCGAAGAAAGACACGATCGACTCGGAACGCTGGGATGAGATCACGAAGGCGGCTCGTGAAGCCAGCGCGATCGTGGAAAAAGTGCGAGCAAAGAATCACAACGTATGAGTCTATCGGCTGAACTGGTCATTGAAACCGCGAAGGTCAGTAAGACCTATCGCCGGGGATTTTGGGGCAGAAATTCATTCACAGCGCTGAATGATGTTTCTCTGCAGGTTCCTCGCGGGGAGATCTACGGGTTGCTGGGGCCGAATGGAGCCGGCAAGACGACGTTGATCAAAATTCTGCTGGGGATCATTCGCAAGTCCGGCGGCAATGCCACCGTTCTGGGGCATGCCGCCGGCTCGATGGAAGCTCGACGCAGAATTGGATACCTGCCGGAGAATCATCGTATTCCTCGGCACCTGACAGCTCTCACCGCGCTGGAGTACTACGGTAGTCTGAGCGGCATGTCGATGAGTGCGATTCGTGCGGAGCGAATGAAGCTGCTGGAAGTTGTCGGACTGCGAGGTAGAGAAAAAGAACGCGTGTCCGGCTATTCAAAGGGGATGCTTCAACGGCTGGGTTTGGCTCAGGCGATGCTGCATCGGCCAGACTTGATCGTGCTGGATGAGCCGACGGACGGAGTCGACCCGGTTGGGCGTCGCGAAATTCGTGATGTGCTCAAACAACTGGCCGATCAGGGCCACAGCATTTTTCTGAACAGTCATTTGCTGCAGGAAATCGAACTGATCTGCTCCAGCGTTGCGATTCTGAATCACGGACAGCTGTTGAAGACTGGCAGTGTTAGAGAATTGACCGCAGCCCTTGCGGACGCCCCTGTGCAGATGCAGGTGACGGGTGATGAAGCGGCCGTTCGCCGCGTTGCTGATCAGCATCCGGGATCGAAACTGCGAGTCGTTGCTCCGGGTGCTTATGAACTGGAGGTTCGAATTCCGAAGCAGGCTGAACTTGATCTTGTCGTCGATGCTTTGCGACAGGCGGGTGTCAGTATTTGGCGGCTGGCTCGTAAGGAGCAAACTCTGGAAGAAGTCTTCATCGGGATTGTGGGAGGAACCGAAGTATGAAGGCTGTCTTTGCCATTCTGAAAGATTCGTTTCGCGAAGCAGCGGCCTCACGAGTCTTATTGATCGCCTTGATTGCGATTGTCGTCGTGTTGCTTGCGCTGGCGCCGTTGTCCTTTACGAGTGCCCCCAGTACTCAATTGCGCCCCTTTGAGCTGGTCGATACGCAATTGTTCCTGCAAACGCTGGCAGATGGACCTAAGACGCCGAGGACGCCGGCCGCTCATCTCTGGACGTTGCTGAAGGATGATCAAAGAAAACAAATAGATAGCTATCTGAATCCTCCGGCTGTGCAGCCGCCGACGGGTGGTCCTAATGGGCCTCGTCCTGTCAGAGTTCAGGCGAGAGTGCTTGATCTGGTGAACAAACTGCTGCCGCTGCCGGAGTTTTATCATCCTGAAAGTTGGGCCTCGGTCGAACTGGATGAGTCGCTGCGAGCGGCCGATCCTGGCGACATGATTGCCGACACGCGAGCCTCCCGAAACCTGAAACGTCTCGCTGCGGCGTTCAGTCAGAGTCTTGTGGTTGAAGAGGAAATGTCGTTGTCTCTGTCGTACGGCACTATGGTGTTGTTCGGACCTTTACAGGGCGCGCCGAGCCAGTCTTCTCAACTAATCGATCAGACAATCATTGTCATCCTGTCGATCTTTCTGGGGTTCTTCGGGATTTTTAGTTCGCTGATTGTGACTGCGTCGATTATTCCTCGAACTTTTGAGCCTGGTGAGATTTCGCTGCTGCTTAGTAAACCAGTGAGTCGAACGGTTTTGTTCGTCACCAAGTTTATCGGCGGCTGTGCGTTTACGACATTGTGTGCCGGAGTTCTGGTCACAGGTATCTGGCTGTTGCTGTGGACGCGTTTCGGGCTGTGGCGTCCCGAGCTGTTGCTCTGCATTCCGCTCTATGTCTTCCTGTTCGCGGTTTACTTTTCGGTCTCCGCACTGGCCGGGGCTGTCTGGAGAAACCCAACAGTTGCATTGATTGTCGTTGTGGTGTTCTGGGTTGTTGTCACAACCACGGGCGGGGTTTATGCCTTCATGACCAACGGCTATCTTCAGACTCAACAGTTAGTGGAAGTGACATCGGCAGGTTCAGAGGTCTTTGTCGTCGACGGCGCGAAGAAGTTTCGGCGTTGGGATCCGGAGAAATCGGACTGGGTGCGAATCTGTGATGATGGGCGAGGCAACAACTTGATGCAGTTGCTGCAAAGTCTTCGTTACAGCGGAGTTCGTCCGCGAATCGTAGCCAGCGCGACGGGCGATCGGATTCTGGCGCTGCAGTCGGAGATGTCACGATTTGCTGGTGCGTCGGCCGCGACGTTGATCAGTGCGGACAAAGAGAACGGGTATTTGCGTGAGGTTGAATCTGTCACTCCCGAGCCTGTTTTTGCGGTCTTCATGAACAAAAATGGGGATGTGATTCTGCCTGGGATTCGATCGGTTTATCAATTCAAAGGTGTCTCTGAACAGGTTCGGAAAACTCAGGCGTTCTTAAAGCAGCTTTCGATTCCCTGGCCGATGGCTCGTCCTTCGCAGGCATTTCAAGCGCTGACCGAAACCCCGATGAAGCCGCAGCGAGCCGACGCAGCCGTGGCGTTTAACATCTCCAATGATCAGTTGGTGTACTGGGACAACGGAACGTTAGCCACTTTGAATCGACGCGAAGATGGCGTTTATATCGCGGGGGCAACCCGTGACTTCGAAAAGAAGCAGGCGGCAACGATTGCCGCTGGTGGCGAACTAGTTCTGTGCGCCATGGCTGACGGTGTCGTACAACTTCTGAATGCGAAGACTCTGGAGACACTGGAGCAAACATCGCTGACAGCGGGCGACGTACCGAAGTCTGCTGAGTTCTCGTCGGATGGCGCGTGGGGTGTCGTGATGACACACGGCGGTAACCTGCTGAGCCTTAACGGGAAGACTCGTAAGTTTCTCGACTGGACGCCTCGCGAAAATGGTTCTGTTTCTGCGATCCGATTTGATGAGCAGGGAAAACTTTTGCTGGCGAACGGACGACGTTCGATCTTCGTCTATGCGTCCCCTGAATCAGATTCGGAAAAGGCATTTCAGGGGCTCACAGAATGGCCGCATCAGGCCTATGACTATGTCGTTCGGCCGCTGTATTTGCTGCTGCCAAAACCTTCCGAAGTCGACAATATCGTGAAGTATCTGGTAACGGGAAGGAAGTCCGTCGAGATTTCCGGAGACCCGGAAGGACGTTCGGCCGGTGGCTCTGATGACCTCAACCAAAACCGCATCACGTTTGATTTGAGCGTTTCGTTGTGGAGCAATATTGCGTTCATCACCGTGATGCTTGCCCTGGGCTGCGTTTATATTTCTCGCCGCGATTTCTAGCAGCTTGGAGGAAAGGGAGACCTGACGGTCGCGGGAGGTGGCTCGGTCAAAGACCGGCCACAACGCGGGCAACCGTGGCAATGGCCCAGCGGCGGATTTGGGGTATTCCTGGCGCGGGTCGGGATCATGGAAATAGCCGGCAGACTTCGTCACAATGCGCGACTTTTCGTCAGTCGCAACATAAAGACGTATGCTGATTCAAATCGCGTCACACGAAAGCCACTTATGAGCACTCCTCTTCCCACATTGAACGCCGATCAGATGCGAGCCTGGCTGCATCAGAATGTTCCTGTCAGTGATTTTCGCGATAAGCGCGTATTGTTAATTGTTCCCGATAATACTCGCACGGCTCCCCTGCCGGTGCTGTTCCCGGCGTTACGATCGATGCTGAGGCCCGTCACGAAATCGCTCGACGTTTTGGTGGCGTTGGGAACGCATCCGCCGATGCCGCAGCAGAAGATTCGGTCCATGCTGGGGATTGCGGACAGCGATCCGTGCGATGACGTGGGACTGTTCAATCATGCGTGGGATAACCCGGCGGAGCTGGCTACGATTGGCGTGTTGACCGAGGCTGAGACTCGTGAAATTTCCGAGGGCGTCTTATCGATGGAAGTGCCGGTGCAGATCAATCGCCGGATCCTCGACTACGACGTGGCCCTCGTCGTCGGCCCTGTGTTTCCTCATGAGGTCGTTGGCTTCAGCGGCGGCAACAAGTATTTCTTTCCGGGTATCTCCGGGCCGGAACTGCTTAACTTCTTCCATTGGCTTGGGGCTCTGATCACGAACGTGGGCATTATTGGAGTCCAGGATACTCCTGTGCGTCGCGTTGTGGATCGAGCAGCCAAACTGATCAAGGCCGAACGTCGATGTCTTGCGTTTGTCGTATCCACCGATGCGACTCCGTATGGCATGTTTTACGGGACGCCGGAAGAAGCCTGGCGAGGTGCTTCGAATCTGTCTGGGCAGGTGCATATCAAACGGCATGCGAAACCGTATCGTCAAGTGCTGTCCTGTGCCCCGGAGATGTACGATGAACTGTGGGTCGCCGGGAAATGCATGTACAAGCTGGAGCCGGTCGTTGCTGATGGCGGCGAGTTGATCATTTACGCTCCGCACATGAAAGAGATCTCGATCACTCATGGGGCTAACATCGAACGCATTGGTTACCATGTTCGCGATTACTTCACGAAGCAGTGGGAAAAATTCCGCGACATGCCATGGGGAGTTCTGGCGCATTCAACCCACGTTCGCGGGACCGGAACCTTCGAAAACGGCATCGAGCGACCTCGAGTTCAGGTCACGGTCGCATCACAGATTCCTCGCGAAGTTTGTGAACGGATTAATCTTGGTTACCGAGATCCTGCATCGATTGACGTGGAGTCATTCGCCAATCGAGAAGATGAGGGAATCCTTCTGGTTCGAAAAGCCGGAGAGCATCTTTACCGGCTGACGGAGACGTGATTCGGCCGGAACGGCGTTCGAAATCGCCTGCTCCATGGTTGCCCCGCTATTGCTGACCGCTGATACTGCGGTTTGGGCACGGTGCAAGATGGTGGTTGACTGTGCTATCCTGAGCAAATGTCAGAATTCTTGAAACGCCCCCAAAGCTTCATCGGAAGTGGTTGTTGTTTTTTGGAGTTGGGCGTTTCATTGGGTTTCAGACAAGCTCCGCCACCGGGTTTATCCTGTTGGAAACAGGCTTTTGCACTACTTCAGTTCCAATATCAGGTTTGAGATGAGTGGTGCAAAGGCCCGTAAACCACCGGGGTAAACCCGTTGGGGAACTTCGTGTCATCGGCCGTCGGGCGTTAGCCCCCGGGTCGTTCCGCTTAATGATTCGCAGCTAAAAATATCGGCACACAACAAGGGCGAAGCCCGGACAAGAAAGGTTCAAAATCGTGACTAGTACAGTGCATTCAATTCTTTGTAACGGACAGTGGATTAAAAGCCAGGGGACGACGACGTTTCAGGCGGTGAATCCGACCACTGAGGAAACTCTGCCGGGTGTTTTTCCTGTCAGCCCGTGGGATGAGATTGATGCCGTGATCAACGTGGCGGCTGAGACGTCTCGCGAAATGCGTGGCTGGCCGGGGACTCGCTTTGCTGAGTTTCTCGAAGCCTATGCAAACGCGATCGAGGCGCGGGCGGAGTTGTTGGTCGAGACGGCTCATGCGGAAACTGGTTTGGCGAAGTCGCCACGACTGAAGGATGGTGAGCTTCCTCGAACAACCAATCAGCTACGCCAGGCAGCGAATTCGGCTCGCACTGAATCGTGGCGAGTCCCGACGATTGATACGGCTGCGAATATTCGATCCATGTTTGGCGCGATCGGACCGGTCGTGGTATTTGGGCCTAACAACTTTCCGTACGCGTATAACGGCATTGCCGGTGGAGATTTTGCGGCAGCCATCGCGGCGGGGAATCCTGTGATCGCGAAGGGGCATCCATGTCATCCCGAGACGACTCGGATTTTCGCCGAAGCGGCTCTGGAAGCGATCAAGGCGACCGGGATGCCTAACGGGCTTGTTCAGTTGATTTATCGAACCAGTCATGAAGATGGCATCAAGCTGGTTTCCGATGAGAGAATCGGTGCCGTCGGATATACGGGTGCTCGGCATACCGGGCTGAAATTAAAGGCAGCGGCCGATGCGGCTGGGAAGCCAATTTACCTTGAGCTTTCGAGTATCAATCCTGTGTTTGTGCTGAAGGGAGCCTTGAAGGAACGAACACCAGCTATTGCGGACGAGTTCACGGGCAGTTGCCTGATGGCGACCGGCCAGTTCTGTACGAATCCGGGACTGGTGATTGTTCCGGCGGACGAACTGGGCGAAGGCATTATTGCTGCCGCGGCTGAACGATTCTCGAAGGCCGCGGTCGGTACGATGTTGTCCGCTGGTGTGCGTGAAAGTTTCGGAAAAGGCGTGCGGACGATTCTGGACGCTGGTGCTTCGCTGGTGACCGGTGGTCAGCCAGGCGGCGGAAAAGGAGTTTGCTTCCAGAATACTCTGATGCGAGTTTCCGGTCGGCAGTTCCTGGCGAATCCGCATGTGTTCCAGACCGAAGCGTTCGGAAACGGATCGCTGTTTGTTGTGGCTGATTCTGTCGAGCAGATGGTTGAGATCGGCGAATTGCTGGAAGGCAATCTGACCGGTGGTATCTACAGCGACACGGTTGGCAGCGATGACGCCGATTACGTACTGATCGAGAAAGTGTTGCGGACAAAAGTCGGTCGACTGTTGAATGACAAGATGCCGACGGGTGTTGCCGTCAGTGCAGCGATGAACCACGGTGGACCATTTCCGGCGACCGGTCACCCTGGATTTACGGCTGTTGGCGTTCCAGCGTCTGTGACGCGTTTTGGCATGCTGCAGTCTTACGATGCAGTTCGACCTCATCGACTTCCATCAGTGCTGCAGAACAAGAACCCCGGCGGCGTGTGGCGTCGAATTAATGGCGAATGGTCAACGGCTGATGTGACTTGAGCCAGTGGGGGTTATTGTTTCAATCGTTTACCGCCCAGCCGGAGGCGCCGGCTGTGTGGTAAAGGCCGGCGCCTTCGGCTGGGCGGTAAACAGCTCAATATAAACTCCGCCACCGGGTTTATCCCGGTGGATATAGGCTTTTGCACTACTTCCGTTTCAACATCAGGTGTGAGATGTGTGGTGCAAAGGCCCGTAAACCACCGGGGTAAACCCGGTGGGGAAATTTGTAATATCGGCTGCCCGGTGTTAGCCCTTGGTTACTTTTCATTTTTGTGTGTGGAGATCTTTGGCTCATGTTGGTTTTGGAACGGTTCTCATTTGGTGTTGGCGATCGGTTTGCTCATCAGGCGAAATCTCAGCTGCGAGCGTTTCAGATGCTCGCCAAGCATGGCATCGAGGTGGCTCCGGTCTGGAACAAATCGAATCGCGAACACACCTTTATCGGGTCTGAACCACAGAGCGTTTATGACGCCGGACAAGCAGCCGTGAGAGAGTTGGGCTGGACTGGTGGCTGGCATGTCGATGCGGATCATATCCAGTTGAAGACAGTCGACCGGTTTATGAGCTGTTCCGATTTCTTCACGATTGATGTTGCCGATTCGATTGGCAAGCCCGCGGCTGAGAAAGATGTTACCGCGTTTGTTGCACGGCATCCGGAGTTGATTGGGACTCTGAATATCAGCGGAGTATCGTCGCCGCTGGTTATCACGGCTGCTGATGTGGAACGAGTTGCCGCCAAGTATTTGTTGGCTGTTCAGGACGCCGGTCGAATTTATCGCTACATCGCGGAAGCAAAAGGCGAGGCGAACATCATCGCGGAGGTTTCCATGGATGAAACCGATGCACCTCAGACGCCTCCGGAATTGCTGATCATTCTGACGGCACTTGCCGACGAGAAAGTTCGCCTGCAGACCATCGCTCCGAAGTTTACCGGGCGTTTCAACAAGGGCGTTGATTATGTCGGAGATCTTGTTCAGTTCGAAAAAGAGTTTAACGACGATTTGGCTGTGATCGCCCACGCTGTAAAGACGTACGGTCTGCCATCGAATCTGAAACTCAGTGTTCACAGCGGAAGTGATAAATTCAGCCTCTATCCGATTATCCGAAGAGCATTGCAAAGGACCGGGGCTGGCCTGCATCTGAAAACAGCCGGAACAACCTGGCTTGAGGAATTGATAGGACTGGCTGAAGCCGGCGGTGACGGGCTCGCGTTGGCAAAAGAAATCTACGCATATGCTCTGGAGCACGTGGATGAACTGTGTGCGCCGTATGCCAGCGTGATTGATATCGATCGTGCTCAGTTGCCAAGTGCTGAAACGGTGAATGGCTGGTCAGGGCCGCAATTGGCAAGTGCACTGCGACATATCCCGGGGCATCCTCAGTTCAATGCTCACGTGCGTCAGTTGCTGCATGTGTCGTTTAAGGTTGCGGCCAAGGCTGGTGCGCGGTACACGGATCTTTTGAAGAAGAACGAAGAGATAGTCGGCAAACAGGTGACGGAGAATATCTTTGATCGTCACATGAAGCCGCTGTTTATCGGTTAGTTCGTTTGTTGGGTGCTCACACTTCTCTTGATGGTGACAATGCTGTGGAAAAGCGTGTACTTGGAAAGACCGGGCTTGAGTTGCCTGTATTGAGTTTTGGAGCTTCCTCACTGGGGCAGGAGTTTCGCAGTGTCCAGTTGGATGAGGCGCTAAACAGTGTCCGCGTCGCGCTGGACTGTGGGTTGAACTTCATCGACACGTCACCGTTCTATGGACGTGGCATGAGCGAGGTTCTGCTGGGCATTGCTTTGCGAGGTGTGCCGAGAGACAGTTACACGCTGTGTACAAAGTTGGGTCGGTATGATCTGGGGCATTTTGATTTCAGCGCGAAGCGAGTGGCTGAGAGCGTCGATGTCAGTCTCCACCGTTTAGGCACCGATCATCTGGATATCATCCTGTGCCATGACATTGAATTTGTCCCGATGCAGCAGATCGTGGATGAAACGATCCCTGCGCTGCGAAAGATTCAGCAGGCCGGAAAAGTTCGGTTCATCGGCTTCAGCGGATATCCTCAGAAGATCTTTCGATTCATCTGTGACCAGATCGATTTGGACTGTGTGTTGTCGTACAACCAGTACACACTCCAGAACACTCGATTTGTCGATGAGACGGTTCCGTATCTGAAAGCGAAAGGCGTGGGCGTGATGAACGCCGGTCCGTTTTCGGCTCGTCTATTGACGAATGCACCGCTGCCGGCCTGGCTGAAGGAGCCGGAGAATGTGAAAGCTGCGGCAAGAGCAGCGGCTGCGCATTGTGCAAAGCGTGGGGTGGATATTGCGAAACTGGCCGTGCAGTTTTCCTGTGCATATCCAGACATTGCGACAACGGTCGCGGGCAGCGCGAATCCAGTGAACATTCGCAATTGGGCTCAGTGGTTGTCGGAGCCTCTGGATCAGGAATTACTCTCTGAGGTTCTCAGCATCTTTGCCCCGGTAAAGAATCTGGGACATCTGGAGGGACTGCGAGAAAACAACTGATGGCCTCTTCTGTTCTTCTCTGGTGTGCGTAACTTGTGTGCACATCCCACAATTGAAAATGGAAAAAGGCAACACATTCTTCCCAGTCCTCTCTGCTTGACAGCTGGCCTCATCTCCCCTAGTCTTTCGAGTCGTGTCGCGTGACGTTCTGCATGGAGCGTCGAAGGCAGCAGCACATTCTCGCTGCAATTCAACAAACGGGAGGTTGGTAATGAAGAAGGTATTCGGTAGTTTTGCTCTTCTGGCGCTGGGTGCTGTCGTTTTGACTGGCTCTGCAGAAGCTGGTAAGCGCTCACACGGATCTTGCGGTTCATACGGCTCAGTTCAGTGCGAACCAGCAAATGATTCCTGCGGTTCCTACGCATCATGTGGTTCACAGGGAACTCATGTATCTTACACATCCTGCGGTTCTGCTGGTGAATCACATGCATCAGCAGGTTCAGTAGGCACCGACGCATCATGCGGTTCTTACGGCTCTCGTAAGGCTCGCCGAGCAGCTCGCAAGGCTGCTGCGTCACATGGTTCTTACGGATCATACGGCTCACACGGTGCTCAGGCTGACTGTGGCTCAAACGGCACAGTGTCTCACAGCTCTTGTGGTTCAGCCGGTCACTGAGAACGGACGGACCTCTGACAATAATCGTTGACGGAGGTTGCCGACAGGCTCAGACTGACGGGTCGTTGCTCTGAGTACTTTTGATATCGATTGCATTCCGTACGAGATCGTACGGAATGCAGTTTTTTTGGAGACTCTTGTCCCTTCAAACGATCGATTGTCGTCCTGAAAAGGACGGCGCTGATCTGGAGGATTGATGAGAGGTGTCTGGTGTCCGGACATGTTGAAGCTGTTGAAGAAATGCGGATACCTTGTTGTAAGCCTGATGTTGGGCTTCCATGTGTTCGCCGTGTTCATTTCTCCGGCCGCGATGCCGCCTGCATCGCCATTGCTGATGGACGGTTACCGTCTCGCCCTGCCGTACAACGAGCTGCTGTTCCTGAATCACGGCTATCACTATTTTGCTCCCGATCCTGGTGCGAGCACACTGATTTCTTATGCTGTTTCTCGTCCGGGTGACGCGCCTGTGGTGGGGCGATTCCCGAATCTTTCGATTCATCCTCGGCTGCTCTACCATCGCTATTTCATGTTGGCAGAGAATCTTTGGGCGTTTGATGATGAGACTCAGGCTGAGATCCAGAAGGCCTACGCTCGACACTTTTCGGCGTTACATGATTCGTCGTCGATCACGTTGAATCGAATCAGTCATGAGCCATCATCGATTCTGCGAATTCAGGCCGGTGGCAAGCTGGATGATCCGGAGACGTTTCAGGTTGAGACGATAGGAGCGTTTGATTTTTCCACGGAGGCTTCTCAACAATCATCTGTTGCGCAGAGCTTCTGAGGACATCATCATGTTGCAGGCTCGTGAGCTGCTGCGGTCCAGTGGCGTTGTCTGGTTGCGTCAATACGTCAATGGATGTCTGGAAGCCTGGCATAAGTTCTGGTTTGAGCCGGCCGATCCGTTCATGTTGGGCATTATCCGTCTGCTGGGCGGATGGATGCTGTTCTATAACCTTGCCGTCTGGACGCTGGACCTGGAGGCGTTTTTTGGCGACAACGGGTTGCAGCCGCTGAGTGCGGTGAAAACGCTTTACGTTAATCGGCCGATCTTTTCTTTCTGGCTGTGGACCGGCGACCAGTATCTTTGGCAGATGCACATTGCTTGTCTCGTGATCAGCGCGATGTTCTGCCTCGGCTTCGCGACTCGCGTGACTTCGATCCTGTCGTTCCTGATAACAATCTCTTACTCGCAACGAGTTCCAATCGCGAATTTCGGCTTCGATCAGATCCTGGGAATGCTTTGCCTGTATCTGAGCGTCGGGCCATCCGGAGCGGCTGTATCAATTGATTCACTGATTCGTCGATGGTGGTTGAGTCGGAAGGGATTGGTTGATGCTCCGCGCAAATTCGCTTCGGCTCGAGTCGCTATGCGACTGATCCAGTTGCATCTGTGTGCCATCTATTTCTGGGCGGGCTTTGCCAAGCTGAAGGGGCCGAGCTGGTGGACGGGCGAAGCGTTGTGGCGAGTCATTGCCAATGAAGAGTATCAGACCATGGATTTAACCTGGATGGCCTGGGTACCGTGGCTGCCATTCCTGATTGCACATGTGACGATTGCGTGGGAAATCTTCTTTATTGTGCTGGTCTGGAATCCAAAGTTTCGACCCCTGATGTTGTTTATGGGCGTGTTAATGCATGTGGGAATCGGCGCCTTTTTGGGGATGTGGACCTTTGGCCTGATTATGGCGTTTGCTTACCTTGCTTTTTCGGATCCTGATCTTTGGCGACATCGGATGACGTTGTTTGTTCGATGGATCCGTGGCCGAGGTGATGTGTCTCTGGTTCCTCCCCTGGAAGCCGCGAATCTGCACTCCGGAGTTGGTGCTGCAGAGGCGATCGAGACTGCAGTGCCGACGATGATTTCTGAGACCGCTGGATTGCCGCTGGATCCGGTGACTTCCGAGGCGACAGCTTCTGCCGCGTCGAACCATATGTCGACACCCTCAGAGGTTTGTGTCGTGGCGGCTGTGGTGAATGATCGTTCGACCTTGCGGCGTTATCTTCGCGAGCATCAGGTGCCGTGTCGTATCGTTTCTGATCTGAATAGCGGTCTTGATGTAATCAGCCGTTATCGGATTTCTGCGGTCGTGATCAACACAACACAACTGGTGCCGTCGAGTGTTGTCGACTTTGCGGCCGACGTTGCAGATCTTACGGACCTGCCGATTCTGGTTCTGGCAGCGTCCTCACAGCAGAGTCAGTTTGCAGGACTCGATGCTGTTCCTCGTGTTGAGGTGCTTGATTTGCCGGCCTCCTTGCGGGACATCCGCTGCCGATTGCAGTCTATGTGTGATGTTACTGAATCCTCCAGCTCTCGTGACAGTACGTTGTCCAAACCAGAATTGGGGTAGTGGACGATGCTACGAGTCCTGTGGGCTCTGGTCTTACAACGGGACTTGTAGCCTCGTCCACTACGATGAACTCCCAAATCGAATCTTTACCGGGCACTTGTTAACAGAATACTTTGCCATGTGTTCAAACCTTAAAAGTCAAACCTGGCCGTCGTGGATGTTATTGGCGGTCTTTTCTGTTGGGTGCGGGGGTTCGCCCGATTCTCCCGAGGTCAAGCTGGAGCGTGCTCGTATTTTGATGGAACGTGAGCAGGCCGCAGAAGCGATTCCGCTACTCAATGAGGTCGTCGATGCGACTCCCAAAGATCCTGAAGCGCGATATCAGCGTGGGGTGGCTTATGAGAATCTGGATGTGCTTGAAAAGGCTCTGAACGACTACAACGAATGTCTGATTCTGGACAGCGAGCGAACCGATGCGCTCAACAATAAAGCGGTCGTTCTTGCCAAGATGGAACGATTCAAGGAAGCCGCCGTCGAGTTTACTCGACTTGTCGACCTCGATCCTCAGGGAGCCCTGGCGTATCGAAATCGAGGTCTCTGCCACGTTGACCTCGAGGACTACGAAACGGCGCTGGCCGACTATGCGAAGGCTCTGGAACTCGAACCGAAGGATTCGGCCAACTGGTATCAGCGAGCCGGAGTGTATCTGGCTCAGAGACGCTACGAAGAAGCCGAGCAGGATTATACCAAAGCGATTGAGATAACACCCGACCTCGCGCCGGCCTGGATGAATCGTGGGGTTGCTCGCTATAAGCGTGGAGAAAAGAAACTGGCGGCTGAAGATCTGAAGAAAGCTCAGTCACTGGATGAAAACATCGTTGTGCCGGATATCGGATTTTTTGATGAAGCTCCGGCTGCCGCGGCGAGTTCGCCAGCGGCTGAGTCAAAGCCTTTGGAATGGTCGGCCGTAAAACTGGCGGCCGAGAAGGAGATGTCCGCAAAGGGCTTTTCCGGACTGTTACTTTCGGATGAGACTCCGGAGCTTCTCTGTGGCCAATATCAGGCAGATCTTAACGGTCGGAGCTGGACAATTCTGGTTGCTGTTGTGACCGTAGCGAAACAGTCCGTTGTGTTACCGGCCGAAGGTGTGGCTCAGGCATCGCAATCTGATCCTGCGCTGAACGCGACGGCGCTGATGATTCTTGAACCGTCAGGTTCAGGGCCGGAATTGGTTGTGCGATCTTTCGAAAAGCCGTGGAGTCCGGCCGCATCATCTGCAGGTCGAGCCGTCGTGCCTTACAAGCTGCCGTGATCGCTACTGAATAATGCCTTGAACGACGTTTCCATAGACGTCCGTCAGGCGGTAGTCTCGACCCTGAAAGCGATGGGTCAGTCGAGTGTGGTCGATCCCCATCTGGTGCAGCAGTGTTGCATTCAGGTCGTGAACATGCACGGGATTCTCGACGACGTTGTAGCAGTAGTCGTCGGTCTTTCCGTAAACGAGCCCCGGACGAATACCGCCGCCAGCTAACCACATCGTGAAGCATCGTCCATGGTGATCGCGGCCGTAATTGTTCGGTTCAAGTTTGCCCTGAGTGTATGTCGTTCGCCCGAATTCACCGCCCCAGATTACGAGTGTCTCATCCAGCAATCCGCGTTGTCGCAGATCTCTGATCAGCGCGGCCGCTGGCTGATCAACATCGCGAGCCTGTAGCCGAATATCGCTGGGCAGATTGTAATGCTGGTCCCAGCCTCGATGATAAAGTTGAATGAAGCGAACTCCGCGTTCGGCCATTCGGCGAGCCAGCAGGCAATGTCTTGCGAAAGTTCCCGGTTGCCTCGCGGCTGGGCCATAAGCTGCGAACGTGGACTCTGATTCGTCGTTCATCTCGACGAGTTCCGGCACCGACGTCTGCATGCGAAATGCCAGTTCATACTGTGCGATGCGAGTTTCCGTTTCAGGATCACCCGTGATGTTTGATCGAGCGGAATTCAGTGCCGACAGAACGTTGAGCTGATCTCGCCGTGATTCCGAGCTGACTCCGGGTGGATTGGACAGGTAGAGGACTGGATCTCCTCCCGAGCGAAATGCGGTCCCCTGATGGCTGGACGGAAGAAATCCTGGCCCCCACAGTCGAGCATACAGCGGATCGGCTGGTCGAGCTGCACTGCCGTGGGACAGCAGAACGACGAAGGCCGGCAGGTTGCTGTTTTCTGTGCCCAGTCCATAGCTGGTCCATGCTCCGAAACTGGGGCGGCCTGGTTGCTGATGCCCTGTCTGCAGTAACATCGCGGCTGGATCATGGTTGATCGCTTCGGTGTGCATCGACGGAATGATGCAGAGTTCGTCGGTGATCTTTGCCGTCTCTGGCAGGATTTCACTCACCCATGCGCCGGAGTCGCCACGTTGGTGAAATCGAAATGCTGAGGACGTGACCGGAAGCGATTTCTGACCGCTGGTCATCCCGGTGAGTCGCTGATCGCCGCGAACAGAAGCGGGCAACTCTTCACCATGTTGTTGGCGAAGCTCGGGCTTGTGGTCGAACAGATCCAGTTGGGAAGGACCGCCGTGCATAAACAGGTAGATGATTCGCTTTGCGCGAACCGGCAGCGTCAGAGCTGAAGATAATGCGACATGCGATTGTTCAGTGGCGGAAAGCAATGAGCTCAGAGCCATGGAACCGAGGCTGATTCCGGACTGAGTCAGAAAGTGGCGGCGAGGAGAAGGCTGGTTCATCTGCGCGTGATCGCCTCATCAAGATTCAGGATTGTGTGAGCTGTCATCGTCCACGCTGCCAGCTCAGTCGGTGCGAGAGAGTCATCATGTCGACTCGCGCCAACCTGAAGAAGCTTATCAGCCGCTGCAGGATCAGTTTGGAAACGATCGCGTTGACGTTTTAGCAGATCGAGCAGAAGAGTTGATTCACGAGGTTCCGGGTTGCGGCTGAGGATGCGTCGGAAGATCTCGACGAGACGTTCTTCATCCGATGTTTTGGTCAGAAGAACGCTGTTTGCCAGCATGCGAGCAGCTTCCAGATACGTCGGATCGTTGAGCAGGATCAGGGCCTGAATCGGCGTGTTCGTACGAGCTCGCTGCACCGTGCATTTTTCTCGCGGCGTACCATCGAATGCCAGCAACGATGGTGGTGGTACTTGTCGTTTGAGGTAGGTGTAGAGGCTTCGTCTCCAGAGACCATCGTCGGTGGACTCTTCATAGGAATCCTCCGCGTTGTAAGAGACCTCTTCCCAGAGACCACCGGGCTGATAAGGCTTTACGCTGGGACCACCAATCTGTGGCCGCAGGAGGCTGGATGCGGCGAGGGCCTGATCGCGAATCATCTCCGCCGACATACGAAAGGCTGAATTGCGAGACAGCAGTCGGTTCTGCAGGTCGTGAGCTGTTGACGGGTTACTGCGAAGGTCAGACGATTGCCGATAGGTTCGAGAAGTCACGATTAGTCGCAGCAGATCTTTTGTGTTCCATCCCTTATCACGATAAGTTGCGGCCAGCCAATCCAGCAGTTCGGGATGAGTCGGGGGTTCTCCCTGACTGCCAAAATCATTAGCTGTGCGGACCAACCCTTCTCCGAAGCACTGCTTCCAAAGCCGATTCACGGCGACTCGCGCGGTTAACGGATTGGCGGGATCCATCAGCCATTTCGCGAGACCAAGTCGATTCTTTGGTGCCGATCCAGGCCATGCTGACAACGCCGTGGGAGTTCCTGCTTCGACCTTCTCACCGGGCTGATCGTATTGTCCTCGAATCAGCACATGAGTTTCGCGAGGTTGCGGCATCTCTTCCATCACCAACGTGGAAGGAATCGAATTGCGAAAGCGGATTTCTGTTTCCAGTGCTTCTTTGACGTGGCTTCTGGCGGCACGAGTCTTCTCATCCGTGTGACGCGCGATATAGAAATCCATCAGGGTTTCCGAGTCGCGTGCGCTGCGAGTGTCAGATGGTCGTTCGAGGATTCCGTGGATCTGATCGCCATGATACCAGTCGTCAATCGCCTGCGGATTGAGAGATTGTTGCAGGATGCGAAGTTCATCCATTTGGCCATAATAGCCCAGCCCGGAATCTCTGCGGCCGATCAGCAATGGTCGATCATTTTGAACGCTGCTCTTCAGAGAGTCGCGATCAATTCGGAGGTCCAGTGGGTGTCCGTCCAGAAAGAGTTTCAGCCCGGCCGCTGATTTTGAGCCGTCATAGGTGATCGCGACATGATGCCACTGCCCTGCTTTCGCCGGAGTGATCGACGTAACTTCAATAGCGTCGGTTCCCCATCTCGCGACAAGGTTGACATTAACTCGACCTTTCTGCCAAAGCACTTCGAGGCCGGTTCGATCACCTTCCGGTTCAATTTTTGACAGTGGGCAACTGAGAGAGTTATCGGGCAGCAACCAGAGACCGATCGTCCATGGGCCGTCTGTGTTAAAGTGCTTGATGTCTCGCGAGGCATGTTGTGTCGCGTCGAACAACGCGGCTTGATCTCGAATACCGGTTTGATACGTCAGCGTTGTGCCGATCGCCTGAGTTTCTGGCTGAAGACCGTTGTTGAAGGCTTCATGCAGAATGAGGCCTTGTTGTGGCGGGAGTGGAATCGACTGGCGAGCGGTGGTTTCCCACGGAGAGATTTCAGTGGCGAGTTTCATTCGGACAGGTTCAAACGCCTGAGCTGCGTTTGACGTCGCTTGTGACAATCTCACCAGTTCCGCGTCCTGCTCCGGACTGGAGACCTTCATCACGGGAGGAGGATCATCCGTGACGATCAGACCTTTCTCCGGCACATTATTGAAGAATGCAAAGAGCTGATAGAACTCCTGCTGAGAAATGGGGTCGTACTTGTGATCATGACACTGAGCACATCCGACTGTGAGACCAAGCCATGTTGTCATCGTCGTATCGACGCGATCAACGACGTACTCGGTGCGAAACTCTTCGTCTATGATACCCGTTTCATTGTTCGAAACGTGATTGCGGTTGAAGCCCGTCGCGATACGCTGTTGAACTGTCGGCGTGGGCAGGAGATCGCCCGCCAGTTGTTCGGTCGTAAACTGATCGAATGGCATGTTGTCGTTGTAAGCCCGAATCACCCAGTCACGCCAGAGCCATATTTGTCGCGGCTTGTCACTGAAGTAGCCGTTGGTGTCGGCGTAGCGTGCGGCGTCCAGCCATTCAACGGCCATATGCTCGCCAAAGTGTGGAGAGCGAAGAAGTCGATGGACAACTTCTTCATAGGACTCGTCAGTTCGAGCGAGATCCTGCGCTGTCGGAGGCAGTCCAGTCAGATCGAAAGTTACTCTCCGCAGCAGAGTTTCACGAGACGCTTCGGGAGAGAATTTCAACTGTCGTTTAGCCAGCGAGTCGGCAACATAGGCATCGATGGGATTGACGGCCGATGAGGAATCCAGAAGCGATCTGAGTTCCGGGCTGTGGGGAACTACTGGCGGCGCGATTGGTTCAAACGACCAGTGCTTCTGGAACTTTGCCCCTTCGGAAATCCATCGTTCGAGGATACCAATTTGAGCGGTGGTTAGTGGCTTTTGAACGGAATCCGGCGGCATACGCAATGTTGCGTCGCTGGAGTTAATGCGTTTGATAAGCTCGCTGTCCTGCGGTTTCTTCGGCACGATAGCGTGCAACCCGGATTCTGCAGGAAGTATGGCATCGTTGAATGTGTCGAGTCGCAGATTTGATTGGCGAGCCGCGGCATCAGGACCGTGGCAGTTCCAGCAGTGCTCGGCAAGAATCGGCCGTATGTCGCGATTAAACAGCAACGGCTCATCAGCGAACGTTGTGCTTGTCAGCAACAGAACCAAAACAACAGTTCTCATGCAGCGGCCTTTGCGGGAAATAGCTGGCGAACCATGCAAGGCTGGCGTTTATTCGGCTGAAGCTAAAGCTACGCGTGAATTGGGGATTGCGAAATCGTTTCTGTATTACTCCAGTTCGTCCCCGTGTGGTTTGAGTACGCCGTCGACAGATGTCAGGTAGGCGAAGAGGGCTTTTATTTCGTCCATCGTCAGTGGTTCCAAAGTCCCTTCGGGCATATTTGAGATCTTTTGATTGACTATCTTTTCAATCTCTGTCCGCGGGAATTCTTCTCGAACGGCCGTGTTCGAAACAACACTCATCATGCCTTCTGCGCCTGAAGAGAGAACGCCGTTCAGAGTCCGTCCGTCTTTAAGAACGACCGTGACAGATGGATATTCTTCGTTGAGATCATGAGACGGAAACAGGATGGCATGCAGGATTTCTTTCTTTTGCCGACGCCATCCGAGTGACGTCAGGTCGGGACCGAATGCCTGTCCCAGTTGGCTGCGGCGATGGCATTTCTGGCAACCGGCTTTTTCGTAAACTTTCTCCCCGGCGGCCACCATGTCAGGCGTTGGCTCCAGGTTCTGAATTTCAGTCTGCAGGCTGCTCAGGGTCCACTTGCGCGTCGTGGAATCAACAGGCAGCATTGCTTCAGGATGATCAGAGTGTTCTTTGGCGAACCATGCCTGATAGTCTGACAGTTTCCAGTTGTCTTTTCCCTTTGGCATTGTCGTCCAATGTTTCAGCAGGCTGATGGCTGCAGGCTGCTGCTCGGGAGTCATCTGCAGGCCGATCAAAATGACCTGACGGACCCATTGAGGTTTGTTCGCACGAACTCGAAAACGCATTAACGCTTTCATCACCGAGGCCGCATCGTCACCGGAGACGACGTTGAGCGATCGAACCATGTAACGCCAGTCCTGCAAATCGGCCGGACGCAACGTGGTGGATTGGCTAAGAGCCCACGCGGCCAGACCGCGGCGTTCCGGATCGTTTTCAAAGATCGCACGAACATGTTCCATGGCAGTTTCATTTTCTGAAACGGCGAGGGTTCGCAGAATTGTGCGACAGGTTTCGAGGCTGGCTGGATCCTTCTCGTTGGAGAGCGACAAGTCGATCTGCACCAGTCGAATCAGATCCTGCTCAGCGGCTGGCAACGCGAGAATCTGCTGAGCTTCTGCATGCAGTTTCTGATCGGCGTCGGAGCTTTCCTGAGTCAACAGGCCGGCGGCAGCAAGTATGAGAAGTTGACAGAGTTGGTGCAGCATTTTCACTCCGAAGTTTGCAGGCACAAATGAGGCGGGAAGTTGATATTATTACCATACAAGCTTTGTTAAGCAAAACATGGTATCGATTCCGGGCGGGTGCGCGTCGAATCAGGATTTCATTTCGAGTGGAAATCCTGAATGTAGACCGTCACAATGGCGACGCGTAAATGTTGGTATCTTTGATTCAGGGGCGTCATGTCCAGCCTGCTTGCAAAACTCGCGAAAGCGAAATCCAGACTGTTCGGCTCGGCCCCCGAATCCGTTCCGGTTCCGTTTGAACTGCCCTGTGACTGTGGGCATCGAGTGACGGGAATTCGCAGAACGAGTTATCAAATTGCAGTTTGTTCGGCGTGCCAAAGCAGCATTTACGTGCTGCCTGTTAACGTTTATCCGACAACCAGACGGATCCGCAGTGAAGTCGTTGATGGTCCCGTTCTGGAACGCGTCGGGACGGTCGTTCGAGATCTTGTTAGAGGAGATCCAACTCCGGAATCAGGCGAATCGCAGGAGTCGCGATCTGTCAGGAAGCCACAGAGGACCGAGGGGCTGCGCGATTATGGAGCCGCCGTTGATCTGAAGCCGAAGGGGCGAAAGTCGAAACGCTCAACCGGCGAAGAAGTTTCCTCATCTGGCGGTTCTTCTGATGTCCTCGCTCAGGAACCGGCTGCCGCGATACCGCTGGTCCAGGTTCCTCGGCCGAGTTTTGCTACTCGACCGAGGCGAGTGTTTTCTCCGACACGAGTTCTTGCTTTGGCAGGATTTGTGATTCTGTGTTCCACCGGGTTCTGGACGATTCATCAGCGGAAACTTGAACAGGCACGCAAAGTCTGGCGGCTGGAAATGGACCGTGCCGAGACAGCGCTCAAGCAAAAGGATCTGAATACGCTCAGCGAGTCATTAACTCTGGCGGTTAAAGCTGCGAAGACGTTAAGTCGTACGGATGAAGAATCTCGAGTTGCGGAGTCACTTCTTCGTCAGACAGAAGCGGTGCAACAACTGACTTCAATGGATCTTGTTTCACAGTTCAATAATGTGATTCGGAACGACGGTTCGCTGGATGTTGCCAGGGCTGGCAATGTCGCAGAAGGACTTCAGGGACAGTGTTTTGTTTTCGAACTGGTTTTGAAACGTCGGACCGCAGGGGAAACTGCTTTTCAACTGGATTTTCCACTCATCATTCAAGACACCGCGATCGACGTCTTCGTGTCTTCATCCGTGCTGTCGGGTTGCGTCATTGATAGTGGCGAACCCAACGTTTTGTTTACGGCCTGTGTTCGTGAATGTCGGCCACCGACTCCCGCCAATCGCCGATGGGAGATAGTGCTGGACGGTTCGTCATGCACCCTGGTCACCACCGAGTTCCATGCGGAGCAGCTAGGATTTGATTTAAAGACATCCACGTCATTGCCTGCTGTGCTGGAAAACCAGTCAAAGATCGTCAGGTCAGTTCAGGACTCCGTAATTGACAGCACGTTGCCTGCTGAAGGCGACGAAAAGGCCGGGGAAGGTGCCATCCAATGAACGGAAAAATCGTTCTTCTTGCGGCCTTGATGGTGCTGTTACCTGGTTCTGTCGCCGTTGGGCAAACGATGTCTGTTCCTGAGGTTTTGAAGTTGAAGCCTCAGTGGAGGAAGCTGGCGGACGAGGGCCGAAAGCTAAATTTTGAAGGCCGGTTTAACGGACGAATTGGAGAGTCATTTCGAGTTGAAAAACTGGAGGTTGACTTTCGCCTTTCTGGTAATATTCGTCTTCCCGATCGCATGCGTGAGCGACAGCGTATGGATATGACGGGAAAGTTTGCGGTGAATGGTCAGCGGATGGCTTTTCTGGTCAGCGAGTTGACCATCCGAGAAACAGATTTGGAGAGGTTGGCAAAACGTGTTGAGGCTGTGCCCAAAGACCAGCCGGATGCGTTGTTGCGGTTGGCCGATGACTTTGCAGAGATTGCTGAGTTCTATGATGATGATGCTCTCTTGTCAGTGATTGAAGACATTCGCCTCCGGTCTGTGCAGTTGATGAGACAACTGGCGTCCGGCAATGTGCCGCAATTGGCGAAAGTTGTTGAGGTCGCGAAGGCACAGAAAGTCAATAGCACGTTGCTGCAGGCGATCGGGTACGAGATTCTGCTGATGCAGTGGAAGGCTCAAACGGAGTCTTCGGAGCTCGTGACGAGTGTCCGGAAATTGAGCGGATGGGAAAAGCCGGAGATGGAGATCCCGGATCGGCTCAGACAGGGTTTTCCAAAGGACGCGGTTAAGCTCTACGACGAGGGAAATGTTCGAGATCGCGAGATGCTGCATCGTCTGTTGTATCGAACGGTTCGTGGTGAGCAGCTTCAGGCAATGTTGAAGCCCGATGGTAGTAATGGTTTAGAACTTGCGGGGCTTGTGCGGGATGAGCTGCCCGAAGAAATTGCGATGGCCGCCACGTTTGAACAGCGTGAAGTCGATTATCGGCTGGGGAGGGTTTCCGAACTGTCGCGTCGTGAGATGCAGCAGTTGCTGGAGTTGTTGAACGGGCTCAAACGCAGTGATGGGCAAGCCGCGATCATTGCGGACTGGTTGGCCGCTCAGGAAAAGCGATTTGGAATATTGGAATTGGCGGGCGTGCTGCGAGTTGCGGATGAATACCTGTTTGTTTTTGAGCAATGGAAGAATCCTGCTCATCAGCAGAAAGGCATTGATCTCCTGAAGTCGGCGTGGGCCATCGCCGCGGTGGAATCTCCCGGCGATGCTGTTCAGATTGCAGATCGCCTGAAGGTGCTCGGTTGGGAACACTTGAATGGGAAATGGCTGACAACGCAGCAGATGGAAACGTTGCCGAAAGACGATATTCAGATTGCGATTCGAGATGGGCGTGTTGTTAAAGGCATGACAGCTCAGCAAGTGGTCCAGACGCTGGGTCAACCGGAACGCATTTCGCGATTTGGGTCTGCCAAAGTGATGCGAGAAATGTGGACGTATGACGGCACAGGCTCGG
Source organism: Planctomycetaceae bacterium (assembly GCA_044235005.1). Taxonomy (GTDB): domain Bacteria; phylum Planctomycetota; class Planctomycetia; order Planctomycetales; family Planctomycetaceae; genus SXXK01. The sequence continues at coordinate 229 of JBIIIF010000082.1, read as the reverse complement.
CCGGTCTGGTTGTTCGCCTTCGGAAGAGTTTGTTAAATCGAGCGGATCAGTTGGTGGTGGAGGACGTGTCGCGAACCTCTGCACGTGCAACGCCCTGATTAGAGGGTGTAGTCGCGAACGATTGCGCGAATGGGTAGTTTAGGTTATTGTGGTGACTTCTGGTTCTAAAAGACACGGAGGCAACACAATGGATCTTGAAAAGCTGACAGCGGAAGAGCGACTCATTGCC
>JBIIIF010000003.1:0-76417 GCA_044235005.1 Planctomycetaceae bacterium | reverse complement strand
AAATGCGAGAGGGGGGAGTTGAACCCCCACGCCGTTTAAGGCACAGGATCCTAAATCCAGCGCGTCTGCCAATTTCGCCACTCTCGCTGCTGATGCCAACCCAGCACGATAAAAAAGCCTCGTTCAGTGCTGACGGCGGCGAATGGTGCCAAGTCTTCGTCCTGAATTCAACTGTCGACACGAAATGCATTCAAGGTTCGCGACGATTCTCCGCTTTTCAGGCCAATCCTCCTGATTTACCCAATCCCAAAACTTCGAAACGCCCGCTACAGGTCTGCGTAGGTCAGGAATTCATTCAGGCATTCTGGAAAGACGATGCCATCTGCTCGATTTGCTCGAGGTGTGCATTGTTCTCTTCTTTAAGTCGAGGCAGAGCCCGCTTTGCCTCATCAAGTTCAACATGGAAGCCACTCCTCAAATCAAAGGAACCCGATCGCCGTGAAGCAAGCCCATGAAAAAGCAGACGGAATCCGTGCATTGGTTATTCACCAAGCCGGGAACGGCTACCTCGCCTCTTGCATTTCTGATGTCACTCGAAGCGACGTCGCCTGACAAATCTGTTGTACACTTGCTGATCGCAGCTTTTTTTGTTCAGCCTGACACTGATTCTCGATGAGAACCATGCACTGAAACCTGCTCAGCGGGATTATCCGACAAGAATCCACCGGATCGGTTGTAGCGATTAGCATAAGATCTGCGTCGTTTGTGGATGATGTTTCGACATAGACAGCAGGTGATTGCCCCAAAAATGTTCTTCTCCGTATGCACGTTGAAATTTTGCGACCTAGGCTTTGTCACATTAGATCATTTCGATTTCAGAATAGCCTTGTTCTTAAATCGCTGAACACCTCATTCTCAATAAGCTGATCCCTTCAGCAGGACGATCCCGTGCAGTTATCCAGACAACCAGCAACTGCCAAACCCGCGGACAAAGCGCCCGTGCATGGCGCCTTGTCATTGCCAGATGAACGCGCACTGGTGTTAGTGGTTGATGACGAGCGGATCAATCGAGAAATCCTGAGTCGGATGCTTTCCGGCAATGGACATGACGTTCTGACTGCTGATAGTGGCAAAGCTGCTCTGGAACGTCTGGAAGACCAATTACCAGACCTCGTCCTGCTGGATGTTATCATGTCCGGCATGAGCGGATTTGATGTCCTGAAAACGATTCGCTCACGTTATCCTGACGGTGTGCTGCCGGTCATTATGGTGACGGCCGAGGCTGGAGGTGAAACCGTTGTTCGAGCCTTCATGGAAGGAGCCAACGACTACCTCACGAAACCACTCGACCCTCAGATTACGCTGGCTCGAATCTCACTACAGCTCAAACTCAGCCGCGCGCTGTCTGAACTGAAACGCAGTCAGGAGCGATACGCACTTGCGGCACAAGGCTCCAGAATCGGACTTTGGGACTGGGACGTCGCCCAGCGCCAGATCTTTCTTTCCGCGCGATGGAAAGAGATGCTCGGCTACAGCGACACCGAACTGGATTCCTCTGTCGATTCGTGGTTCGAGCGCATCCACGTCGAAGATCGAGAACAGTTTACGGAACTGCTCGGAAGCCGAAGTTCCCTCGAACTGGGGCGTTTCGAAACAGAAATTCGAATGCGTCATCGCGATGGCACCTTCCGCTGGATGCTTTGCAGCGGAGTTGTCCAGTCAGAGGCCGATGGAATTCCTCGACGCCTTGCAGGTTCTCTGGCCGATGTCACTGCAGCTAAAGTTCGCGACGTATTGACGGGGTTACCAAATCGACTTCTGTTCGAGGAACAATTGAACCGAGTGCTGCATCTGGATCGGGCAACGTTTGGTTTCTCAGCCATCCTGTTTCTGGACCTCGATAACTTTAAACTTGTGAATGACAGCCTGGGCCACGACGCTGGCGACCTGCTGCTTTGCAGCGTTGCCAAAAAGCTGGAGAGCTGTTTACGGCAGACGGATGTCGTCGCCCGAAATCAATCCAAGTGGTCCATCGCACGACATGGTGGTGACGAATTTACGGTTCTTCTGCATTGCCTTCAGAACCCTATTCACGCTGAAATCGTCGCAGAACGCATCATCGCGGCCCTGTCTGAGCCGTTCGCCGTAGGCGTTCACGAAGTGGCCGTCGGAGTCAGCATCGGCATCGCTTATGGTGGCGGTGACGAAAAATCAGCTGCAGACGCTATCCGCGAAGCCGACACGGCCATGTACTACGCCAAGACGAGTGGCCGAGGGGGCTATCGCATTTTTGATCCGGAGATGCAAACAGTTGCTTCTGCCAGACTAGCACTTGAATGCGATCTGCGTCAGGCCATCAAGAGTCATCAATTCTACCTTGAGTACCAGCCTATCGTTCGACTCGCCACTGGCAGAGTTGAAGGATTCGAGGCCCTGTGTCGATGGAAACATCCGCGGGGCGAACGAATCGGGCCAGATGTCTTCGTGCCCGTCATTGAGTCTCTGGGTCTCATCGGTCGCCTCGGACGTATTGTTCTTGAAATGGCTTGCGATCAGGTTCAGGAATGGAATCGTAACCGTGCGGCCGATGATCTTGTCAGCGTGACCGTCAACTATTCATCAGGAGAGTTCGGGCAGCCACTGTTCCGAAACGATTTGCTGATGACCGTTGCAAGGGCGGGGATTGATCCCAGAATACTGAGGATTGAAGTGACCGAGAGCACTCTGATGCAAAATCCGGAACTCGTCGAACAGGTCATCAGTGAACTTCGCGACGCCGGGATTCGCATCGGAATCGATGACTTCGGAACGGGCTATTCATCACTCGCTTACCTGCATCGACTGCCTCTGGATCTGTTGAAAATTGACAAGTCGTTCGTCCGAAATATGCACACATGCAGCGAAACTCGTGCAATCGTCCGCACGATCATCACTCTGGCACAGAGTCTGAATCTGGATATTGTTGCCGAAGGTGTTGAAACTCCGGAACAGCAACGACTGCTGTTCGAAATGGGATCAACGCATGCTCAGGGCTATCTTTATTCGAAGCCGATCCCCGGAGATGCTGTCGAAGGCTTCCTCGACAAGTACACTCCTCTGCTACCACCTTCTCAACGCAGAAGACCTAACGAAGAGATCGAACAGCATCTGGAGATGGCCGCTGAACTGGTGAACCAGGAATAGTTTCCCTCATTCGGTGCCCTCTGGAGACAATAAAAATCGCGATCATCTTCAACGAACACGAATAACGGCTGCATCTCTGCTTAAGCCTTTGAGTTTGAGTTTTGAAGCCATCATGGTGCTGATCGATGCCTGTCCACCGTTCGCAAAGTGCTTTAATTCCTCAAGCAGAGTCGTCCTGATTCGTGGACTGCGACTTGAATTCCGGGCCAACGAATGGTGTAATCATGCCGTGGATAGCTTTGAGGCGGGCTGTTGATAAGCCACTTGCTTCCAAAGTTACGCGACAGTGTGTGGTGAACGGTGCGTTGTTTCCGACTCTTCGCAACGTCGCTGCAGTTAAGCGAAGGCGGACCGCAATGAGAAGACATGATCTCTCAGCATCGCCGGGTGCAACGGACACGCCGGACTACTCGCACAACAGCGATCGCCGTCAGAAAACAGCAAAACATTTTCTCCTGTCGGAAGAATCCGGAGAACAAGGCGAGGCACTTCCGTTTGATATTCCTGAGGAGCTGCTGGCCCAACTTGAAATCGCGAGCCTTGAAAAGACAGCTCCCATCAACCCGGCAAGTCCTGCCATGGATCAGGAACACTCGTCTGAACTGACAAATCGGCAACTAGGGAAATTCCGGCTTGAGTCTGAGATCTCCCGTGGAGGTATGGGAATCATTCTCAAAGCAACTGACACGGAACTCGATCGAAGTGTTGCTGTTAAGTTGCTGCGAAAGGTTCATAAAGGCAAACTTCTTCATCATCAACAGTTCACGCTCGAAGCACTTATCACTGGTCGGCTACAGCATCCGGGCATCATTCCAATTTATGAAACCGGATTATCATGGGATCAACGCCCGTACTTCGCCATGAAGTTGGTTCAGGGACGGACCCTCTCTGAATTGCTGGCCGAACGCAAATCGACGCAGGATGATCTTCCACGTTTGCTAAAAGTTTTTGAACAGGTCTGCCAGACTCTTTCCTACACCCACTCACGAGGAGTCATTCATCTTGACATCAAACCGTCCAATATCATGGTCGGTAAATTCGGTGAGGTGAAACTCATGGACTGGGGACTGGCCCGAGCCTCAACAGAGCTTTGTGACATTTCAATCACTGGAGCACTTAAATCATCATCCACGATCCTCAGCGCATCCGAACGAATGGCTTTCGAAACGATTCGGGCCGGAGCTCCTGCCGGAACCATCTGGGGGACACCGGCCTACATGTCTCCCGAACAGGCACGCGGTCAGTGCACCGATGTTCGTTCGGATGTATTTGGACTTGGAGGAATTCTGTGTGAAATCCTGACGGGGCATCCACCTCATTGCGGTCGAAGTTTGATTGATGTCTGCTTCCGCGCGGCACAGGGTGATCTGAGTTTAACGTATCAGAAACTTTCGGAATGCGAAGCTGATGGAGTTCTGATCAGATTGGCTCGCAACTGCCTTGCTCCCGAAGTGGACCTCCGCCCTGCTCATGCGGGCATTGTGGCTAAAGAATTGACGATGTACCTCGAGTCCATGTTGCAGCGTGCAGAAACGGACCTGAAACGATTCTTTGATCTGAGTCTTGATCTGTTCTGCATCGCCGGACTCGATGGTTACTTTCGACGAGTAAATGCCAATTTCTCCCGAGTTCTGGGTTACAACGAAAAGTCACTGCTGTCGCGGCCATTTCTTGACTTCGTTCACCCGGATGATCGCGATGATACAATCGCAGTCATGGGACAACTGCTGGAAGGTCGTCCGGTCGTGCAGTTTCAGAATCGATATCAGACCGAGTCCGGATCCTGGCGAAGATTCGAATGGACAGCCAAATCCATTCCGGAAGAGGGTGTCATTTTTGCTGTCGCCCGCGACGTAACAGAGCAGTTGAGAAAAGCGGATTAAGCGATAAGTGAACAAACACGCAGAATGATGCCAAATTGCATCATTCGCCCGATCTTCGGGCATTGAAATATTGATAGCAGCTCACCCTCCCAAGGGAAATCGGTGAAACCAGAAACACTTTCTGGCAACAACCTGTAAGATGCGGCTACCCTGCACAGTCAAATTCAGATAGCCCCGCCCTTGCCTGCCGATCCAGATTACATGAGAAATTTCAATCCGCATAGGTTTGTCTTCGTATTGATGGCCGGCCTTTGCCTGCTCCCTGCCGGATGTTCCCAGTCACCGATGCAGGTTGCCGGAGAAACATCCGCCGCTGAAACCGAAGCGGGGTCGCCGCCAACTGGAAATATCGGACCACCACCAGCCCTTGTCAAAGTGGCCGTAATTCGACAGGAGAATATCGCTCCTGAGTTTCGTGCCCTGGGCAACGTGAGACCACGTCATTCAAGCATTGTCGCATCAGGATCCGACGGCATCGTTGAGGAATTCCCACTCGAAGTCGGCGCGTTTGTTACGAAGGGCACGTTGCTTTCCAAACTCAGGATGGAGTCAACCGATCTGGATATTGCTGAACAGGAAGCAATCCTGACAGAACGGCGTGCAGAGCTGGAAGAGATAAAGTCGCCCCGTAAAGAGGACCAGGACGAAGCGCGTGCTCGAAAGCAGGCCGCAGAGGTGATGTATGCCAACGCGACTCGACGGCTGGATGAAATGACAGCGCTGAGTAAGCGCGGAGCAGCCAATCCTACCGAGGTCAAAGATGCTCAGGACAATGTCGACTCGGCCGAACAAAATCGACTCGCGGCAGCCGCAGTGCTGGCCAGAATTTCTGCCCCTCGACAAGAAACCGTTCAGCAAGCCATGGCAAGAGTTGAGGCTCAGGAAAAACACGTCGCCTTCCTGAAGGCCGAACGTGAAAAACGCCTGACCAAAGCACCATTTGATGGATTCGTGGTTGAGGAACATACCTACATCGGTCAATGGCTTTCCAAAGGAGCACCGATACTGACACTGGCAAAGCTGGATGAAGTCGAAGTTGCAGTCCAGATTGATCAACAGTACATCGATCAGATTACGCCAGGCCGCCCGGTAGTTCTTGGTATTCAGGGAACCGGATCTCGTAACGGGCTCGCAAGTGACTGGGAAGGTGAAGTCGCGTCCGTTGTTCCCAGAAGCAATTGGGAAGATGGCTCTCGCAGCTTCCCGGTCATCATTCGGATCGACAACAAGATCGATACGTCGACGACAACTCCGACTCCTGCTCTTCGTGAGGGCATGATGGCTGAAGCAAAGTTCAGCGGTCAGAATGTTGATGCCGTTTTGGTGCCAAAGGACTCACTTGTTCGAACCTCGCGCGGAACATTCGTGTACGTAATCAATCCGGCATCTGAGGGTAAACCGACGAGCGTTCGCCAGGTGCTCGTGTCGACTGGTGTCAGTTCCGGCACTTCGATTCAGGTGATCGGTGAAGGCCTCGTGGCCAACCAGCAGGTAGTGACCGAAGGGGCGGAACGGCTTCGAGCATTTCAGACGGTGCAGATCATGGAATAACACGACCGCCCTGCTGATTCTGGCTCAAGCTCTTACCACAGCGACGAATAAACTATGGACCTCATAAAATTCTCCATCGAGAACCCGGTGAAACTCACCGTCGGAGTGATTCTGTCGCTTCTGTTTGGTGTCATCGCGTATCTCGCAACGCCGGTCCAGCTGACGCCGGACGTTACCGAACCAGAGCTGACGATTACGACACTCTGGCCTGGTGCCAGCGCTCAGGAGGTGGAACGTGAGATCATTGATGAGCAGGAAGAACAGCTTAAGAGCGTGGAGGGAATGGACGAGTTTAAAAGCGAAAGCTCGGACTCGATGGGAACCATCACCATGCGTTTCGCAGTCGGAACCGATATCGCCGATGCTCGTGCGAGAGTCGCCGAGAAGCTCAATCAGGTTCCCAATTATCCGGACGATGCTCGAGAGCCGGTGATTTCAACAGTCAATGCAAATGTCAACGCGATTGCCTGGTTTATTCTGAAGCCTATCCCGCCCACTCGCGAAGATCTCAACAACCTGATCGCTCAGGATCCCGCGTTGAAGGAACCGCTGGCCCCGTTGATGGAGGGCACGAAGCCAATCAATCTACCCAAGCTGAATCTGTTGGCCGATCAGTATCCTGTACTGAAGACTTTCACGATGGGCCGCAACAATCCCGCGTTCATGCGAAAGTTTGCCGAAGAGTACATTGAAGCAGTCTTCGAGCGAGTCCCGGGCGTTGCCAACGGGAATGTGTTCGGCGGCCAGGAACAGGAGTTCCGCGTTGAAGTGAATCCAACTCGATTGGCAGCTTTTGGCGTGACCATCGATCAGCTCCGCACGGCGTTGATTGCACAAAACCAGAATACCTCAGCCGGGGATATTCCCGAAGGTCGGCAGCGGAATGTCGTTCGAACACTCGGACAATTCCAGACGCCCGAACAGGTCGAAGACACGATTATCGTTAACCGTGACAATTCACCTGTGCGAGTTCGTGATGTGGCAACCGTTGGCGTTGCGTACAAGAAACCTGACGGTGTCGTGCGTCAGATGGGTCTCAATGCCCTGGCCGTGAATGCTCAGCAGGCCCCGAATACAAACATCAAACAAGTCATGGGGCCGCCGCGCGAGGATCTGGACCTGAACAAAGACGGGGAGATCACTCTGCTTGAGCTCGGTGAGTGCACTCGAATCTACGGTAACAACCTCCGTATTGCCTGCGAGGAACTGAACCTTGGAATTCTGGCTACCAAGGGCCTGTATATGGAACAGGTCTACGATCAGACCTTGTACCTGGATTCGGCAACGGCCCTCGTTGAAAGCAATGTTTATTCCGGCGGAGCGCTCGCGGTCCTGATCCTGCTGCTGTTTCTGAAGAGCGTGCGTTCGGTAATCATCATTGGCTTGTCGATTCCGATCAGCGTGATCGCGACGTTTATGTTCGTGAAGATTTTCGGACGAAGCATCAACGTTATCAGCCTTGCCGGGATGGCGTTCGCGGTGGGCATGGTGGCCGACAATGCCATCACAGTGCTCGAAAACATTTATCGACACTTTCAGATGGGCAAGTCACCTCGCGAAGCCGCATTGCAGGGGACCCAGGAAGTCTGGGGAGCGGTGCTTGCAGCCACATTGGCGATGATCGTGGTGTTCGTTCCGGTGATCTTTGTCGAGGGTCAGGCCGGACAACTCTTTAGAGACATCTCGATTGCAATTGCATGCTCCGTGGGTATTTCAATGCTGGTGAGTGTCACCGTGATTCCTGCGGCGGCCTGCTGGCTCCTGAAGAATCAGAAATCTGCCAGCCTGGAATATGATACCAGCTATGGCTTCTCCGGACTGTTCGGACTTGTTCGAGTCAGCCACTGGATGAATGAACTATTCGCCGGCGCGATGCGCAGGATGATGTCGGCTCGTGGCAGTTGGTTCTGGCGACTGCTGGTTGTCGTGTTGTTCTGCCTGGGATCAGTCTGGAGCAGTATTCTGTTATGGCCAGATACGGAATATCTGCCCACAGGAAATCGCAATCTGATTATCGCGATCCTGCTGCCGCCACCGGGCTACAACATCGACAAAATGATCGAACTGGGTGAAGGCATCGAGCGACAACTGACACCGTATTGGGCTGAGGACGCGCCACCAGGTTCGCCGCGAATTAATGACTTCTTCTTTGTCGCTCGAGGTCGCATGTTGTTTCTCGGAGCCAAAGCCGTTGACGAACTTCGCGCGGCCGAATTGATTCCGATCCTTGCCAAAGCGGCAGGGTCACAGCCTGGAGTCATTCCTATCGTCAGTCAGTCCAGCTTGTTTGACAGCGGGCTGAGCGGTGGACGAACCATCGACATTGATATTACCGGTCCGGATCTGGAGGGCCTCGTTGAAGAAGCGCAGAAAGCATTTGGACTCTGCATGGCCGAGTTCCCTATGCACAAAGGCAATCAACTGCGTCCGATCCCGGGGCTTGATCTTTCAAGTCCTGAACTTCACATCATTCCGAAACTGGAAAAAGCTGCTGAGCTGGGAGTCACCTCGCAATCACTCGGCTATGGCGTGAATGCTCTCGTCGATGGAGCATTTGCGGGAGATTATTGGCATGAGGGCCGTCGAATCGATCTCGTGATCTGTGGCGATGCAGACTATGCGAGCCATTCGCATGACATCGAAAATCTGCCGATTCGAACGCCCTCCGGAGAAACGGTTCGACTGTCATCTGTGGCCGATGTCGTGTTGAGCCGCGGTCCGGAACAGGTTAACCATATCGAACGATCGCGGTCCATCACAATTCAGCTTAAGCCGGCTCCGGGAGTCCCTCTCGAAACGGCGATGAAAACTGTTGACGAAAAAGTTCGTCAGGTGCTGATGCAGTCTCCGCGATTCCAGAGTGGTGCGTATCAGGTTCGGCTGGCTGGTACCGCTGACAAGCTGGCGGATACATGGTACGACCTCAAGTGGAATCTGTTGCTCGCTCTGCTGTTGACCTATCTTTTGATGGCAGCGTTGTTTGAGTCGTTCCTGTATCCTCTGGTGGTCATGATCAGCGTTGCATTGGCTCTTGTAGGAGGTCTTGGTGGCCTCAAGATCATGAATCAGTTTGTCTTCCAGCCACTTGACATGCTCACTATGCTGGGCTTTGTAATCCTGATTGGTACGGTTGTTAACAACGCGATTTTGATCGTTCACCAGGGTCTCAACTATATGCGAGAAGAAGGAATGAATTCGGTCGACGCAGTGTGTGAGACAGTTCGAACTCGTATGCGACCGATCCTGATGAGCACTCTGTCGACGGTGCTTGGAATGTTCCCGTTGGTCGTGCCGCTTCCAATATGGGCGGACGGTGCCTGGGTGTGGAGCGTCGGTGCCGGCAGCGAGCTCTATCAGGGACTTGGAGCCGTGGTCCTTGGCGGAATGATCGTCTCGACATTCTTTACGCTCGTGCTGATCCCGGCAGGGTTCAGTCTCGTCATGGATGCGAAAGAGGCCATCTCAAGAATGTTCAGCCGTGGAAAGCCGGGGACAACAACCATCAGCACAAGTGTTCCCTCACCTCAGGCTTAATCAGCATCGATGCGATCAGCAGTCCTCAGATCTGACGTTTGTGTTTTTGGCAGCCTGTTGATTTAACCCTGACCCGCTGCGTCAGCGAGGGATTGTTGTTGAAAACGCACCTACTTTTATCCCTCACTCACGTATCGGGTTGTGATAAGCCATTAATTCAACAGCCTCTCAGGACACGCGTCAAAATACTGAAGCGGATACTCCGCATCATGTCTCGATGAGCGTGTTCAGCACCCCGGGGAATCCTCGCCCAAGGTCGCTTTGACGCAGAGAGATCCGAATCAGCGGTCTCTCTGACCTTTTTGAGTCTGGATGTGCCGCGTTGCCGGAACTGAACCACTTTGACTGGACATGCGATCCTTCGACGGCGTCAGGATTCCAGGGTTTTGACTCTGAACTTTGATTCTTCGGCCGAAGAACCCCAACGAACCGCTTTTCCTGTCTGGCTCTTCCTTCTAGAATCGCCCCCTCTCAGCCATTCGCGGTGTTATGATTGCCTTACGAACAGGCATCAGCGGCGAAGCCTGATTGGAAAATTCGGGGATTCCCCACCTTCGATAGACCTATCGAACGTTTCACTGAATTGAAGGAAATCTGGAATGCAGGTTGCTATCACCTGTCGACACGGCAGTATCCGACCGGAACTACGAGAGCACATTACTCAAAAATCAGAGAAACTTGTTCGCTACCTGAACACGGTCAGCGAAATCGATGTGACTCTGGAGTTTGAAGGCCCGAGAGTTGACGTGGAAATGCTGGTTGAAATCGATGGTTTCCACACCATTGTAGCCCATGTTGAAGGCGAAGACGCGGGTGCAACATTCGATAAATGCCTTCACAAGATGGAACATCAGGTTCACAAGTACAAAGAGAAACATCGAGACCATAAGCATCAACCCTCGATTAAAGACATGCCAACAAAAATGGACGACCCTGCCACATAATCGTTACCAGGTAGAAACCAATTGCTGCTCATTTGAACTGTGTTCCGTTTTCGCGCGGCGAAGTCGATCGGCCGAGGAAGAATTCGGTGATGTTCAAAGGAAGTCAGCGTCTTTAGCCTCCTGATGCGTGTGGGCACAATGCCTCATTAGATCATTTACTGTTCTGCGCAGGTCGGGTTCGAACTGTCAGCAGAAGCCGAAGTGCCTTTTTCTGGCGGCCATTTTCTGGTTTCGCCTGCTTGCTAAGTTGAGAGAGTTGCAATGAAATTGACTGAATTCGTTATTCGTGATGCCATTCTTCCTGATCTTAAGTCATCCAGAAAAGAAGATGTGATCCGGGAAATGGTGGCCAGCCTGAAGACCACAGGGGCCATCAAGGCTGCTGAAGAAGAGGCCGTGATTGCTGCGATTTTGAAGCGAGAAGAGCTGGGATCTACGGGGATTGGTAACGGTGTCGCAGTCCCCCATACGAAGCACGCCTCGGTCGAAAAGCTGTCCGCGACTGTTGCAATCTCCCGAAATGGTGTCGACTTCGCGAGCCTTGACGGCGAAGACGTCTTCATCCTGTTCCTGCTGGTTTCTCCACCTGACCGTCCGGGTGATCACCTCCGTGGACTTGAAAACATCTCCCGCCACCTTCGAAGTCAGGACTTCTGCAACTTCCTGAAGCAGTCCATGACAACAGCGGACATCTGGGATCTGCTGGTGGAAGCAGATGATGGCGATCGAGACGCCTGATTGGAGTCTGCCCTGAATCGCATGCACGTAGTTCAGGTCGGGTTCATGGGCGTGAAGTCAGTTCAGAAACTGCCACGCCCGTCGGAGGAATTTACTATGCAATCGGAGGACGTCGTCCGACGACAGGTCAAAGTTACCCCGGAGGATGGTCTGCACCTGCGTCCGATCACCCTGCTGGTGCGTTGCGCCACGACATATTCCTCGTCAATCTCTCTCTTCTTTGACGGTCATCGAGCCGATGCAAAATCTGCGTTTGATCTGATGCTCATGGCTGTTCCCAGTGGTGCAATCCTGAACATGGAGGTGGCCGGGACGGATGCAGAGGCCGCAGCCGACGCGGTCTGTCGCCTGTTCGAAGACGGCTTTGTCGTTCCGGGCACTGATCACCGCTGAAGTGGCTAAGCCGAGGTGTGGTTGATTGTCCTGCGAGTTTCCCGGGCCTAGACTACCTGCTGAACGTCGTCCGCTTGTGTCACGGCTCTCAGAAAAGACTCGCCAGCGCCAATGAAGGTTTTCTCGGGAATTGCGGTTTCGCCAGGAATGGTTTCTGGCCCAGCCTTAGTGCTGGGCTCCGAGAACTTCCGCATTCCGCGAAAATTTGTCAGCAAAGATGCCATCGAAGCTGAACTCCAGCGATTCCATGTTGCGCTGGACCTGGTTTGCAAAGACATCAAAGGCAATGAGCAACTGGTCTCTTCGCAGCTTGGTGCTCAGTACGGCGCAATTTTTTCTGCACACTTACAGATGGCGCAGGACCCGCGGCTGATTCGCGAAGTTGAGTCGCTGATTCGTGACCAGTGTCGCTCCCCCGAATTCGCTGTCAGCCGAGTATTGCGCAGTTACGCCGAACAACTTCAAAAAATGGGTGACCGTTATCTGTCGGAGCGTGCTCTCGATATCTTCGATCTGGAGAAACGACTTCTGCGTAAACTTCTGGGCGAAAGTCGGGAAGAGCTCAGCAATCTGACAGAACCAGTCATCATTCTGGCACATGACCTGACGCCAGGAGAAACTGCAACTCTCAACACAAAGTACGTCCTTGGCTTTGCCACCGAAGTGGGTGGTCACACCAGTCATACGGCGATCCTGGCAGGTGCTCTGGAGATTCCGGCGATAGTCGGACTGGGGCGATGTCTTGCGGAAATCTCCGGGGGAGAATCCGTTATTCTGGACGGCGATCATGGCCGTGTGATCATTGATCCTGACGACGAAACGCTTGCCAGAGTTCAGCATTCACAGGCACGCAGTCAGCGTGTTCGTGATCGACTTGGCGAAATGGGCTCATTGCCATCTGAAACACAGGATGGCCAACGCGTCACAATCTGTGGCAATATCGAGTTTCCGGAAGAAGTTCGACAGTGCATCAAACGCGGAGCGGATGGTGTCGGACTGTACCGAACCGAATTCTTGTTTCTCAGCGGAAACCGCGAACCGTCAGAATCAGACCACTATGAAGCTTACTGTCGAGTGGTCGAGGCCTGTGGAGATCTTCCGGTCGTCATCAGAACACTGGACATCGGTGCTGACAAAGTCCCGCAACTAATGGCTGATCAGTTTGCCGAAAGCGCGAACCCGATGCTGGGATTGCGGAGTATTCGCCTGAGCCTGCGAAACACGCAGATGTTTAAAAGGCAATTGCGGGCCATCCTGCGAGCTTCGGTTCATGGCAATGTTCGAATCATGTTTCCGCTGGTGGCCACACTGCTGGAATTTCGGCAGGCGAAGATGATTTTGATGGACGTCATGGAGGATTTGGAGGACGAAGGGATCCCTTTTCAGCGAAATGTGCCCATCGGAATGATGGTTGAGGTCCCTTCCGCCGTGATTCTGGCGGAAGAATTCGCGAGAGAAGTCGACTTCTTCTCGATTGGTACAAACGATTTGATTCAATACACTCTCGCATGTGATCGTTCGGATCCGACGGTGGCGCACCTGTATCGTTCAGGCGACCCGTCAATCCTGCGACTCATCCAGATGGTGCTTCGCGCCGCGGAAAAACACGGAAAACCCGTGACGGTCTGCGGACAAATGAGTTCTGATCCGCGGTTCATTCCGCTGCTGCTGGGCATGGGTTTGAGAAGTCTGAGTGCAACGCCTCAGGCGATTCCTCGACTGAAGGAGGTCGTCAGAAACCTGTCCATCACAGAAGCCGAACGAATCTCGCAGCATGCGTGTTCGCTGGATCTGGCTCGCGACGTTGAACACTATTTGCAGGGCGAGTTATCAAGACTGTGCCCTGATCTTGTTGATGAAGTTGGCTTTTGATTTTCCGCCGGGCCTGTCTCGGCGGCAAGGAACATTCTGGCGATTTGTCTTCGACCAGTCAGACGGCTGTCAGCGAAAAGAGCAACAGTCCTCTGCAGGTCGCCAACAATATTGCCAAATCAAATTGATGAATATTCGTGTCGGGCGACGTTCGCTCAACCATGAAGAAACGGAATGCCGGGTTGAACCGGCGAATGAAATGATCATCGCGTCATGAACCAGTCCAAACCGGCCACGACAATGCGAACGACAAACTCCCGTCCGGGATTTGATCGCGCTGTGATGTCGCCCGCTTTGAACCCTCCGTTCCGGACGCTTCCGACCACAAACGCACTCATAAGCACTTTACGAACCATGTCGTGCGGCCCGCGATTAACGCCCGCTGCCTCTGTTCCGCTTTGCGGCTCACGGATTGAACAGGACCGACCTCGCATCATGCGATTTCCCGTCGGAAATTCTCTCAATGGGGACATGCTTCGAATTCGCTTTCAGGACGTTGCTGCGATTCGGAAGAAGGAACCGGCCATGATGCAGACTGATCGTTCGTAAGAACGAAAGTTGTGACAATGAAAAAAGAAATGCTGATTAATGTCCTCCAGCCGGAGGAAAGCCGAATTGCCATCGTGGAAGATGGGATTCTGGAGGAGTTGTACGTCGAACGCAGCAGTGCAGAAAACTACGTCGGCAATATCTACAAGGGCAAGATCGTCAATATTGAGCCCAGCATTCAGGCCGCGTTTGTCGACTTCGGTGTTGGTCGAAACGGCTTTCTGCACATCAGCGACGTAGAGTACCAGTATTACAAGCACCTCGTGAAGGACGAGCCGGAAGAGGAAGATGATCGCGAAGGCGGTCGCGGTGGTCGGCCTCCAAAGCATCTGAACGAACGTAATGCTCGCAACAAGCCGCCGATCCAGCGTGTCTTTCAGCGTGGCAGTGAAGTTCTGGTTCAGGTGATCAAAGAGGGAATTGGAAACAAAGGTCCAACTCTTTCCACGTACATCTCAATCCCCGGGCGATATCTGGTTTTGATGCCAGGACTGCAGCGAGTTGGCGTTAGCCGCAAAATTGATGACGAGAAAACTCGCCGTCAACTTCGCCAGACAATGAAAGCCATCCAGCCGCCCAATGGCCTTGGCTTCATCATCCGCACAGCCGGTATCGACCGCGAAGAGGCGGATCTCCGACGCGACCTGAACTATCTGCTGCGGTTGTGGGAGACAATCGTCAAACGCCTGAAGAATACTCCCGCACCCGCCGGACTGTACGAAGAGAGTGACATGATCATTCGTACGATCCGAGATATCTATAACAATGAAATCGACTCTGTTCTGATCGACGAAGACGGTGCTTTCGAGCGTGCCAGAGAGTTCATGAAGATTGTCATGCCGGCTCACGTGAATCGCGTGCAGCGTTACGAAGGCAGCGAACCGCTCTTCAATCAGTACGGAATTGAAGAAGAGATCGCCCGCATTCAGGATCGCCATGTGCCTCTCCCAGGCGGAGGATCACTTGTAATCGATCAGACAGAAGCTCTCGTTGCCATCGACGTCAACAGTGGAAGCTTCAGAGCTGACAACGACGCCGAAAAGAGCGCGTATCAGATGAACCTCAAAGCGGCGAATGCGATTGCTCGCCAGATCCGTCTGCGTGACCTCGGTGGAGTCATCGTGAATGACTTCATCGACATGCGTGAAGAACGTCATCGTCGTGGAGTCGAGCGAGCTCTGCGTGACGCAGTCATGCGAGACCGAGCAAGAACACGAGTACTCCGGATCAGTCCGTTTGGATTGATCGAGATGACTCGTCAGCGAATTCGACCTTCTTTGCGCCGCAGTGTCTACGAAAACTGTCCGGCCTGTAATGGCGTTGGTCAGGTAAAGACGGCGGAAAGCCTCTCAATCGAAGTCATGCGGCTGGTGATGTCAGCGTCCACTCAGGAAAACGTTGCGAAGATTCAGATCGAGGTTCACGATCGCGTCGGGAACTATCTGAACAACCGCAAGCGCAAGGAACTGATCAGGATTGAAGAAGAGAACGAAGTGGAAATCGTGATCGTGGCAAAGTCAGATGTTTGTCTCGAACACATGACATTTCGCTGCGAAGATGCAAACGGCAAGGAACTGAATCCAAACTGATTGCAAAACTGGTGAAGAATCTCGAATTTTTCAGCCCGGCATTCTTTAGTGCCGGGCTTTTTTTGACTGTATGCTGAAAACATCTCGGGGGATATTTCCTCAATCACCGGGATGTTCGTGGTGGCCAGAATCACTGCCGCAGCGGGGCAATGGCATCGTCCGATCAGGCATGCAGATTCATCGACTGTTCATGCCACGGATTTTGTACCTGACCAGAATTCTGATTGCGTCGCCATTCGAATAAGAAACATTGCTCCCCCTGCCAGAATGATGAACAGCAAGTTTGCGGGCTCTGAAACAGCGGCGCTGCCGACAACGCCGTTGACCTGAAAAGACGGAATCTGCGAAGAGTCGAGATTCGTGATCGAGACGCCATCATCAAACCGAAGCCCCAGAAACGTTGCAAATGAGCCAGTTGGTGGAGTCAGCGTGCTGTTAGCGGCGACCAACAGAGCGTTCGGATGTGAAAGCGTAGTGGTGATGGTCAGCCAGTATTTCGAGTTAGCGAGCAAAAGTGGCTGAGTCACTGGAGCAAAGAGATAGTTGGAAAACGAGCCACCAGAGACCGTCTGTGTTCCAAGATCAGCGAGCAATGTTGTTCCTGGATTGCCGAAGTCGTCGTCATAGATCGACAATCCCGCTTCACCGCTCAAATCCTGGGCTTGCAGGCGTAAGCTGACACTGGTGAGTGTCACGGATGACGCACCTATCGTGACACCCAGAGACATGGTCGATGCGGAATCGAACGAATGGACCGAGCCGGAATTTCCCGAGAGATTTCCAATGATCACGCCCGCCGGGAGCACGCCACTCAACACGACATTCATCGATGCGAAAACAAGAATGGTGAGCAGTCGCGATAGCACTGACATAACGTGTCCGAGGTCTCTACCGTTGTCAGAACGAATAAAGTCAGGGGTGATTCCTTTGGCAATCCGGATCGTCGGGTGAGGCTGTATAGCGGGTATTTACTACCCGTGTAAACCAGGATATTTTTGATTCTGAGCAATGCAAACGGAGAAAACCGGCCACGGCTGACCAAAATTTGACCATATGACCACACCTAAGCCATCTTTCGAATCGCGCACATTGAATCGCAAACAATAGGCCGGACTTCAGACTGTTGAGACCTCATCGTTCGAAAGGTTGGGCTTGCTTTGCAGAGTCGCGAGTTTGCCATCATCATCGCTTGATGTCACGATATGTCCGCAAGGCAACACTCTGCCGGCCCATCCACCACTGGGAAAATGCCCCGATGCGATCCGCCAATTTATTCATCCCACTTGCTGTTGTTTTTATGTTGGCTCTGCCCTGCCCTGCTCAGGAAGAATTCATTCCGCGCGCTCAGGACAAACCGCCGGGACCAGCACTCAGCCCTGCTGAGGCGATCGCGAAGATGACTGTGCCGGAAGGCTTTTCAGTGGAACTGGTGGCTTCTGAACCTGACATCGTCAATCCTGTGGCGATGACAATTGATGAACGAGGCCGCTTTTGGATCACCGAGTCGCTCGAATATCCGAGACGATCGCCAGGGCCGGGCAAAGACCGCATCAAGATCCTTGAAGACACCGACGCCGACGGTACGGCGGACAAGTTCACCGTGTTCATGGAGGGCCTGAATATCCCGAGCGGCATCGCTGTCGGACATGGCGGAGTCTGGATTGCGAACTCGCCCGATATCCTGTTCGTTCAGGACACCGACCGCGATGGCAAGGCGGATACATCGGAAGTTGTCGTCACGGGTTTCGGCCGCGATGACACCCATGAATTGCCAAACTCCTTAACGTGGGGTCCGGATGGATGGCTGTATGGTCTGAACGGAGTCTTCAATCGTTCGGTCGTAAGTTATGATCCTCAGAATCCGAACTACAAAGAGGGCCAAAAGCCGTGGGACTTCACTTGTGCGATGTTTCGCATTCACCCGAAGACTCGCGAGTTTCAGGTCTTCTGCGAAGGCACCAGCAATCCGTGGGGCATTGCGTTCAACGATGAAGGAGAAGCGTTCGTCAGCGCGTGCGTGATTGATCACTTGTGGCATCTGACGGAAACGGGTTACTACCATCGCCAGGGAGGCCCGTATCCGCCGTTCACATGGAAGATCGAAAGCATCGTCAGCCATAAACATCAGAAGGCCGCGTACTGTGGCATTCACTGGTACGACAGTGATGCGTATCCCGAGCAGTACCGCAAAAAACTCTACATGGGAAACATCCATGGCAGTTGCATCAACAGCGACTCTATCGTGCGGCACGAATCCACTTACAAGGCATCGCCCGAACCGGACCTTCTGTCAGCCAATGATGCGTGGTTTATGCCGGTGGTGCAGAAGACCGGTCCTGATGGATGTCTTTACATTCTCGACTGGTATGACCGCTACCATTGCTATCAGGATGCGAATCGAGACCCTGCTGGCATCGATCGCCTGAAGGGGCGACTTTATCGACTGCGATACAAGCAGACCCCGCGAGCAAACGGCGAGGACATGGCCACGTTAAGTGATGAAGAACTTGCGGATCGTCTGATGTCACCTAACGGATATCAACGTGACATCGCTCAACGAATTCTGACAGAACGACTGCTGAATGCGGACGATGGTGGCGATCGGCTCAAAGAGATCCTGGACGGGGCTCTTGTTTCCACCTCTGATGACGCGAAAGCATCCGCCGCGACCCTGCGAGCACTCGGGATCCTGATGTCGCAGAACGCGTTGCATGAGTCCACTCATTTGTCACTGCTTCAGAGCCCATCACCTCTGATCAGATCGTGGGCCGTGCGTGCTGCGGGTGAGCAGTCGCAGATCTCCGACAGCGTGCGGGCTCGGATCTTTGAACTTCGCAATGATTCTTCGCCGCAGGTGCGGTTACAGGTTGCGATTGCTGCAGCAAAGCAGGACTCCATTCCGACAATCCCGGCTCTAATAGCCGTTTTGGCGCAAGCCGGTGAGGATCCGCTGGTCCCGCGGATTGTGTGGCAGAACCTGCATCCAATTCTGGAACAGCAGACGACCGTGTTTGTTGCCGAAGTTGAAAGCGTTCAGGCAGCGCAATCGGAAAGTCTGTCGAAGCCTGTTATCGAATTGTTGCCCCGGGCCGCTGAGCGAATCCTGTCGGCCGGAAAGCCGGACACACTGGCTGTTGCACAACTCGTGAGACTATTGCTCACCAGCGAAGCAACCGAGGAATCTGCGGATCGCTGTCTGCAACTGCTGACGGCTCGAATTCGCTCCGGAGAAATCACAGGGGAATCACTAACAAGTATTCAGGCCCGGTTAGCAGAACATTTGACTAAGGCAATTGGACAGAAGTTGTCTCGCCCATCGACATTGTCGGCTGTGGAGTTAGCAGCTTCACTGCGAATGCAGGAAGGCATCAATCGAGCCTCTCAGTTAAACTCCATGACGGATGATGAATCCATCAGACTCCGTCTCATCAACTCGCTGATCACCGCGAATGATGACAGTGGGCTCATTTATGCTGAATCCCTGCTGCTGACTTCTCGATCTGCGGATGCTCGCCGGAAAGCAGTTCAGGCCATTGGTCGAATCGGCACAGCCAAAGCGACAGAAGCTCTGACCCGTCAACTGCCGAAGTTGCCTGCCGACGTACAGCCAGCAGCCGTTGAGGCGATGACTGATCGGGAAGAATCAGCGCTCCAGTTGATGGTGATGGTTCGTGACAAAACTGTCCCGCAGACTCTGATCAATGCCAACCAGGCTCACAAGATGCTGAGCCTGAAAAATCAGCAGTTGACCGAACTCGTCACAAAGCACTGGGGAATCGTTCGCACGGAACGAGATCCCGCGCGCGTGCAGCTTATCAGCAGAATGCGAAATGAACTCCGTACAAGCAAGGGCGATCCGGTTGCCGGTCGAGTTGTCTACAAAAAATTGTGCGGCCAGTGTCATAAGATCTATGGCGAAGGCGCTGATGTCGGCCCGGATATTACTCGCAATGGCCGCGCGTCATTTGAACAACTGCTGTCCAACGTCTTTGATCCAAGCCTGGTGATCGGAGCGGCCTATCAGGGCCTTACAGTTGTGACCAAAGAAGGTCGAGTCGTCTCCGGTTTGCCGATTGAAGACAGCCCGCAACGAGTGATACTGAAGGTCCAGGGGGACAAACAGGAGATCATCGCGCGAGGTGATATTGATGACGTTGTTCCCAGCAAGTTATCTCTGATGCCGGAAGGAATCGAGAAACAACTGCAACCACAGGAGCTTCATGATCTGTTTGCCTTCATAACGCTCGATAAGCCGCCGGAAGATCCAGACGCAAAGTTACTAACCGGTTCGCGAATTATGCCCGGAGAGTCATCGAAGCCTGACGAATTCCCGGCACTGCTGGAGCAACTGTTGCCGGGCTTCACAACATCGAAGGTCGGCGAAGGTGGAGTCAGTGTTCTTGCAGATTATCACGGTCGCCCGGCGGTTCGAACTCATCCCGTGTCTCGAACAGAAGCGTGTCGGCTGACATCTTCAACAATGCTGCCAGCAGCGGAGAAAATCACTTTGCGACTGAGTGTTGCCTCGCATGCCGAGGGAGACTGGCAACTGACCGTAAACGTGAACGGCGAAATTCGCCACCAGTCCATTGTGAAACGCAGCGACAGGAACGTTGACTGGAAAGAGATCGCAATCGACCTGAGCGATCTCGCGGGCCAGACAGTCACGCTGGACCTGCTGAACAAAGCCAATGACTGGTCCAATGAATTCGGCTACTGGAACGCAGCCGAGATTTTTGCTGAGTAAGCGGGGCAGATTCAAACCGCCCGCTGTCCGGCGCCTTATCGCGCCCCCTCCAAAGATTCGTGCCAACCTGAGATTCTGAAAGGAATTTACGCAACGAATCTGAGCATCCGAGCAAGAACCTTGCTGCATTGATATTCGAAAAATCAGTACAGGAATGGGTTCAGCGATGCTCAAAAATGCGACTCAATCAACACGACAGATGGCCGTCACAACTCCACTCTCTGACGATGCTCTCCTGCTTCGCAGGTTTTCCGGGTCGGAAGAACTGTCGCGCCTGTTTGAATATGAAATTGAGATGGTATCGGAGAACGATTCACTCGACCCCACGAGAATCGTCGGTGAGAACATTTCGTGGATGTTGAATCAGTCTGGCGACGCTCCACGATACTGGAATGCCCATGTGAGCAGCTTTCGATACGCCGGCCAGAATGATGCGGGAACAATCTATCGTGCAACCGTGGTTCCCTGGCTCTGGTTTTTCACACAAACCACAGACTGCAGAATCTTCCAGCACAAGACGACGGCCGAAATCATCGAGACCGTTTTTACAGACCTTGGGTTTCGAGATTTCGAATTTCATCTGCATGGTAACTACGAAAAGCGGGAATACTGTGTTCAGTATCGTGAATCCGACTTCAACTTCGTCTCTCGCCTGATGGAAGAGGAGGGAATCTTCTACTACTTTGAACATCAGAACGGCATCCACACACTCATCATTGCCGATGACATCAGTTCTTATTTCAGACTGCCGGACTACGATGTCGAGATGGCTGATCCCGACCACAGCGGCGATCTTTCGGACCAGATCACTTCATGGGAACATGAGACTCGCTTTCGTTCAGGGCGATGGACACAGACAGACTTCAACTTTAAGAAGCCACGCACTCGCCTGTTGACCACGACCGAAACAGTCATGCCGGTTCCACTCACAAAGAAGTTCGAAATCTACGAATACCCGGGATGTTTTACGGAGCGAAAACCGGGACATCATCTCACTCGAATTCGAATGCAGGAGAGTGAAGCCGATCATGATGTGGTTTTTGGAGAATGTCTTTATCGCTCATTTGCTCCCGGTGGGCGATTCAGAATTCGGAACCATGTCAACTCCGCCGAAGTGGGCCGTGAATATGTCGTGCGAAAGTCTGTTGTGGAAGCATCGGTGGGAGGCAGTTATGACGTCCATTTGTCGGCCCCCGGAGAGATCAATTTTCATTGCCGATTTGAGTGTCTTCCATCAAAGGCCGTGTTTCGCCCGGCCCGACAAACTCGCCGACCGGTCGTGGAAGGGCCCCAGACAGCGATCATTACCGGACCTCCCGGGGAGGAAATCTATCCGGATGAATTCGGTCGCGTGAAGGCACAGTTTCACTGGGACCGCGAAGGCAGATTTGATGAGAAAAGCTCGTGCTGGCTTCGCGTATCTCAAGTTCACGCGGGACAGGGCTGGGGCATGATGGATCTGCCTCGGGTTAATGAAGAAGTCATCGTCAGTTTCCTCGAAGGTGATCCGGACCGGCCGATCATCACAGGGCGTGTCTATAACGGTGAGAACATGCCTCCGTTCTCATTGCCAGCCGGTAAAACACGCCGAGGCAACACGACAAAAACGTACAAAGGTGCCGGCCACAACGAAATGTCCATGGACGACAGTCCTGGCAAAGAACAGCTCCGGATGAATGCTCAGTACGACATGAACAGCAATGTCAATCATGACCAGACCCTGAACGTCGGCAACAACCAGACCGAGAAAGTTGGTGTGAATCGAACTCGCAGTGTAGGGAGCAACGAGAAAGTAGAAATCGGAGGGAATCAGTCGATCCACGTAACCGGTGAACAGTCGGTAAATGTCGACTGCAGCCAGACCGTGACCGTTGGCAAGACCATTACAATCTCTGCAGGCGACTCGATCACTCTCAAGTGCGGCGCTTCGACAATCTCCATGAACAAAGCCGGTCTCATTACGATCACGGGCACAATCGTGACCGTCGCTGGAGCTGCACAGGCCAGTCTGTCTGCCCCGGTCACCAATGTCACAGGCGGGATACTTCTCACGGCAATGGGCGCGATCACTCGTGTCCAGGGCGCTTCGCTGCTGCAACTCAAAGGTAAGACCACGGAAGTCGAAGGGTCCACAGCGACGTCGGTTAAAGGTGGCAACGTCACCGTGAAATCGAACGCGACTCTTAGCTTGTTGGGAAGTCCAATTAAGCTGAATTGATCGCGGTCTGTATTGAATGGCCTCCTTTTTCTGCTGGAGTACCGTTGATGTATCGTCAGTCGTTCAATCCAGAAGCCATCGAAAGCGTGGTCAGGTCCGTCGATCAGTACGGATCCGAAATGGAGAGCCATGCAAAGCGATTGCCCAGTCTCATTAAGTCTCTTCGTATCCCGCAGAGACTCAGGGAAGCCGCGGGAAGCGATCCTTTGCCGATGGAAACAAAGTGGCAGACAAGTAATGCGTCCAGCCACCTGTCGAGTGTCCGGAATGGTGAATGTGAGGACAACGATGAAAAGGACAACCGCAAAGAACCAAAATTTCCGGGATCCAGCGGCGACGCCGGTGACTATGTTGTTTGGCTGACGTTCTGGTCAAAGGTTAAGGCAAAATTTCCCGACAAACTCGACTGGTCAACGGTTCGCGAACAAGCTCGAAATCTACTGATTCAACAGGGGATCAAAGAGATTCAGAAATGGTTGACGGAACAGTCAACCGACCTACTTGAAGATCTGCTGAAGACAACCTCGGATGACATTCTGGATGACGCAACACGAGACGCGGTGAACGAACTCCTGGACAGCAAAACGGTCGACTGGATCGTCGATAAGGTGAATGGCGTCATCTGGAAAAGCATCGGCAAAGGACTGGAAAAAGGTGTGGAAGCCGGACTGGAGGCTCTCTTTAGCAGCCTGGGATTGGACTACAAAGATTCTCCCGGTGCGATGGTGGCGATGGAGTTCTCGAAATACCTGGCAAAGGAGATGGTCGATGAACTCATGAAAGGCGTCGGGAGCATTGAACAACTTCGGGATAGTTTCGGCACTTTGCAGAGTCGTCTGACAAAAAAGATTCATGACTTCTTCAATGGTGCTCCACTGGAGTCCGGCAAAGCGACACTCCCCGTTGCTCATCTGGGCAACAAGGACAACATGGCAGACTTCGTCATAACAGGTCTGCCGACCGTGCTGGTCTGTGGAAAGCCAATTGCAAGAGCCTCCGATATCCTGTGCCCGTCAGGAAAAACAATCGTGCAG
The DNA here is from genome assembly GCA_044235005.1 of Planctomycetaceae bacterium. Lineage (GTDB taxonomy): Bacteria > Planctomycetota > Planctomycetia > Planctomycetales > Planctomycetaceae > SXXK01. The sequence goes on along the minus strand of JBIIIF010000003.1, from coordinate 52,242 downwards.
GGAAGTGCTCAGGTCTCTGCAGGATCATTACCAGTCGCTCGGTTCACCAGCTTAACAGCGGTGCCTTCAACAATCGTCACCAGCCAGTCGACGGTGCTTGTCGAAGGGATTTCATCCGGAATGCTGCTTCCGGACGGAGCACTGATCTGTAAGGCCCCGGATATCAGCAGTACCGGCAACATGTCGTCGAATCCGCCATCGAGCGATGGAGGGCCTCGAGGCCTGCAGACCTCTTCCAAACACACGCTTTCGGATGGAAGAATTCTCGATGGCGTGAACAATACCGTCACAAATCCAGTGACAGGCGAGATTCAGAATTTGCCCGAAAATGCACGTTTTGATCCGCAGACAAACAGCTTCTTTCAATTAAGTCAAACAACACCAATGACTCCTGAGCAGGAGGCTGCGCTGCTGAATGAGGGTGTCTCGCCTCTGGAAATCGAAGAACTGAAGGCCTCCGGCGAAGCAGCGTTTCGACGGGAATGGAGCTTTGATGATGGATACTCCTCATCTCCGTTCGAGCGAGCAACGATCAGTGAACTTCCGGGATTCATGAAGGCTGGCGAAGATGGAATTTCAACACTCGGGTTTCCGATGAAAAAGGGAAACTATTATGCACTCGGGGGATTGCTCGACCTTGGCTCACCCGAATGGCCTGGCGCTGGTACCGGCTCCGGGGCTCAGTGGATGATTCCGGATCGAGTCGGGATCTGGCCTATGAGCGACTATTATGTTCAGCACGATGCAACCTTCGACCCTTCCAATCACTCTCTGGGGCAGAAACTGCAGGTCGAATGGACTGCTTTCCTTGCCGGATTATCGATTGATCCAGTTCAAAACCTCCTGCAGATCGTCTACTCAACGGCAACGACATCGGTCGCACTTGGTACATCGGGAAACAGCCGTTGACGCCAGCTTCAGAACCCAATGGATTTCCGACTTCCGGCAAATTGGCTTGAAGCCTTACCCGGGAAGCAGTTACGTCAAGGCTGCCCCCTTAATCAGGATTTATCGCTTACCATGATTCCATGCTGTGCCAAACATGGATAGCGCTCTCGCTGAGCAGTTGAAACGCAGATCTTCGGTCGTTGCGACGCCCGGATCCGCATAATCGTAAACTCAACTTCTCTGAAATTGCCCATTTCGAATAAAGTGCCCGGATGAATGATCGCTTTGACTATATCTCCGCACGGTATGAAATGAGGCCCGGCGTTCACGGGATGCCGCCAGAAACCAGCCTTAATCCTGGCCGCGAAGAATAAATCAGTGCAGAGCATTGATCGGAGGGGGCTGCCGTTTTCGCAAGGACGCAAAAAAGAAACCAGCTCCTGCTGGCCATATTCCTGCTGATTGGTGTCAGTGGCTGCGTTCAGCCGTCGCTGCCGCCCGCGTTCCAGGCCGCGCGCACTTTAGATGGCCGCGTCCTGCCACCGGGCAGAGAATACTGGACAGCCTTTCGAAACCCGTCACAGTTTAATGCGTCTGGACTTTTCCTGCTTCAAACTTATCAGCCCGGTCGAATTCCGCTGATCCTCATCCACGGACTCGCGTCCGATGCGTTGACATGGCAGGAGATGGTGGATCACTTCAACGCAGATCCGGTGATTGCCTCCAGATACCAAATCTGGGTCTATCAGTATCCGACCGGTGTCTCTTATCTCAGAACAGCAGCCGACCTTCGACGGGAGATTCTGACAACTCGAGCGGTGGTTGATCCCGCGCAGAGCGATATTGCACTTGATCAAATGGTGCTGGTAGGCCACAGCATGGGAGGTCTGCTGGCAAAGCTTCAAGTGAGTTACAGCGATGATAAACTTTGGCGAGCAATCTCCGACGTCCCATTAAATGAGGCGATCAACACAGGCCCGATTCCGGATGAGACGGTTTCCGCATTTCTGTTTCAACCTGTGCCTCATGTGAAACGAGTTGTCTACATGGCCACACCACACCAGGGTTCAGACTGGACGCAACAACCATTGGGCCGACTGGGACGATTGCTGATCAATATTCCTGACCGCACACTAGTCGAGTATCGCAGACTGATTCGAGGCAACCCGGGACTCTTTCGAAATCCGGGGCCAACACCGCCAACCAGTCTCGATCACCTGATCCCCGGAAACCCAATCATCAGATCCTCAAACGCTCTGAGATATTCTGACATGGTCGTCACGCATTCCATCATCGGCACGGGCTATCAGTCGCCAGATGGATTGATTGGCGACGGTGTCGTTCCGATTGTTAGTGCTCATCGCCCCGATGTCAGCACCGAGAGACTTGTCAAAGCTACACATTCCGGAATTCTCAAGGACGCCGTCGCTGCGGCCGAGCTGAAATGCATCCTGATGCAGTGAGCAAGAACGCCTGACAAAACCGGGACTGGCTTCAGGCCATCTCGGAAAACGCTGGAAGAAACAACAACCGCAGGGTGCCTGTCCCGGTGTTGTTAGTGCTTCTAAGCCTGATGGCTCCGCATTTCGCAAGAATTGGCTACAACTCCGCTTTGAGTACAGTGCTCAGAAAAGGGGTCAGGAACCAATAGTGCGCAGCACCCTTCGGCCATTTGGCTATTGGTTCCTGACCCCTTTTCTGAGCCCGACAGAGCATTAGCCTCTCTACCGAAAGATATGCCATGCCAGGTCCCATGTTTCCTCGACGAACATTTCTTGGTACCAGCCTGAGCGTCGTTGCTGCCGCGTCAATGAATGGTGCCGACGCAAACTCAGTGGATCAACCCAGGGAACTGGAGATCATAGACTGCCATACTCATTTTTATGACCCGACGCGTCCAGAAGGGGTTCCATGGCCATCTCCCGGTTCATCACTGTATCGAACGGTACTTCCACAACATTTGCGGGAATTGAAACAGTATCGCAGGATTACTGGCACCGTGATCGTTGAAGCCAGCCCTCTGGTTGAAGACAACGCCTGGTTATTGGACCTCGCCAAAGACGATCCGTTCATCGTTGGCATCGTCGGAAACCTGATGCCGGGGACAGATGAGTTCGCCGGACACCTTGATCGCTTCGCCAGAAATCCTCTGTTCCGTGGCATTCGGGTTTCTTCGAAAACAGTGACTGACCTGTTGAACTCTTCATCACTGGATGATCTCAAAAAGATGATTGATCATGATCTGTCATTGGATGTGAACGGAGGCCCGGATACTCCAGGCATCGTGGCCAGGCTGGCTGAAAAACTTCCCAAACTCAGAATCGTGCAGAACCATATCGGTAATGTGCGCATTACGGCCGATCCTCCACCTGCCGACTGGAAAGCTGGAATCGAGGCAGCGGCGAAGCACGCCAATGTGTTCTGCAAGATTTCGGCACTGGTCGAAGGAGCATCACGTGATGGACAAAAGGCTCCTGCAGAGATGAGCTTTTACAAGCCCTATATTGACGTCGTGTGGAATGCCTTTGGCGATGATCGAGTCATCTACGGGAGCAACTGGCCGGTTTCCGAGAATGCCGCAGACTACGAAACGCTGCAGAGAATCGTAATGGAATATGCGGCTGAACGAGGCGACGAGGCGACCGAAAAGTTCTGTTCAAAGAACGCGGCTCGTGGCTACAAGTGGATCTCTTCCGAAGCATAACGTCACGCCCGGTCATGCAATCTTCCGGCCGGCCGGTTATGATGATCACTCCCAAACCCGATTCCATACCGATCTGAAAAGATCAACGTCAGATCGAATTCGGATCTTGTGTCAGGAAGTTCGCATGCTTCGCTCAGGAATTGCTCTGTATTTGATCTTCATCCTCTTTCCGTCGGCCAGTGGAGCGGCGGACTGGCGACAGTTCCGTGGGCCGAATGCCAACGGTGTGACCAATGACACGAATGCACCCACCAGTTGGAGCGAGAATGAAAACGTGCTGTGGCAAACGGACATCCCTGGCGCTGGCTGGTCCAGCCCGATCGTGATCGGCGACAAACTCTTTGTGACGACGGCGGTGACCGAAGGACCGCAAAACCCGACGAGCGATTATCGCTGGGAGGTTCTGTGTCTGGACTCGAAAACCGGAAAAGTGCTGTGGACAAAAACGGCTCTCGAAGGCAAGCCTCGCCTTGAGACTCATCGGGACAACACCTATGCATCTGAAACGCCGGTCAGTGATGGGAAGTATGTCGTCGCCTACTTCGGCATGATGGGAATGTTCTGCTACGACCTCGACGGAACAATGATCTGGAAGAAAGATCTGGGACTTCATCCGATGGCTCAGGATTGGGGAACATCCAGTTCGCCAACCATCCTTGATGGTAAAGTCTTCGTTCAGGTCGACAACGAAGAGGCTTCCTTTGTCGTCGCGATCGATATCAGCACCGGCGATGAAGTCTGGCGTCAAGCTCGCGATGAGCGGTCCAACTGGGGATCGGCGATCATCTGGGAAAACAGTCATCGCAAAGAACTCGTCACCGGCGGCGCAAAGGTAAGATCGTATGATCCCAACACAGGCAACTTGCTGTGGCAGGTCGACATTGGCAACGGCGGACTCAACGCGACACCAACAGCCAGCGGCGATTTGCTGGTGGTGGGACGCAGCGGTCGTGGCGGCACCAGTTTCTATGCGATCAAAAGTGGTACCGACGAACAATTGTCGTCGGCTCGCAGTGGTGATCCAGCGTCTCTGGTGGCATGGAACACGGGCGAATTTGGCCCGAACCGAGCATCACCATTGATCGTTGACGGAATGATTTATCTGCTCGAGGGACGAGGCGGCAAGGCCAAGATCGTGGATGCAGCAACGGGTGTCCTGGTGACGCAGGGCCGTATTCCGGAAGCGGGGGAATTCTGGGCTTCGCCGTGGTCGAATCAAGGAAAGATCTATTGTCTCGACGCCAGTGGGCAGACGTTCGTAATGCAGTCCGGTCGAACGCTCGATGTGGTCGAAAAAAATGTATTGCCTGTGTCTGAAAATGTTCGATTCTGGTCAACACCTGCTTTGGCTGACGGAACGCTGTTCATCCGATCGAGCAAAACTCTGTATGCAATCGGAAGCAAGTGATCGCCTCCTCAGTGATTCACGGAAGTTACCGAGCAGAATGAAGACATGGCGGAGCAGTTTACTTGACATAAACCCGATTGTCCCATGATAGATTCTTTACGATTAACCGCATTCTTCTCAACTCCGGGCGATGTGACCGGAGCAGCTTGGATCATCGAGTTGCGGGGGACATGAATCAGACTGGCACTACGTCAACACCTTGTTGTCTGACTCCGGTCGTGCCGTCGCGAACGCTTTAATTTGGATCGGTGTTCGCCGCGTACATGGTTACTCTGGCAAAACCCCAACAGCTGGTGAAAATTCAGCAATGCGGGAGTCTTCAGTCCACGCCTCACGGAAGGACTGCGATCAGAACACCACCGACGATGACCAGAATTCCGAACAGAATGGCGACTCGAACAAACAGCTTCCGATGTCCGAGCATGGCAACGATTGCAGCTTTGAAGATCAGGTTTGCCATCACGGCGGAGACGATCACTTTCCAGCCAGTGTCAGCCGTGAGCCTGCCAGCTGATACCATGCGAGACGTTGACAGAGTGATCGCGTCCATATCCGTCAGCCCGGAGAGCCCGGCGACTACGAACAGACCGGTTCTTTCGAAGTGGATTTTTGCCGCGGCGACGGCGAACAGGATGATCGCGTAGAGCGTTCCGAAAATGAGGGCTGATTTCAGCTCGGTGGGATTCGTTTGTTGGGAAACGGCTTCGGTTTCTTTCCGCGATCCAAACCACTCCCCAAGGCAAAGCAGCAATCCGCTCAGAATCAGTACCGCCATTGGCACAACGGCCTTCCGCATGGCGTCCTGTCCAACTACGGCCATTTCGATGGCAACACGAACCAGGCTGACAGTGGTAGAAATCATGATCACTGCGGAAGCGGCTCGCACGGAGGAAGGTGCCAGCCGGGAACGCCTGGCGAAACTCACGGTTGTGGCTGTGCTGGAAATTGTACCGCCGAGGATGCCTCCCAGAACATTGCCAGCGTGCTGGCCAAAGAACTTCCAGACGATGTAACCGCCCAGACTCATGCCGACAACGAGAACGACCATCCACCATATCTCACGCGGATTCAGGACGTCGTACCAGCCGTAATTCTGATTTGGCAGCACCGGCAGGATGATGAATGAGATCAACACGAACTGCATAATGGCCTTGATGTCTGCATCGCCCAGTTTCGCGACAATTCCGTGCAGCTCAAGCTTCATTTCCAGAAGGACGGCAACGGTTCCGCCAACAGCCACGGCAACGGACCAGTCGCCATTCACAAGGTAGGCTCCGACAGCGTACATCAGCGGCATAGCCACCGCTGTCGTGAGCCCAGTATGATCATCGCCGCGATCCTGTTGTGTCACTCGTCCGGAGATTGCAGTCGCAACGACACCCACAAGTCCAGCACCAACAACCCAGCCACCGAATGTCCCGGCCAAAAGTGCGCAGACGGTGCCGAAAACCGTGACAAGAGGAAATGTGCGGATACCTCCCAGCGGCGCAAGGACGTGCTGTCGCTGCAAGCCGACCAGTAATCCCAGCAGAAGCGAAATGCCCAGGTCTTCAAAGATCGGCAATGTCGCCATTAGTTTTTCTCGCTCATCGACCATGAGACATTATTCAAGCCATGACTGCTCAATCATCATCGCCCCCACCTTCGGAGCCTTCAGATCCTCCAAGAGGAATCGTGATTCCCAGTCCGGGAAATGTGGTTGTCGCGGCTGCCCTGTCATAGTTCTGGAACAGTTGCACGGTCAGGAGGCTGATCAACACCAAAAAGACGATTCCGAGTTTCGGGTGACTGGAGCGAATCGCTTCATCAGCGGACGCCTCTTTGTGGCCCGTCAGCATGCTGAACGTGATGTTCTCTTTATGTCGAAACGAATACCATACTACACCGACGATGTGGACGGCGACAACAGCCATCAGCAAATATGACGCGACCTCATGCAGTTCTTCAGCCGCTTCATTCCCATTGGAGATCATCAATCCTGTGACGCCCGTCATCAGCACGAGCCCAGGCATTGTGAAGATGCCATAGCTTGACCCTGCATTATGCCCGATGGATCGAGTCGCCGAACCATTCATTGCCCCGAAGAGATACCTCAACAGAGACTGCGGGCTAATCAGAAACGAACTGAACCGAGCATATCGCGTCCCAACGAAACCCCAAACGATTCGCAGAAGAACCAGCACTCCCAGCATGATTCCGATGATCATGTGTACCGAAAACAAGGGACCGTCGTCATCCGCAGCAAGCGAGATGGTTGCCGAAACGAAGAAGCCAATTGTGAGCAACCAGTGAAAGATTCGCGTCGGAAAGTCCCAGATCAGGACACGTGGCATTGCTGTCTCCCCGGATTGCAGATGATGAAAAGGAGTCACCTTATTGACGGATGCCTCTATTGAACTGCGACCACTCTGAAGAGCAGCAAAAATCAATCCGTGGCACGCAGATCCCACAGACTGAGACACCCGACGCAATTCTGCAGAAAAAGCGGCGAATGAGCAGCATCAGTGGTGGAAACTTAACGTGCCGGACGACTCACATCTGGCTGATAAAGCACACTGTGTGCGAACGTTCGCAGAACACGTCTCCTTTTTGACCAAGTACCCCTGATCGCACTCCGCTTCTCCGCTGGGTGGCACAGCCTGCATCGGCTGCGTCGCGAAGCAACAAGAAACTCATGTTTGCACGTTCAAGTTTCAGAGAACCTCGGCATCAAAAAAAAGTCATCACTGAGGCTTCTTGTGCCTGCAGCATAATCCCACTCCGTGGAAGTGTCAGCAAGTGGACTCACGTCGATGACAACAGACTTTTTTGATAGCAACGGTCGTCACGATCTTTGCCAAAACAGAAGCCCCCTTGCCCTGCTCCGGTCCGGTATGCTCACGCGGTCAGAAGGCCAATTTCGCAAGGTTACTCGCCGCCGTAAACAGCTGTCGGAATACGCATTCGAAACGACGACAGATTTTTCAACAAGAAGCCGCGACAGTGGTCGCGAGTTTTCATCGCAACGGCTCCAATGCAACCTGCGTAGGAAGGCACCTTCAGGGCCAGTTACGATTGATCCCCGACACATCCGTTGGTTGTGGCATAAAGACTCGCCAGAGCGAACCTACTTTGGCAACCGTCTGCGGTGACACCATCGAGCTCAACGAAGCCTGTCACTGCGATTTGCGATGCATCGTCTGCTGAACTATTCTGTGCTTAGCCACGATTGAGGTCATGGTCTAAATGATCGATTCCGCGAACACCAAGCCCCAGTTTTGCCGCCCGAAGAATAGATTGCGTCCATGGAACTCTGGCAGACCTATCTCATACTGTGCCCGGCGGCGGCCATCGGCGGAGCGATCAATTCCGTCGCCGGCGGAGGCACATTGGTCACTTTTCCGGCATTGATGTGGGCGCTGGGCAACGCTCCCGGAGCTGCAATCATCGCTAACGCGACAAACACTGTCGCTCTTTGCCCCGGCGCATTTTCGGGATCGTGGGGTTATCGACGCGAACTGAACCAGATGTGGGACTGGGTTCGCTGGCTCGCCATCCCCAGTATTCTGGGAGGTATTGCCGGTTCAACGATCGTTGTGCTGGCTCCGGAGTCTTCGTTCAAGGCCCTGGTCCCATGGCTGATCGCTCTGGCGACGCTGCTCTTCATTTTGCAACCTCGCCTGACCCCGAAAGCTCCGGCGGAATCCTCATTGGCAGGCCGCAGTCAGCGTTCACAATGGCTGGTTTTCGTTCTGCAATTGGTTATTGGAATCTACGGCGGATACTTTGGAGCAGGTATCGGGATCCTGATGCTGAGTTCGCTCAGTCTGCTAAATCTCGGCAACATTCATCATGTCAATGGTCTCAAGACCGTACTGGCCGGACTGATCAATGGTGTGTCTGTCGTTGTGTTTGTCGGCACAGGTAAAGTCAACTGGGCGTTAGCCATTCCGATGATCGCTTCAGCGATGCTCGGCGGCTGGCTGGGTGCCTCATGGGCTCGCAAGCTCGACAAGAAGATCATTCGCCGTGTGGTGATCTGTATCGGGGTCGTTCTGACGGTCTGGTACTTCGGAAGGACGTGGCTGATTGATGGGTGAGCAAAGAACCGGACGCCAACGCGTTCCGGCTGATTAACCCAACGGCCGGTTAGTCTCGGGCTGGAGCTGCAGTCCTTGAATACAGCCCGTTGCAGGTCGGATCAAACAACCCAACCTGATTCCAGGGAGCCACTGCAGAGCACAACCATGACTCAAACGCCTTCTCGGAAGTTATTCGATCAGCCGTACCAGCGTGGCGTGCGACGGCAAGTCGATCTCTGGCTTCTTTCAACATGCCTCTGAAATCAGGATCGTTGGCTCGCAGAAAACTCGTGCCTCCCGAGGCTCCGTCCAGAGACTGCTCCATACTGGTTGCTGCGGCAAAATAGAGCATTCCCCACAGACACCATAGGCGAAACGACGGGATTGCTTCATAGCAGCCTTCAACTAACTCATCGACGCACCGAATCTCCTCGATCAACGAATCAGAATACTTCCGCAGTCGAACCGCACGGTCTGCAGCATTGCCCGACATCAGCAGAATCTCAGCCAATCGCGAAACGCTGAACAACGTATGAGCAATCCCGGTGCTGTGCAGAGGATCAATAAACCCGGCTGTGTTTGTAATCGCAGCCCAGTTCAAACCTGCCGCCTGAGAAGTCAGTCGCTGAATTCGAGAAGTCTGCTGGAGGCCTGAATCCGGCCGAACAATACTTGCATTCCTGAACTGGCGAGCCAGAAACGGTGCTCTCCGAATCCGCCATTCCCATTCTTCCTGAGGAGTCGAAAATGAGCGTCGTACACGCTGAGCACTCGGTCGTTCATCAATCATAAACCCCGCGCTGAGAGTGTCGTCGTCGTATCGCAACTGCCACATCCATCCGTCCGGGCAAACCTGATGAACGGCCGCATCATCGCAGTGATAGGGAAACGCCGCGACGTTAATCTGGCTATCTTTCAACAACTGCTCACAATTTGTGGCCGCTTCAAAGTGAGCGAACAATGATCGCGAATGAGTTTTAAGCGATGCCGTTTGATCGGCAATCCCGAGCGTACTCAGTATTCCCTTTGAGGATCCCGTCGCATCGACAACGAACGGCGACTTGACGACATACGCTCCGGATGACTCCAACGTTTCCACACGCATGGAAGCATTCGACAAGGCCGGTTCATCGCTGGAAGAAACCTTCAGAATCCATTCATCACCCTCCGCTTCCAATTGATAAATGCAATTCTGAAATGTCACGACGCCAGCAGCATTCGCCAGCCGGAATATGAACTGGTCGATATCGCTGCGGAGCCAGTGAGTATCTGAATACTCGTCGTTGATACTGGCCGAAACCAGCAGGCGGCGGTCGTCGAAGTTCTCAATCGAAACGTCGTCGGCACTGGTCTGATCGAAATAGGTAAATCCTCGTTTCTTGCCGCACAGAAGATCGGGATACTCACGTTTCCATGACCCCCAATGACACAACGGGTGTAACTCAGGAAGTTGATATCGATCAGCCATCTGAGCCAGCGTGCGATCCGCCAGCGGCGTCGATGATTCGCCGATTGCGAATCGAGGATGCCGGCTGCGATCAACCATGACCACCGACTTTCCCGCTCGAGCCAATATCAAGGCCAGCAGACTCCCGCCAAATCCGGAACCGAGAACTAAAGCATCGGGAGAAAGTACAGGCATGACGGATCTGTCAATGAGATGGATAAGGTGGAAGCAGCACCACAATTTTCAGGTAACGGATTGTGTCAGATTCATTTGCTCAAGTCTTGAGATCTGCAACGCGGCCGTGTCGACAGAATCTGCAAACTGTGCGGCATCCCACAAATCAGCAAATACACGGCCACGTTTCCACGACAAGGCTTCTCGCAGCACGATCTCCAGCGAAGACAAACGTGGCGGTGAGAACAGCCCGGTCGAAGCCAGTTGCTCCATAATTCCGTTGCCGGTTCTCACGGGAATCACGGCACAGCAATCGACTCCACACTCGAACGCAAAGCGTATTGAGTTGATAGCCCGCTCAATCCCCTGCTCTTCCGATGTCTCCGGTGGCTTCAACAAAACAAAAGCTCGAATCAGAACGCTCTGTTTAAGAAGCGATTCACAGGCACGAGCAAAATCATCCACCGTCATTTGTTTGTTGAGCAGGGCGAGCGTTTGTGGGTGCGAAGTCTCCAGCCCCAGAGCCACTTCCATTTGGGTCTCGCACAACTGCTGAAACTCACCGCATCGGTCATTGCATAAGGAGGGATGATTTTCCACGATGACCGTGGCAAAGCGTCGAACCCGGTTGGCAATTCCAGCCCAGTCCGCGCGCGGGATCGCTTTCGGATCAAAGAAATTTCCGCTGTTATAGAGCTTGATGTGCTGAGCGATCGGCAACTGTTGCAGGGCAAAATCAATCTGTTCCGGAATCGCCCCTTCTGGAGTAGCCTGCTCCGTCGTGTTCTTCCACAGATCGCACATCAGACAGTGAAACGGACACTCGCGATTTGTAAGAAAAATCGTGGCAACACTCTCCACACGACCATGACGCGAAAACTCATTCTCCACCAGAAAATGGTAGGGGCGAAACACATTCACGGCGTTCCGAGGTCCGCGAGCGGAGAGAATGTCAGCAGTGTTGAGTCTCAAGCAACCTCCGGCAGCATCGAAAATCGACTCGCAAAAATCAGCCCCAACAATTTAGGGCCAGCTCGTCCCACAGTCCCGTAGTCCGCCAACTTTGTTGAGCCAGAACCAGGCAACCGTCTCAACAATGTCAAAGGGAGGCTGCAGCTTGATGACTCGGCGAGCATACAGACCTTCGTCGACACCCTCCGCTTCATCAAGCCTTTTGAGGCACTCCGCATCCACCTCATACAACTCGCCCTGCACCGCAAATCCTTCTGGCCAGTCTACGAGACCCGGATATGATCCCAGATCAAAAATACGGTAGAGCGGACACGTCGTCGCAGGACCACGAAAGGCCTGCCCCTCAAGAAGATGATGTAGGGCATAACCACGTTTGAGAGAACCGTAGACAAAAATCAGCGACTGCGGGTCGCGACGATGAAACTCTGCCAAATCACTTGATGCCGCCAACATAAAAGAAGAACCTGCTTCCGTTCGTTTTTCGTGGACCCAACTCCCAAACCATGACGTCTTCCCTAACCATGATCACTAAGCACTCTACCGAGATTCGCGTCCGCTACAACGAGACGGACGCTATGGGATTCCTGCATCACTCGAACTATCTCTGCTATTTCGAAGTCGGAAGGACGGAACTGTTTCGAGCACAGGGGGGCAGCTATCGGCGGATGGAAGAACTCAAGCTTTACTTTGTCGTCGCCCGGATCGACGTTAGGTACCGTCGACCTGCGCGATACGACGACTTGCTGACTTTGCACACGGAAATTGCCCGAGTCACCCCAGCAAAACTGGAACATTCGTACAGACTCTGTCGGGGCGAAGAATTGCTCGCAGAAGCGAACTCCGTCATTGCGTGCGTCAACGAAGCGGGCGAGGTTCAGCGAATTCCCGAGGATTTGGTCGGTCTCACCTCGGACAACAGGGCCGAATGATGGAAAATTAGGCAGGTTGTTTGACAGATTCCGGTCAGTCAAGATAGCGTGCACCGGAGTTTTGAGTGGTCAACAGGGTTTGGAAGTGTTTTCCAGAACCTTGCACAGGCCAACTGGCTGAAACACAGCCGTGAAGAGAACAAGGGGTTTTACCATGCGAACATTCGGTCTCGTCCTCGCGTTGGCAGCATTGCTGCTCACCAATACTGCAGAAGCCGGTCGAAGCTGCTGCAAGCCTGCCAAGTGCAAGCCAGTTAAATGCAAAGTGCAGAAGTGCAAGCCAGTCCGCGTCAAGCACTGCAAGCCAGAGCCAACCTGCTGCGAACCAGCTCCATCATGCTGCGAACCAGCCCCTTCTTGCTGTGCTCCAGCTCCAACTTGCTGCGAAGCAGCTCCTAGCTGTGGCTCATCATGTGGCGACAACTGCGGTTCAGCATGCGGCGCCAGCACTGGTTGTGCAAGCGGTGGCTGTGCAACAGCCGCACCGGCCGCTGCTCCAGCAGCAGCTCCAGCGGCTGTTGATGCACCTGCACCACCAGCCGAAGCAGCACCAGCAGCACCAGCACCAGCACCAGCACCAGCACCAGCACCAGCTGCAGAAGCTGCACCAGCCAAGTAATTTGGCTGGAGTAGTCTCATGGTTCATAACTTGCAGATCTCCAGCTCTTTGATTGGACCAGGGTTCTGGATGGTGGCGAGCAGAGTTTAAGAATGACTTCCGAAACGGGGACCGGGAGCCCTGCGGACTCGATTTCTACTCGAATGAACCAGTGGTTTATCTTTGAAACGGCAGGGATGCCGTTTTTTCATGCGCGGACGCTTGTCTTGACAAGTGTCGTCGAAACGTCCATGCTTTCCCCATGACATCGTCAACCAAGCCGAAGAGTGGAAAGCGATTTGATTCCCCGGAGCAGGAAGCCTTCCTGAACCTCTGGAGAACCTACGACTGCCTGAAGGCTCTGGAAGACGAACTGTTTGGCAACTACCAGTTGTCCGCTCAGCAATACAATGCACTTCGCTTACTAAGGTCTGTACACCCGGCTTCGATGCAAACGTTGGCACTTGGCAAGCGGTTGATCTCCCGCGGGCCGGATACAACAAGAATGCTCGATCGTCTGGAGCAGCGTCAATTGATCGTCCGTGAACGGCGTAGTGAAAACCGCCGAGTTGTTGAGATCGCTATCACACCACAGGGCCTCGCGCTCCTGGATGAAATGTCAAAGACGGTTCGAGAAATGCACGAACGGCAACTTGGACACTTAAGTCGTTCCGAACAGCAGGATCTCATCACGCTGCTGAAACGGATTCGTGAACCTCATGAAGATGCCAGTTGTGACTGGCTGGACGAATAACACGAGAGGGCGAACACCATGAAAACCTCATTCCTGACAATTCTTGGCATCTACGCGGTCAGTGCTGCAGCACTGGCTGAGGACTGGCCACACTGGCGCGGGCCTCATCATGATGGCCAGTCGTTGGAGACCAACCTGCCGGACAAATGGTCTCCCAAAGGCGAAAACCTCCTGTGGCGGAAAGAAGAATTTGCCAGCCGGTCCTCACCAGTGGTGATGAACGATCGTGTTTATCTTGTCTGTCGTGCTTTCCCTGAGACGGAGAAAGAGGGTGAGAAGACAGTTTGCCTCGATGCAAAAACAGGTGAGTTAATCTGGGAAAGCATTCACAACATTTATCTGTCAGACGCGCCAGCCGAGCGTGTTGGCTGGTCAAGTGTTGTTGCCGATCCTGCAAGTGACACCGTTTTCGTGCTGGGACTTGGTTGTGTATTCCAGTGTCTGGATGGCAAGACCGGAAAAGTGCTCTGGGAACACTCCATGAGCGAAGAATACGGGATGCTGTCCACTTACGGCGGTCGAACCAACTTTCCAGTTGTGTTTGAGGATCTGGTCGTAATCAGCGGAGTCATGACGGGCTGGGGAGAAACCGCTGTTCCTGCTCATCGCTTCGTGGCATTCGACAAGAAAACGGGAGTCGCTCAGTGGCTCAAGAGCACAAAACTGCGTCCGGAAGACACCACCTACAGCACTCCTGTTCTTACGACGTTCAAAGGTCAGGCTGCAATGGTCGTTGGTGCCGGTGATGGAGCGTTTTACGCGATCCAGCCCCGTACCGGAAAAACGATCTGGAAGTACCAGGCATCCACTCGTGGTCTGAACACCAGCGCACTCATTGACGAAAACGGAATCGTCTACTGTGGGCATGCGGAGCAAAACGCCAGCGACACTACGACTTTGGGTGCGATCTTTGCCTTTGACGGAAACGTCGAAGGGGAAATTACAGAAGACAAACTTCTGTGGAAGATCCCTAAACGAGCTGTCGGCCGAAATTGTGCAGTCAAACTTGGTGACCGCGTGTATTACATCGAAGACGGTGCCACACTGGTCATTGTGAATGCAAAAACCGGTGAACTTGTGGGCCAGAAGAAACTTGGCCGTATCATGTTCGGCAGCCCAATGGTGGCCGATGGCAAGATCTATGTCGCAGAAAACACCGGACGGTTCTACGTTCTTAAGCCAAGTGAAAAAGGCGTGGACGTCGTTAGCGAAGCTCGACTCGGTCAGGGCGAAGAAGTCTTTGGCTCCCCGGTCGTTTCTAATGGACGAATCTTTCTCCCTTCGATTGAGGCTCTGTACTGCATTGGAAAACCTGATGCATCCATGACAAAACCGACGCGTTCAAAACTGGCAGACGAAGCCCCCGCAGCCAGCGACAAGAAGGTCTCTCAGATTCTGCTCACGCCAGTTGAACTGTTGATTGGGGTCGGCGAGAAAGTCAGCCCGCAGGTCAAAGGATACAATAAGAGTGGCCAGTTCGTGCAACTGGTGAAGGATGCCGTGATTACAGCCGAAGGCGGAGGAACTGTCTCAAAGGACGGATCCTACACGGCCCCGGCCTCTGGTCATTCAGCGGTCGTTCTGACAGCAAAGTCCGGTGAATTAACAGCCACGGCACGAATTCGAGTCGTCCCGCCGCTTCCATGGAAGTTCGATTTCTCTGACGACAAAGTCCCAGCAACCTGGATTGGTGCCGATTATCGCCATAAACCAGCACCATTGGATGGAGAAAAAGGTCTGGTCAAGATCAGCACAATTCCAAAGGGAACTCGTAGTCAGTCGTGGATGGGCCGAACAAATCTGCACGATTACACGATCCAGGCCGACTTCAAAGCCACCGAAAAGAACGGTCGTCTTCCTGACCTCGGCTTGATCAATCAACGCTACACTCTGGACATGCAGGGTTCGCAGCGGCTTCAGATTCGATCGTGGGTTGCACGACTTGAGCTTCGATTTGCCAAAACGATCGACATGCAGTGGTCGGCCGACACCTGGTACACGATGAAATTTCAAAGTGAAACAAAGGATGGCAAAGTTATACTGCGTGGCAAAGTCTGGCGACGCGACGAAAAAGAGCCCGCAGAGTGGCAAATTGAAGCAGCCGATGCAACTCCGAATCTGAGTGGAAGTCCAGGGCTCTTTGGTAACGCAACGGATGCAGAATTCTTCGTCGATAATGTTCAGGTCATTTCGAACAAGTAATTGCTGTTCTTCGGGCGGCATAGACTGAGGCTGGCTGTTCGCAGAATACCTTTCGAAGTCAGCCGCGATCGAGGCAGCTCAAAGAATAAGTTGACTAAAACTCGTTGCAGACGAATAAAGCTCTGCAACTGGCGACGCAAGTCTTCCGGAAAAGCGAACATCGCATTCGTGACCAGACTTCGACTCGCCTGATTCTTACTTCAATCCCCAAGGAACCGTTCCATGTTGAAATTCAGAATCTGCCTAAACGTCGCGCTGTGTCTGACAGTGGCGGCAGCAGCACAGAACACTGCCGTATCGGGAGAGAACCCCACTGAAACAGCTCTCAGCAAGATTGCGAAGATGAAGGTGGGACCAAAGGACTGGCCGCAGTGGGGCGGCAGCTACTCCCGCAACAATACTCCGGAAGGCAAAAATATTCCAACGACATGGGATGTCAGCACCGGCGAAAACATTGTGTGGTCAATGCCACTCGGATCAGAAACCTACGGTAATCCTGTCGTCGCAAATGGCAAGGTCTTCATCGGAACGAATAACGGCAACGGCTACATCAAGCGTTACCCAAGCTCGATCGACCTCGGTTGCCTGATCTGCATTGATGAAAAGTCTGGTGAGTTTCTTTGGCAGCACTCCAATGAAAAGCTTTCTACCGGTCGTGTTAATGACTGGCCTCATCAGGGAATCTGCTGCTCTCCTTACGTTGAGGGTGACCGTGCATGGTATGTGAGCAGCCGCGGACATGTGGTTTGCCTTGATACAGAAGGATTCCGTGATGGAGAAAACGATGGGCCTGTGACCGATGAGAAAGCTCAGGAAAAGGATGAAGCCGACGTAGTCTGGTCTCTTGATATGATGAAAGACCTGAAGGTTTCTCAGCACAACATGTGCAGTTGCTCGGTCACATGTGTTGGTGAGTTGTTGTTTGTCATCACAGCAAACGGTGTTGACGAGGGACACATTACGATTCCGGAAGAAGATGCTCCCAGCTTTCTCTGCGTGAATCGCGAATCCGGCAAGGTTCTATGGACCGACAACTCTCCCGGCGCAAATGTTCTGCATGGACAGTGGTCTTCACCAGCCTTTGGAGTCTTCGACGGAGTTGCTCAGGTTTTGTTTGCCGCGGGGGATGGTTACCTCTACAGCTTTGCCGCAGAAGGTAAGAATGGCAATGCGGAGATGCTGTGGAAGTTTGACTGCAATCCTAAGGAATCAATCTATCTGCTTGGCGGTCGGGCCACTCGAAACCATCTGATTGCTACGCCCGTCGTCTATGACGGATTCGTTTATATCGGCGTTGGTGAAGACCCGGAACACGGCGAAGGTCAGGGACACCTCTGGTGCATCGACCCGAAGAAACGCGGCGATGTGAGTCCAACCCTGGTCTATAATTCCAAGGACCCGAAAACCCCGATCGTTCATAAGCGACTGCAGGCCCTGGACGACAAGGCCGGTGACTTTGAACGTGAAAACCCGAACTCGGCTGCAGTCTGGCACTACACGGGCACCGACACTTCGGTCTTTGAAAGCACAATGCACAGGACCTGCGGCACAGTTGCCATTAAGAACGACCTGCTGTTCGTAGCCGACTTCAGCGGACTGTTTCATTGCCTGAATGCAAAGACTGGTGAGCCTCACTGGACCTACGATATGTTCGCAGCATCCTGGGCCTCTCCCCTGATCGTCGAAGATCGGGTTTACATTGGCGACGAAGACGGTGACATCGCCATCTTTAAGCTGTCGGCTGAGATGGAAAAACTGGGCGAAGAAATCAACATGGGATCATCTGTGTATACGACTCCTGTCGTTGCCAATGACACCATGTTCATCGCCAACCGCAATCGAATCTACGCCATCAGAGAAGGCGCAAAAAGCGAACCTTCGAAATAAATTGTCGGTACCCTTACTGAAAAATCTCAGACCCCGTTTCAGAGAATCCTGAACGGGGTCTTTTCATTGGGTTGGTCCTGCTGGAGCTTCCACGGGCAGTTTCGCGGGATCAAGCTGATCAACAAGTCCGGACAAATCCCGATGTTTGCAAAGCTCACCATACTCAGCCGAGGCTCTGATCCGTTTCAGAACAAAAGGCTTCAGGAAGACAGATACAGTTCCAGAGCCTGATGCGAATAGTCTTCCTGTCCGGCAATATCACCCAGTTGCTGACACGCATCACTTCATCGCCCTGTAGGATTCCGCGAGTCCGGCCTGTGTCTCGTGCGATTCGGAATTGGAGGCTCGTCGTTTCTCGAAAACATCCTTCGACGGTCCAAAAGAAGCAAGAGCCTCCTCCATTCGCCCTTCGGCAATCTGAATGCCACCGAGCAGTTGCTGGAGTTCGCATAGGCCTCCCAGGCAACAGAATCAGACGCCCCTGCCCCTTTGCCGAGAACAGGTGCTGGCACAGCAAGGCCCTTATTCGCGGCCTGCTCGGCTGCTGCCAGTTCTCCAAAGTTCTGCATGGAAAGACTGACGTCAAGGAGCGAAGCGGCCAGTTGCAGAAGAATTGTGCCACTCTGCTGCAGACCTTCCGCGCGTATCACACGACTCTCGATCGAATCGCCTTTCATACTGGCGAATGTTTCGTACTGCTGCAGAATCTTCCGCAGAAACTCACGATCAGAATCCGTCAGCTCCGTCTGATCTCCCAACTTTTCCGCGACGATATCGTCAACCAGTGTGCGTAAAGCCTGGAGAGTCCGAACATTAGCGGATCGAGAATCCTCCATCGCCAATTCAAGCTTCTCATTGTTTGACTGAAGTTCCTGATTCTTCTGGCCCAGGACGACCGATCCCGCAGCTCCCGCTAATGAAGCGATCAGCACTCCTGTCGCCGAAGCAGCAGCCAGTCCCGGCCGGCGACGAATGCAGCGTCCACGCCTGACGAACGTCGAATCACGACAGACACTGACAGACTCTCCTGCGAGAAATCGCTCGATGTCCTCAGCCAGCAAAATGGGCGAGCCGTAACGATCTGCTGGACGAATCTCCATCGCACGGCAACAGATTGCCTCCAGTGCCACAGGGATGGCAGGATTCACTTCGTGCGCCGAAAACCTTTGTCCCTGCTTCAGCCGATTCAGATGCTCGTGAAACGCACTCTTACCGATGGAATAAGATCCTGTCAGCAATGCAAACAGTGTCGCACCAGGGGCATAAACATCTGAAACAACAGTCACGTCGTCTGTGTGCCCGAGCAGTTGTTCGGGGCTGGCAAACGCCAGCGTCCCAAGAACCTGTCCGTCATGTGTTTCAAATTGAGTGTTTTTCGCGGCCTCTGCTGCGACCGCTGCAGGATCGTCCGAGGTTTCGCTGAAGACCTTTGCCATCCCCGGTCCAGCAACAGCACTTCGCCGAATGGCTCCAGAATGATATTAGCCGGTTTGATATCGCGATGAATCACTCCCTGCTCGTGAGCGTAGGCAACGATATTGCAAACAGTTACCAGGTTCCGTAGAAGCTGTCGAAATTCGTGCGACTCAAAGAAAGAAGCTGTCTTTGCCTTCGGGGCTGCAGAATGCAGAAATTGAATCCTCGCCTGTAACGTTTTCCCATCAACAAAACGCATCACGCAACAAGGATGATTTGTTCGATCAGACTTGAGTGCATGAACGGGAACTATCCCTGGATGATCAAGCCGACCGGTGACTCTCGCTTCCCGTTCAAATCTGCCTGCCTGCTCAGAAGTCAGATTTTTCCATCGAGGAAATTTAATCGCGACTTTACGATTCAGCACAGGATCAATCGCGACGTAAACGCTCCCAGGACCTCCGGAGGCATGCAGTTCCTCAATCCTGTACTCTGAGGAAACAAGAACCGTATCGGACCGCTCAACCTCGAGGGACGAACCTTCGGCTGTAGACGGCTGCTCTTGCTGAGTTGAGATCACGCCAAACCGCGATTCAACAGCCTCCAGAGCACGGATAGTCCATTTCAACTCCTGCAACAGTTCCGGAGTTTCCGCGCAGAGATCTTCCGGAGAAACAGGGATTCCTGCTGCACGATTTTCTTCGTTTCCGGCTGATGGCTGGAGAGATAATTCCACAGTCACACGACCGAGTTCTGGAACAGGTCGTCTGTCTCTTCAACGTTACGAACGGCCGGAATGTCGCTCAAAATTCGACGTGACTAAACGTAGTCGACGCATGGAGATATCAAGGAGCCCCTGCCAGGCCGCTGCATCTCCGGCTTTGTGACGTTCCAGCTAATGCCGAACCGCCAGAGTCGATTCTGATCCGGAAGGTGCGGGAACGGTGGCCATAACAGCAGGACAACTCTGACGACAAATGAAGATGAGTTGCCACTGGAGGAATTCTTCGACAGAGATTTTCGAATGACGGTTAATGACAAACCGTCAGAAGGCACAATTACTCTTCGC
Source organism: Planctomycetaceae bacterium (assembly GCA_044235005.1). Taxonomy (GTDB): domain Bacteria; phylum Planctomycetota; class Planctomycetia; order Planctomycetales; family Planctomycetaceae; genus SXXK01. Next base: position 31,733 of record JBIIIF010000003.1, on the reverse strand, counting down.
AGCGCTGAGCTCCCAGCGAGGTCGACGAACAGCCTCCGGATCGACGGTACTTTTGTTCTCATCGCAGGAGCCGACTTGAAAACCGTCGATGTGAATCTGAAATTGGCAGAGGGCATCAAAGTGAAGATCGGCCCAGTCGAACTGAGCGTAGGTCAAATTGCCCCAGCATTCGGGGACCCGTTCAAGCAGTCATTCGGACTCAGTGGGTCGAAACCACTCGATACGATTCAGAAAGTCGAATTTCTGGATGACAAAGGCGAGATCATCGAGAGTAGTGAGAGCGGTTCTGGAAGCTTTGGATTCGGAGAGAACATGACTTATTCGAAGTCATGGCAAATCGCAACAGACGCGAAAACGTTGAATGCTCGCGTGTCATACTTCAGCAGGACTGAACCTGTAAACCTGCCCTGCAAACTGACGTTCGGCCTGGAACTCTGAGCCCGATCCCTCACAGTTCGCAGACCATGCCTTGCAGCCCAGTTGAGCTGCGAGGTGATCAATGATTGACGTGTGCCTGTTGGATAACAATCAGCTCGTCGGCTTCGCGCCATCCAAATGATTGAAACGGCGATGTCGCTGTATTCACGCGTTGCACTGCCTCTAAAACCACGAATGAGACGCAGTTTGAGCAGTCGCGTTCAAACGCAAACGGCACATCCAATCAGAGAGATTTGCACGACACGATAATGTGAAGATGCAACCTGCGGCATCAGGCCACGGAGCTGCCTTCTTCGACCCCGCGGAGCATCGCTCTCAATAAACACGGGAAGCACCACAGGAGTAAAACTACACACTGGCGCAACGAAAAAACGCGGAGTTTTTACTTCCGGCTACAGCGACCATTTGCCACAGAAAAACCGTTTTCTGCAACATGCCGAAAACGGGGCGACCGCCAAAGACTAGCCCTTGCGGTGTCGAATTTTGGCGCGCATACGGCGCTTCTTGCGACCAATTTTTCGTCGACCTTTGCCCGTCTTCTTCGTACCCATGAGCCAATAATCTCCGGACTTCGAACTTGAATGCCACTTCGGAAGGGGCGAAGAATAGCAATCCCTGGCAATTCATTCAAATCACGATCGCTGCCGTTCTTTCGACAAAGAGAAACCCGTAACTTTGACATCTTCCAATCGGCAGCGCAATCCGGAGAGTCAGCACGATAAACAGGACTATTGGTCGCCACACGCCTGTGTTGTCAACGTTTTCCCGACTTTCAGCCCGAATCGACAGGCGAGAGTGTCCCAAAAAAAGGCCCTAAACAGGAATGGCCAGCCTGAATCTGTCTGATTGCTGTCAGACAAATTCCGGCTGGCCTCGTCGTTCAATCCTCGAATACTCACAAAAAGGTCATTCCTTAGTGAGGGTGCATTTCTGCGTGATGTTGTAACCAGCACAAAACCGCATTAAGCCCCATGAAACGTTGGTGGCGGGGACTGACACTGTCGCAGTCGCTGTCGTCGCGGCATTAACGACAGTGCAACTCGCACCCGTTCCCAGACCAACCATGTTCATCTGGCGTAATCCTTCCGCCTGGGCCTGAGCGACCGTTCCCCCGGGAATGATCAGCCTGCGAGCCGCCTCATAGGAGGCATTTCCTGCCGTCTGACGAGCAAAATTCAGAGCCGTCAACTCCAATCCTCCCAGGAACAGCAGGAAGATCAGAGGTGCTGCGATCGCAAATTCAACAGTAAGCGCTCCCCTGCGACTAGTGCCCACGCGAGGAGAAAACCGAGTCTTGTTTCTAACGTTCATCATGTTCATCTCTTGAGTAATCAATTCGCGAAATCAGTCAGTCAACACGATTGGAAGCTGTTTCGCCAGATCACGAAACGCCTGCTGCAATTGAGCAGCATTCTGTGTCGCGTAATACTGACCTCCAGTGATCGCTGCCACCTGTGTCAAAGTCGCCTGGGTCGATGTCAGCATACTGACACAGTGAACCGTAATCCCGGCTGCAGCCGCGTCCTGTGCCGCAAGCACCGGATCTCGCCCAGCATTCCACTGACCGTCAGTTAACAGAATGATGACCTTGTTGGAAAGAGCACGACCATTCGCCCCCGTCAGCACGGACACAGCCCGATCAAGGCCAGCCGAAAGAGTCGTGCCTCCACCAATCGCACTGTTGGAACGAGTCGCAATAACGTTCTCGATAGCCGTTCGATTCGTTGACCAGACGAAAGAACCGGCTGCCGGCAGATTGTAGTCTGTATCAACCAGCGTGTAATTCGTGTACGGATGGTATGGCAATGACATTGCACTGCTCCACGTTACCAGTGCAGTGCGGGGTGGATACTGGAATTGACCTGCTTCGTCGAGGAAAATATTGACCGCACTTCGCATCACAGCCCACCGGCTCGCTGTTGTCTGCGGTGGCGAACAGTAATTGCGGTACATGGAATTAGGATAGTAACCCGATGAATACAACAGAGGATTTGGCGATGGATACGACCAGTCGTTACCAGACATGTCAAACATCATTGAACCAGAGCGGTCGATACACAAACAAACCTCCACTTCCTGCTGGCCAGCAGTTGCCTGAGCCGATGTAGCAAAAGGGGCATGCCCCAGTGAAGGGGCGAAGAACATGTTCATGGCTGGCGTCACTCCGCCGTTACCAATCTTCGCATTCACTCGAACAGAGTTAAATGGCGTGGCATTCGCGGCGAACGTCCACGTTCCGTTCGCCTGCCCGGTCACCCGGCCGAGCGTCACGTCACTTGTACTGATCGCATAAGTGCGACCGCCAACTTTGTTGAGCCCGGCGTACTGAACAGCCGCAGCCCTCGCTGAATTTCCATCCTGTGTTCTGGCCAGCGCTTCGGCACCGGCCTTTGCAGCGGCATCCGTAGCGGTACGCAACTCTGTTCGAATGAGCTGCATGTAGGCAAAGTCGACGGTCATGGCCGCCACCAGCACAAAGGTGAATAACATCGCGGCAATCAGTACATGGGCCGCCCCAGTGCGCTGATGATCAGTGCGACACTGCAATCGAAGCAATTGTTTCATACCCCAACCCTTTCATCACAGCTCACATTCGACGGACTCACGCAGCCGCCGCGAACTTCAAACTTGCGCTACAGCCGAACCATCACCACCGTTGTGGTAAGAGTTCTTCCGGTCATGAACTGCATAGGACCATAAGACAGATTCGACGCGGGCGCAGACAAAGTTACTGTCACCTGAGTTCCTCGCGGCGTTGCGGTCGTCACCGTTGGAGAGAACGTCAGTGTATATGTACTGACCTTACGAACGGTCATGATCTCCTGACATCGGGTTCGAGCCAACGCCTCGTTCGTTCCCGGACGAGTAATAACCTTGGCAGCTTCATATGCTGCCATGTTCATGGACTGCCGCAAAAAAACAGCATTAGCCATTTCCATGGCACCAAAAACGAGCGTTATCAACAGTGGCAGAGAAATCGCCATTTCGAGAACCGCAGCGCCGCTTCGCCTCCGGCCACTACGCGTACTTACGCGTTGAGAGGAAACTTCGCTTTGCAGAGTTGTATTGATCTTTTTCACGGGAAAAACTCTGACAAGACCCAGGAAAACAGAAACCACCATGTGATCTGTAGGTCGAAATCTGCCACACCATGCCAAGTTCCGGCCGTGACAATCAGAGAAATCCCTCCATCCGTACGAACATGACGGATATCAACAGCATGCCGATCATTCAGAACTCAACGACGTGTTGCCCTGCGGCATCATTCCTGACCGAAACACACAAATCTGATGACTTTCTGCATCGTGCCCGACTGAACACAGATCACCGGGCGTAAAAAAAGCCCGCCCCGGATCAGGGCAGGCTCATGGATCGCAACATCTGCGGACGGAACCGAGCTAACATCACGCCGACAAGGCATGGAGGCCAGCACCACAATCTGTCGATTATTCCTCTTCCTTGGCCCACAAATGTGCCGTCAAAGCATTTGGAGCTGACACGATCTCTTCTGGTCGAAAGTAGGTCGCGATCTCTCGGCCCGCGGCATCCGGACCATCGCTGCCATGGATCAGATTCATCTGGCGACTCGTCCCCAGATCACCACGAATCGTCCCCGGAGCTGATTCACGGGCATTCGTCTTGCCCATCAGCGTTCTCATGACCGTGATGGCTTCTGGCCCCTCAACAACCATAGCAACAACCGGGCCCGATGTGATAAAGGCTTCCAGATCCTTGTAAAACGGCTTGGCGACATGTTCAGCGTAGTGCTGCTTGCTAAGTTCCGGAGTGACCTGCAACATTTTCATGCCAATGATGCTCAGACCCTTGTCTTCAATTCGCGAAACAATTCGTCCGATCAGACGTCGCTGCACACCATCCGGCTTGACAAGTATCAGAGTTCGCTCGAGTGCCATTTCAGAAACCTTTAGGATCAAATAAGTGGGTTAACAATTTGCCTGCCCCGTGCTGATCTTGAGCCGGAGCTATCAGCAACAGTGGCACGATTCGAAAAATCAGACAGGAGTGCCCTGCATCATCTCCAGAAACTCAGTGAACAGATAATGACTGTCGTGAGGCCCGGCGGCCGCCTCTGGATGATACTGGACACCAAAAGCGGGATAAACTTTGTGCCGAATCCCCTCAACCGTCTGGTCATTGAGATTGATATGTGTCACTTCAACATCATCCGGCAGAGTGGCTGCATCGACTGCAAAGCCATGATTCTGTGATGTAATTTCTACTTTTCCGGATCGGCGGTTCAAGACCGGCTGATTCGCTCCGCGATGCCCAAACCGAAGTTTGTACGTTTTGCCTCCAAAGGCCAGCCCCAACAATTGCAGCCCAAGACAAATCCCAAACACAGGCTTCTTACCCAGCAGGCCCTGAATGGTCTCAATTGCGTAAGTCAATGGCTCCGGATCTCCAGGACCATTCGACAAAAACACTCCATCCGGATTAAGAGCCAGAACCTGCTCGGTCGTTGCCGTCCCCGGCACCACGGTCACTCGACATCCCACGTCGCGAAGATAACGAGCAATATTCCACTTCATCCCGTAATCGATTGCAACGACGTGCGGACCGTCCGTTCGTTCAGCACCAGAAACATAATCCGAAGGCCTGCCCAGTTCAGTAAGCGGAACGTCCCACCCACATGACTCCTGTGGCATCACTTCCTGAACCAGGTCGCGCCCTACCAGGCCGGGTGCCTCCTGAACTTTCTTTAACAAAGAAGCTTCATCCAGATCAACAGTGGACAAAACCCCCTTCATGGCGCCCTGAGTTCGAATCTGACGAACCAACGAACGCGTGTCAATCCCCTGAATGCCGACGATGCCGTTCCGCTTCAGATAACTGTCCAGGGATTCCGATGATCGATAGTTGCTGGGGATCTCACACAACTCTTTGACGATGAAACCCTTCAGGAACAAGCCCTTACTTTCAACGTCCTCCTGATTGACTCCGTAGTTTCCAATCAACGGATAGGTCATCGTGACGATCTGACCGTTGTAAGAAGGATCCGTCAAAATCTCCTGATACCCGGTCATGCTCGTATTGAACACAACTTCCCCGTGCACTTCGCCGTCTGCACCAAAGGCGGTTCCGGTATAGATTTTCCCGTTCGCGAGTACCAGCTTTGCCGGACGACTTGCCATGCCAAAATTCTCCCAGGGTCCGCGCGTAGAATGACCGCAGTTGAAAAACACGTTTGTTTGTGAAATCTACCAAGGGATGACGGGAGCATAAAGCAGTCGACCGACCGGACCCTGAGTTTCGCAAATTTCGTAGTGCCGCTATTCTTCTGGCAGCAAAAATTGAGGCCGAGTGTTCGCGGGTTCTATCACTCAGATAACGACCTTAACCCGCCCGCGTAAAGAATACTCTTCGACCTCGAACAACTGAGAGATTCGCCCCCTGGCCCCTGCCTACCCTTAATGCCCTGCCCGTCCCGGGAGATTTCTTGCCCAATCTCTCCTTGATGACCCGGGCAATCCCGTCGCCAGCAAAAAATCATGATCGTACCCGTTGTAACCAGATTCGCCCCCAGTCCGACAGGCCTGCTCCACACCGGCCACGCATTCTCAGCCTTATTCGCCTACGAATCCGCCCGGAGATCGAAAGGACAGCTTATCCTCCGAATCGAAGACCTCGACTTCACCCGATGTCGACCAGAATTCGAGACGGCACTTCAGGAGGATCTCACTTGGCTGGAAATCACCTGGAAACTGCCAGTCCGCCGGCAGTCCGTTCACTTATCAGATTTCGCTGCGGCGGCTGATTCCCTGCAACAACAGGATCTGCTCTACCCCTGCTTCTGCACGCGCAAAGACATCCAGCAGGAAATCAACGCCGCCGCCGCCGCGCCACATGGCCCCGATGGCCCCATTTATCCAGGAACTTGTAAACACCTCTCTCCCTCAGAACGTGATGACCGCATCGCCGCAGGACAGCCATTTGCACTCAGACTGAATCTCGAAAAGGCCGTACGGATCACAGGCTCTGAACTGAAATGGAGAGATCTCACAAAAGGCTGGCAAACGGCCCGACCGGAAATCTTCGGGGATATCGTTCTAATCCGAAAGGATATTGGATCGAGCTATCATCTGGCAGTCGTTCACGACGATGCACTTCAGGGTGTGACTCTTGTGACACGCGGAATGGATCTCTTCAGTGCGACTCATATCCAAAGAGTTCTGCAGTCACTGCTGGGCCTGCCGACTCCCGAATACCATCATCATCAACTCATCTGCGATCACAACGGCAAACGCCTGGCCAAACGGGACGATGCGGAAAGCCTGCGATCCCTGCGAGAACGCGGAATCACAGCCAACGAACTTCGTGCGAGACTCTTTGCTGAGATGTCGCAAACATCAGAATTCTGCTGACAGACAAAACGATGGCAGGACAACTTCAAAGCCTGAGAAAAACTCGGTTGCGAAACAGATAGTACAGAAAAAGCCATTTAGCCCCCATGCTTCCCGCTTCGAGCAGAAAATCGCCTCCACTGCCACTCAACCGTGCAACGCCCGTTAAGAAAAATGCTGCCATCCTGTCGAAATCGATGAACCGCGGCGCGACGTACATCACAATGGCGTTCATGCCAATTACGGTCCAGAAGAATGACCACTTCTGCCATCGAACGACATCTATGATTGTGTAAAAGACACAGAGCAACAACAGACTCCAGCCTCCCGCGACCAGCACGAAAGAACTCGTCCAGAGGTTTTTGATGACTGGAAAACTTCTCCCCCACAACGTACCAAGAACAACGAACGATACCCCGCAGAGAAATAGCCCTCCGGTTTTCGCCCAATCCGGTCGAGAGCTCTTCAGCCAGAGCCCGGCGAAAACTCCCAGCATCACAGTGACGATCGCTGGTACCGTGGACAGAATTCCTTCGTTGTCTCCGTAGCCGTAATACTGCTCCATGATTTTTCCGGGCAGCCAACTTCGATCCAGGTAACCCGCAAGATTGCCCTCCTTTGAATAGTCTCCGGCAACTCCTCCGGGCACGGGAACGAAAGCCAGCAGCCCCCAGTAGCCCAGCAGAATTGCAGCCGCCACAACAATCTGTCCACGGACTCTGAAAGTCAAGAACAGCACTGCTGTGATGCCATAACAAAGAGCGATTCTCTGCAGGACTCCCGCATATCGAAGATTGCCGAAGTCGAACTTCAAAAGGCCGTTGCAGATTAAACCCAACACAAAAAGCGCAACAGTCCGGCGGAAGATCCGGCCATAAGCGGACCTGGGATCGCCCCGAAACTTCTCCAGTGAAAATGGAATCACACATCCCACCAGAAACATGAAGAGTGGGAAAATCAGATCGTAGAATCGGAATCCCTCCCACTCCACATGTTCGAATTGAGACTTGATTCGAATGGCTGCTGGCGAATCGAATCGACCAAAAAAATTTGTCGCCAGCGCATCCCCACCGGCAATCCAGAACATGTCAAATCCACGCAGAGCATCAAGCGACTGCAATCGTGATGTGGAATTTCTCAGGTCGTCTCCATTTCGCACAACGGACTGACTGTTCATTCTTCACCAGGCGTTCTCAGAATCTTAACCACGCCACTCAGACAGATGCGAATCATAGAATTCAGCCGACGCAAAGCTACTTTGAGTCATTAATGTCTTTACCCGAATCAGGCGATGCCGACTCAGATGCGTTCGGAGAAGGCGCTAAGCCGGACGCGGCTTCAGAACCTCCGGCTTCTGCCGGTTCTGGCAACAACGGTTTATAGCGGTAGTAGACTTCCAGAGTCAGCGTCGCAAGACATGTGGTCAGCAATCTTCCACCTGCCTTGCTGTAGTCATCACGATCGCGAGGAGCCCAACTGCCCTTTTCGTCGCCATCGACGCCCTGCCAGGCGATCAAGTCATCTCGCAATCGCCCGTTCCAGCGATCCCACTCGACTCCACCCCAATTCTTAATCACCTGAGTGGCGAAATAGTTGTAGTAAAGATTGTCATAAGGACCACGCTTGTCGATCAGCGCAACGCCTGCGCGAAGGTCGTTGTCATCACGACTCTTTCCAAGATACATACGGCTCAGCAATGCCATCGAAGTTGCGGGAATCCCGTAAGACTTCTTCTGTATTTCGTATCCATATCGCCCTTCACCATCCAGTGCCACACTATCAAGGTAATAGGTGACTCCTTTCCAGGTAACGTCGGGCACTTTGATACCAGCCTTCTCTCCCGCTTTTAGTGCCATCACCTGAATTGCCGTCGCTGATGTCGATCCTGGCTGCTGCGGATTGTAACGCCAGCCTCCTCCGCGAGGGTCCTGGGAGTTGACAAGAAACTGGACAGCGCCTTCGGCATAGGGCTTCAACTTACGATCTTTGGTCATTCCGTAGGCTTCACACAAAGCCAGAGTCGCAGCCCCATGAACGTAGTAAGCGTAATTGGGGTCTTCGTCATCATCGGCCTTGTTGATGACCCCTCGCAGGTCATAGCCCGCCGGCGCATTCACGCCGATGGATGTCAAAAACTCCAGCCCTGCTAAAACCGACTTGCGATACTGCCCGTCTTTGTGCGTCTGTCCGGCCGCAAGAAAGGGCAACAATGCGTAGGCGGTTCCGCCTATCGGATTATTAACTGTCCCGGGATTTCGACAGGGACCCACATCAATAAAGTCCCATGTGCCGTTCGCTCGTTGTCTCGCCGCAAGCCACTCCAGAGCATGCCCCACGGCAGATTCACTTGCAGCGGAACCACCGTATTTCTCCACCATAAGCCTCCGACCGGCATCACTGCGATGATCAACAGTCGACGAAGTTGCTCCTTCGGCACTACTCGGCCCCGCAGCAATCGTTCCCTCCGGCGTCTCGGGCAACTCTGCCTCTGCCATCTCCGTTTCAACAGCAGGCATTGGCATTGGTTCAGGCGGCGGCTCGGGAACGGGCTCAGGTTCCGGTTCTGGCTCCTCGACCATTTCTTCCGGCGGCTCTTCGATGGGTTGCTCAAACTGCTCTCCTGTTTCTTCAGCAGGTGGCTCGATCGGTAACGATTCTTCGACGGGCTCAATCGCCTCAGAGAACCCTGCCACCAGCGGAGGCAAAGTCACTTCTTCAACGATCTCAAGCCTTGCCAGCGTCAACAGAAACATCGCCAGCGCTGTCAGGGCAGTACTGATCGCCGCGGGGCGACGACTCCTTTTGAACTCCTGCTTCAATTCCTCCGTAGTCGTTCGCATCTTCGGCTTCAAATCCGATTTTCGAGCCCTGACCCGGACTCGCTCAGCCTGCTCCAGCGCGACTAACCTTGCTCGATCAATAATCCTCCGCAGCGATATTCGAGCACGTCGTTTCCCTGAAGCACTCTTCCTCCCGGTTGGTGACTGCAAACCATCAGCAGTTTTACGGTTTATCGATGCTGGATCTCCTTTGCTTTCGCCGGAGACGTTCGAAACCTGACTGGTGTCGGAAGTTGCTTCAATAACCGAACCGACGGCCGCAAGCCTCGCTGGCGGAGAATAGAATTGCGGCTTTGCACTGCCCCCCGCAGAACTTTCGTCAGCGATTGAATTCGCATTCATCGCGGAAGCGGCAGGACTCACGGAAGCCGCATTGGCTGAACAACCGAAATGAGGACCTGCAATAACGGCATTGCCACGCCCGGCATTTTGTGCTGAAACGATCTGCTGCTCAACTCCTATCGGTCCGGCCGGCATACCTGTCGCAGCTTCTCGTTCCAGTTGCTGCACAGACAACGTGACCGCAGACAGATTTCCAGCGGCCTGCTCGGCCAGTGCAGAGAACTTTTGTGCAAGCGTCAAATACTGTTGTGAGAGCGATGCATGATGAACAGAAGCGGCGACAGCTTCTTCCGCTCGAACTCGCAAGGCCGCAGCAAATTGCTCCGGAGTCTGACTCTTCGGCGGATTGCTCATAAAGCACCGACAAACTAAACGGCGGCGGGATTTAACTCACTACCCCTGATACCACAGAAGCACCCGGGTAGTAGTCAATTTACAGCACTAGTCAAAAACAAACAATTACACCCCAGACATTTCCTCCCGATTTCCTGTGGCCCTATGCACTGGGCCACCGCATAAAAACAGCGATTTGCATGAATTTCTCGTCGACGCCGGACGATTGCGTCATGGCGGCTCAGACATCAAGCTGTCGAAGCGCCCACGATCCGGTCTCGCGGAGGATCTCTTCGCTCTCCTGCAACAACGCTTCCAGCTCTGGCCTCGAATCATGATCCCGAAGATTGGCCAGCACAATCGCAGCATTTCGAAGCAGCCCCGTTCGCCCGGAACGCAACAACGGGGATCCGAGGAATCGGTCGTGAAATTCTTCTTCGGTCATTCGCAGTAACGCCCTGCATTCGACGGCACTCAAGTTCCACTTCTGCTGAAACTCAGGCAACGTTTCGTCAGGTGCGAAGCGGTTCCATGGACAAACATCCTGACACACATCACAACCAAACAACCACGGACCCAGACCGCTTCTGAACTCTTCCGGGATTCCGGCGTGGCGATGTTCGATTGTCAGATAACTGATACACCGGCGAGCATCCAATACTCCCGGCTCAGGAAAAGCATCCGTCGGACAAGCATCCAGACATCGCGTACAACTTCCGCAAAACGTTTGCTCAAGCGGCTCATCATAGCTCAGTTCAACATCAGTCAGGATCGCCCCCAGGAAGAACCAACTTCCAATCGACCGACTGATCAACATGGTGTTCTTGCCAAACCACCCAAGCCCGGCCAGGCGACCAAAATCGCGTTCTAACAATGGAGCGGTATCAATAACAATTCGGTTGCGAGACTGAGGAAACTCTGCTCGCAGCAACGCAACAAGTCGCTTCAGCAGTGGCTTGAGCACATCATGATAATCGGCGGATCCCGATGCATAGCGAGCCACTCTCGGCCCATCCGTGGCCTGTTTGCCGTCGTAGTAATTCATCGCCGCCATGATCACGCTGCGTGTTCCGGACATCACCCCATCAGGATGCTGATAGGCGTCCAGGCGTCGATCGACCCACTGCATGTCCGCGTTCTGGCCACGATTCACCCAGTCCAGGAGCCGATGAAACCCGGTTGGACTCACCGCGGGGGCAATACCAACCTGCGCGAAACCGCACTCAAGTCCCAGATGCTTCAGCCGTTCGGAAAGTGTTGACATCTGCACTTAGCCAGTCACATCACAGACCACAGGCCAAACTCCAGAAACGAATCGTCTCCGACAGACCTAAGTCACCGTGCACTTACCTGATAGATCGAACGCCCTCAGTAATTCGCTGCAAATGTCGACGTCCAACAACGGCGATTTCTTCCGCACCAACTCGGTGTAATGCGGAATAATGCGGGTGCCGTCCGTCTTTGTAGGGATCATTGCCCCGAGCGTTGTAGCAACAGATAAAGGCCCAGCGAGGATTCTCACTGAGATTTTGGTCTGAACGATGCAGCGTGTTACCATGAAACAGAACCGCAGTGCCAGGATTCATCTCGACATGAACCAGCTCCATGCGAGCCAGTGCGGCATCAACGCGTTCCATATCAGCCCCGGTCTGATCGCCTCGCTTCACATGGTCAATGCGTCCCATGCGATGTGATCCACGAAGGACCTGCAAACAACCGTTTTCCTTCGTGGCTTTATCAACAGCAAACATGCAACTGGCCATGTCAGGAAACAGGCAACCGTTGTTGTACCAGTAACCATAATCCTGATGCCACGTCCACGCACCGCCAACCCGCGGCTCTTTCAATATCATCTTGTGATGGTAATGGTAGACCTCATCCCCGAGCAAAGCTTCCATCGCCGTTACCAATGGCTCCGCCTGAACGATCGCTGAATAGATCGCATCGGCTGGAAGCTCGTTCTCAACAACCAGATCGACTGAGCCACCCTCTCCGTCCGCGCGAGACGTCTTTGCAGCGGCAAGAGCATGATCCTGCCGTGCTATGGCACCGAGTAACTCAGTCTCCTCCGGACTCAGCAGGCTGTCGACAACAAGAAAGCCATCGCGATCAAACGCTTCGATAGCATCAAGGGTCAGGAATCCGGTCTTCATCGCATCCACTCCTGCAGGATGAACCTCATGACCAAAACACGATGGCCTTAATTCTCGCGGAGATGCCGAAGAATATCAGCCTAACTTCGAAGGAACTCAATGGTTTCTCGTACTCGGATGGTACCCTCATAAATGGCACGACCAGTGATCGCACCAATCAGATTTGGCTGCTCGGCGTTGATCTTCTTGAGCGCGGCAATGTCGTCCATCGTCGTCACACCCCCGGAGGCAATCACGGGAAGCCCCATCTCAGCCAGCCGCACAAAATCGTCAAGCGTCTGCTGATCGATGCCCTGCATCATGCCGTCGTTCGCGATGTTTGTGTAGATCACGGCCGCCAGCGGAACTCCAAGAAATCGCTGAGCGAGCTGCGTTACGGAGACCTGTGAAACTTCCAGCCATCCGTCGGTCGCAACCATCGAATCACGAGCATCAAGCCCGAGAGCCAGGCGATGAGGAAACTTCGCACACATCTGGGCGAACCAATCCGGTTCTCGCAGCGCTTTGGTTCCGACGATGACGCGATCGACTCCAGCCTCTTCAATCGTCAGCCGGATGTTGTCCTCGTTCCGAATTCCGCCACCCAACTGACAGGGCAAACCGGTTGCCTCCGCAATACGTCTGACAACATTCTGATTCACGGGACGCCCGGCCTTTGCACCGTCCAGATCAACCAGATGCAGTCGCTCCGCTCCTTCATCTCGCCAACGTAATGCCATCTCAACCGGGTCATCAGAAAAGACCGTGCTGTCGTTGTAGTTTCCCTGACGAAGACGGACACATTTGCCGTCAAGCAGATCAATGGCCGGAAGTAGCTGAAGCATGTTTTTAGCTTGTTAGGAATCTCAAAACACGAAAGCTGAACTCTATAAGAGAATTCGGCTCAGACATTGGTCGGCTGACACATACGTCAGACGCACTCCAACTCATCAAAGTCAGAGCACCATCAGGCGGCAGATTATTGGGCAGAACAAACGGCCGACTTTCCAATGGAAACAAAGTTTCGCAACAACTGCATCCCACAGGACTGACTCTTCTCCGGATGGAACTGAGTCGCCATCACGTTGCTTTTCGCAACGACGGAAACAAACGGACGACCATAATCCGTTGTGGCGGCAATCCACGATTGTTCGCTCGGAACCACATGATAGCTGTGAACAAAATAGAACCACGGCTCTGCTCCCAGTTCGTTGAGAAGCCCATGCTGAGTCATCCCATTGAGAGTCAGTTGGTTCCAGCCCATGTGAGGAATCTTATATTCGGCCGGAAGATCAAACTTCTGCACAGTACCGGGGATAATTCCAAGGCCTTCATGCTCACCATCTTCAAAAGACACATTCAGGAGCAACTGCATCCCAAGACAGATGCCAAGAAATGGCCGATCTGCGGCGATATGATCACGAATCACACCTGTCAGATCATTCCTCCGTATGGCACTGATGGCATCTCGAAATGCCCCCACACCCGGCAGGACCAGACTTTCTGCAGCAGCAATCTCAGCAACGTCTGAAGTCACATGAGCAGACTGGCCGATGCGTTCGAACGCCTTCTGCACGCTGCGAAGGTTTCCCATTCCATAATCAATGATGGTGACTGATGTCATAACTGAAACAATACTCTGTCGAGAAAAGAGGGCTCATACCCGAGCTAAACCGCAGACCACAGTGAACACGCACGCTTCAATTTATGGCGATCTGCTCACAACCAACCTGTATCCGACACCAAATACGGAAGAGTGTCACAAGGTAATCTTGAATTCATTCGGCTCATTCGCCTTGACCGTCAACTTCAACGCTCCCTCGGCACGATTTAATGGTTGCCCTGTTACTCCCGCGAAGCCGATATTGTAATCGCCGGCAGGACACCCGAAGTGCGAAGCATCATACATCAACCGAAAATTCCCGCCGGGATCGGTGGTAGCCCAGACTGCCGTGCGTTTGTCATCCAAACCGCTTGAGATTGGTTCAAAGAGAACCTGGATCCCGGCCGCAGGTGCTCCACCCGTTGAGACCTGTCCGGTCACTTCAAACAGCTCTGGACCTGTCCAGGGCTCATGATTCATCCAATAGAAATAACCGTAGAGCAACCCACCGACCAACAACAATCCCGGCAGTGCACGACGTGTAATGAACTCCATGAATAAGGCTCGCTCTTCCTGAGCCTTCACGTCCCTGGCCGATTTCGATGGTGCCGATGCGGAATCACGCTTCTGCTGGTAGGCGCGAGACAGTGCATCAGCCGCCGTTCCCGCTGTCTCAAGAGCAGACGCAGCTATCGCCGACGTGCGGACTGTTTCGGCAGCCGCCTTCTTTTCTTTACCCTTCTTGGCCGCGTCAAAATCCCTCATCATCTCCGCCATCGACGTCTTGCGTTCCGACGTTTCACTGCGAGATGATCGAGAACCGGCAGGACCGGTTGATGCTCCAAGTACCGACAACGGATCAAAGCTGTCAGACTCCGGCACTTCCGGAGTCAACTCGATGGGCATATCAACAGAATCAACCGGCTCATCAATGGGCTCGTCCACCGATGAAGCTCCAGCTTCAGCAGACTCTTCAACCTCCGGCTGCGGGACCAGAAACTCGGCCTTGCATTTGGGGCACTTACCCTTCGTGCCAGCTTTCTCATCCTTGATCTTCAACACCGATTCACAACCAGTGCATGTATATCGAATGGTCATAGAAGTGGCGCTCGGTCAACGGGATATCAGTAACCAGCAGAAACGCTGGTTCAATCGAATTGAAGTCCTCAATCTGCTCATATTAACGGCATCGATGGCCTCTCATTCCAGATCCCGCGCAGAAAAAACGCCAGGATGACGAGAATTCATCATCCTGGCGTCGGGATCAATGATTCCATTGAGGGCCAAAACCCGCTATCAGAAGCTCTGAACAGTGATTCCGCCGGACATATTTCCCAGGGACTGCCAGACGTTCAGGCCGATCGATTGCGTCACAGGACGAGCAGACCCGTCAGCCAAACCAACCATGCAAATGTCGCCATGCGATGATCCCGCGAACTGAAAATTCAGCATCTTGTTCGGCCCATCCAGCGTGGAGACAAGAGTCGCCGCTCCTCCCCATGCCCAACCGTCGTAGGCAACCTGGAGCGGTCCTCGTGCGATGGCACCTTTCCACGGGAAGAATCGCTCGGCTTCAGCAAACATGATAGTCTGGGTTGTCCCGTCTTTGATGTCTCCCATTCGCACAGCACTGTTGACTGTGAAAATCCCCTGGTTGCCACTCAACTGATTGAAGTTGTTAAGCAACGATCGCTGCAGCGTGTTCTGAAAAGCGACCTGATCTGTCGTCAGATCGTAGGCCGGACGACCGGCAGTCGGCGCAAAAACGATTCCTGAACCAGCACAGCCCGCATAGTCAATTCCGCCGGTCCCGATTGGACCAGTTGAAACTCTGCTGACCGATACTGAATCGATGTAGATGTTGTGGCCAAAATCTGTTTTGCGATTCATGCTGTTTCTTCTGGACGGACAGTAGAACGCAGGAATGTCAAAAGTTGCGGGGGCGTAACCAGCGTTGTTCCACGCTAAGTCATTGTTCCCGCGCTCCGCATTGTTAATCACGTTAAAGTAGGGACGCCACATCTGATAGACATTGTCCTGCTCGATGTAAGGCAACAAATGCAAAGCCCAGCTTGTTCCATGCAGAGCAAGGTTTCGGCTCAGTTCCGTCCCCTCGAAGGGATCCACCGTTCGCAGACCGTTCTGGTTAAGGTCTGCATTGGCGGGATACCGATTCGAGATCACCCCAGGCGGAAATACACCATGGGAGTCGTGATAATTGTGCATCCCCAGAATCATCTGCTTGATGTTATTCAAACACCGCGAGCGATTCGCTGCTTCGCGAGCTCGCTGGACCGCCGGAAGGAGAATCGCCACCAGAATCGCAATGATGGCAATCACCACCAGCAACTCAATCAGAGTAAACCCGCGTGCGCGTGTACGTACTTTTTGCATAGCAAAATACCTCCCTTACTGGCCAGTGCCTTCAGAACCGAATAAGCCTGAATAAAACGCCAGATCTGACAAAGACTGGCTGACAATGGAGAGATCCGAAGGACACCAAAATGTTCAGAATTCTCCCGGCACAACACACATCATGCAGGGATTCTGCACAGAGTGCAAGAAAATCACCGCAAAACACATGCCGCGGGAAGCCTGAGAATCTCAAGTCCGGCGAAACCCTACCGGAGGATTTCTGGCCAAACGACAAAGAATCTCGGCTCCTTCCCGAATCAGATCGTCTTCTGCGGCAAACGAAACGCGAAAATGTGTGTCGGACGGACTGAACACGTTTCCGGGAATGATCAGCAGATTGTTGCGAATCGCTTCAGATACGAACTCCGTACCGGTCCCCCAGGGAGCTTTGAGAAACAAATAGAATGCTCCTTGACCGCCAGAAATGTCAAAATCTTCCTTCAGCAGTCCAACCAGCAGGTCTCGTTTGCGACGGTAATCGTCCACGTTGTGCTGCAGGTCCAACTCCCATGCTGTCACTCCGGCCCACTGAACCGGATGAGGAGCACAGACGAATGTAAACTGCTGCAGTTTCATCATCTGCTGAATCAAATACTGCGGCCCATGAATGTAACCGAGCCGCAACCCGGTCATTGAATGAGATTTGCTGAATCCATCAATCACAATCGTCCGGTCATTCCATTCCGCAGGACTGTGGAATGGTTCGTCGTAGCAGAACACCCGGTAAATCTCGTCGCTGATCAATGCTATGTTCTTCTCAGCAGCAAGTTCTGCCAAGGCCTGGACTTCCTCCTTCGAAGCAACGGCACCCGTCGGATTAGCGGGGCTGTTGAAGAGGATGATCTTCGTCCGCGGGGTAATCGCCTTGCGAACATCCTCGATCCGAATCCGGAAATCAGGGTACGTCGAAACCTGAACCACGGTCCCGCCAGCCAAAGTGGTCAGATGCCGGTACATTACAAACCACGGATCGAAAATGATTACCTCATCACCCGGATTAATCAGCGTACACAATGCCAGCATCAAAGCGCCGCTGGTGCCGGAGGTTACGAAAATCTTCCGATCCGGATGATGGTAACGATCATCAACATCCTTCTGCAGCACCGTCAGCAACGGAGCAATACCCTGCGTCTGGCTGTAGGCATTCTTCCCATCCTGAACGGCCTTACACAAAGCGTCCTTGATTGGCTGGGGCGTATCAAAATGCGGCTGGCCAATGCTGAGATTCACGGGCCGCTTCATCGTTGCAGCGAGATCAAACACCTTTCGAATTCCCGATGCATCAATTCGATGCATCCGATCTGCTATCCAGGTTTCGCTCACGAGTTCTCTTCCTCAGTTCGACTAATCACAACTTACGTTTCCCGGAAGACAGTCAATACAAACTCATCTTCCGACGAGACTATCTCTAACCGATTTCAACTTCCCGGCACATCTTGACAACTCAACGGGGTTCACACAACAGCCCTGATTATTGACACTTACCGCACCAGGAGACGAATCATCCGAAGGCAACGAGCGATCTCAATCGGCCCCGCGACCCCTTTTCCCGAAGGCAACAAACGATGAAAACTCTTTTGACAGGTTTCTGAGGTTGATGACTGGCATCTGGTTTGCTCCTGAAGCAAGATGTTAATGGCCTTTTTTCAGTCTTACTGGAGTTTATTTATGGTAAAAGTCCCTGAGTCAGGCTCCGACAGCCTTCGCCTGAGGCGTCTGTTCCTATCACTAATGTCGTGTCTTCTGATTCCGTTTTCTGGTTGTGAAGAAGTCAAGAAAGCGGTCAATGAAGCGAAGTCGGAGGTTTCCGGCTCAACAACCGCTTCGACACCGCCAGCCGCCCCCGCAAACGCCACTCCACAAACGATGCCACCGGTCGCCGCTACACCAGCCCCGGTTATCGGTCCCACCCCAGCCGAAATCGTTGCAAGATTTCAAAAGCTTCCACCCTACGAGATTACAGACGCTGATTTGACTCAACTCAGTGTCACTCCCGAAGCGGGGCTGAGCATTCAGAAAATCGACCTCACAGGCAACAGACATGTCTCCAACACCGGTCTGGCTCAGCTTGCAGCCCTAAAGAACCTCACGTCACTGACGCTTACAAGCATCGATTTGACACCTGAGAATCTTTCGGCCATTGGAAGTATCCAGTCTCTGAACGAACTAACGCTTTCATCCACAAAAACCGATGACGCTGTCGTTGCAAAACTCACTGCAATCCCACATCTCAAAACGCTGGATCTCAGTGGAACCGTGATTACTCAGGCAGCGGGAACCAGCCTCAGCCAGATGCCGGAGTTGTCTATTCTGAAGCTGAGTTCGACAGCCGCAAATGATCAGTTAGTCTTAATGTTGCATAACCTACCGCTGCAGGAACTTCGACTGGAAAAAACTCAGATCACCGGAGCCGTTATCCCCGAAATACTCAAGATCAAGACGCTCGAACATCTTAGTGTCGACTTCAACAACATTCCCGGGATCGCATGGAAAGGTGCTTCAAGAGCAAATCTGAAAACCTTGTCCGTCGGCCAAACACCGTTTGGACTCGAAGGGTTTCAAGCCATCAAGGGCATGGACTCACTGGAGTCCCTTAACGTCTACGCTGCCGGTCTGGTTGAACACAAATCGGCCGATGTGTTCGGTTCGTTCCCCAAACTTCGAATCCTGAATGCCGGGTCCAACGCCGTGACGGATGTCGGGATGGTGGAGTTCTTTAAAGGACTCAAAAACATCGAAGAACTACATCTGGGTAGCAATCGAAACATCTCCGACCGAGGACTCGCAGCACTGATCGGGTTAAAGAAACTTCGTTTTCTGGACGTAAACGATACAAACTGCGGACAGGCCGGAGCTTTGGCTTTGAAAGAAAAACTGCCCGAATGCAAAATCAGAACCAGCAGTGGTGAATACTGATCAATCCTGATCAATATCAAAAAAATATAATAAGACAGGGTACAGAAATGTGCCCTGTTTTTGTTGCGCCGTTAATGAACCGGCTGCCATTCGATTTCGGGCGGCATCAATTGAGGTCGAGTGTTCGCGGGATCAATCATTCAGATCATTGAATCCATTGTGGCCGCTCACGCAATAAACGTCACGAGTCCTTATCCGCGTCCATGGCTGTCAGGTCAACAGCGCCAGATTGTCACGATGAATGACTTCTCCATACGGAACATGACCCAACGCAGCCGCGATCTGATCAGAGCGGCGGCCCTGAATACGACGAATCTCGTCTGAAGAATAATTCGCCAGCCCTCGCGCGATGTCGGTGCCATCTTTTGTCCGCAGCCCGACCAAAGATCCGGATTCAAACTCGCCCTGAACATCGGTAATGCCCACGGCCAGCAACGAACGCCCGGACTCACGTACCGCCTTTGTCGCACCTTCATCCAGCACCAGCACGCCAGCCGGAGGTGCTCCAAATCCAATCCATCGCTTCCATGACGGAACAGCTTCGCCCTTGGCCAGGAAAAGAGTGCCCGTGGAAACGCCGTTCCGAATATCGTCCAGTACCGTGTCGCTGCGACCGCTGGCAAGAATGACGGTTTCACCCATTCCGGTCGCTGCCAGAATCGCTTTCAGCTTCGAACCCATTCCGCCGCGACCGCGAGTGCTCTGCTCGGCCGCCACCAGCTTCAACAAAGACTCATCAGGCTTCTCAACGAGGGACACAACTTTGCTGGCAGGATTGGATGGTGGGCCATCATAAAGCCCGGCAATTCCCGACAAGATGACCAGCAGCGGTTCCGGCAGCAACGTGGCCAGCATGGATGCCAACTGATCGTTGTCGCCAACAGCAATCTCTTTGATGCTGACGGTATCGTTCTCATTGACAATCGGAATGACATTGAAATCAAACAGCGTGCGAATTGTATTGCGAACATTCAGGTATCGCTGACGATTTCGAAAGTCATTCCCCGTCAACAACAACTGAGCCGTCCGATGCCCGCTGCGCAGCATGGCATCGTCCCACGTCCTCATCAAAGATGGCTGACCAATCGCCGCCGCCGCCTGAAGCTCGGGCAGCGAATCGGGACGTCGATTGAGCCCCAGAATCCCAATCCCCGCACCAACAGCTCCGCTGGAGACCAGCACGACTCGCCGGCCAGTTTCCTGAATGCGATGAATCTGATCTGCGATACACTGAATACGAACCAGATCAAGCCGATCATTCTCCGTCGTCAGCACGTTCGTGCCGATCTTGACAATGACAGTCTTACAGGCCTGAAAGATTTCCTGTCGCACAAGGTCTTGCATGGGTCACTTGGTAGTGGGCTAAATAACTTGCAGACACCTGAAACACCGCGTTAATGTCGCCAACCGCGGCACATCAAACGCATGGTAATCGCAGAGTCCGTTTCGTGTCACGACGGGAAATCCGGGCGAGAATCTGAACGCGATCATTGAACCTACGACAGTTCTCGAATGATGCGTTCAATACTGGCCAGTTGAGCTTCCTGCTCGGCCTTTGTTGCTCGAATGCCTTCGACAACGTCCGCCGGGGCTTTCGCCATAAAGCCTTCATTCTGCAGCTTCTTGTCCGCACTGGCGATGAATCCTCGAAGCTTTTCAGCTTCCTTTTCCTTGTTCTTGCGAACAGCGTCACGATCGATCGAATCTCCAACCGGAATATAACCGTCGGCATCAGGTAACGAGAAACTGACGGAGCCTTCCGGAGCAGTGACATCCAGGCCAGCGGCTTCGAGCATCGTCTTCGAGAGGAAGTCAAATTGCCCGGCCACAGCCTTCAATTGCTCCGCCACGTCCGGTGCACATCGCATGAACAGTTTCAGCGGGGCTCCAGGAGAAATCCCGTAAACAGATCGCACGTTACGAACCGCAATGATCGTTTCCTGGAGTCGCTCGAAACGCTTCTCCAAAGATTCATCTATGGCATGGAGCGGCATCTCCGGCCACTTTGCGACCATGACGCTTTCCGAAGCCGGCACAGACTCACCAAACACGCTGTCACCGATGGCAATTCCCGTCGGTCGCACCGGCGCGAACTGAGCAAACAAGTGCCATAGCTCTTCGGTGATGAATGGAGCAAACGGATGCAACAACCGCAGCAACGTATCAACGACAACGACCAGACATCGCTGAGCAACAGGACGAGCAGCCTCGTTGCGGAAGCGAGGCTTCAGCATTTCGAGATACCAGTCACAGAATTCGTTCCAGGTAAACTCGCGAACCGCTCGAGTTGCCTGATCAAACTGGTAGCGATCCAGCATCGTGGTAACTTCGCGAACCGTTGTCGCGAGTCGGCTGAGCACCCAGCGGTCTTCCACCTGCAGGTCCGATTCCTTCACCGGGCCGGCTGTATAGCCTTCCAGATTCATGAACGCAAAACGACACGCGTTCCACAACTTGTTGCAGAAGTTGCGACCGTATTCGAAGCGTTCGCTGACGATACGAGCCACCGGAGCTCCTTCGTCAGGTGTAAACCACGGACTTGGGAACTGAAACGATTTCTTGCACTTCGCGCACTTCAGGGACGGAGTTGCTCCGCCCATCGGACGCATTTCCTGATGTTCCTTCGTTTGCGGAGTGATGGCTTCGCAATGAGGACACTCATAGCCAACCGGCAAACGCACGTCCTGAGTTTCCCCGGCGAGCGATGAGATCGTAAAGCGGATCGCGTCTGTGCCGTACTTCTCAATCAGCTCCAGCGGATCAACGCCGTTGCCTTTGGACTTGGACATGGTCTGGCCAAGTCCATCCAGAATCTTCGGATGAATGTAGACGTGCTTAAACGGCACGTCGCCCATGTTGTACAACCCCGTGAGCACCATTCTGGCAACCCACAGCGTGATGATGTCGCGGGAGGTGACAAGAACAGAACCGGGGTAGAAGAAATCGAGTACTTCGTTTGTCCCTGCGAGAGTTTGAGATTTCAAATTTGAAATTTCAGATGCCGCGTCAGCGGTCTGCACCATGGGTGGATTATGTTCCCGATCCGGCCAGCCGAGCGTGGCGTGGGGCCACAATGCGGAACTGAACCACGTGTCGAGGACGTCTTCATCCTGTGAAAAACCTCCTTTTGTCAGCCTGTCTTCTAATTCAGGATATCCAGGCGCAACACAAACAAGAATTCGTTCGTGGCTTCCGTCGGGTGAAATGAGACGCGTGAAAGCAAGCCCTTCGACGGGTGAATCGTTGAGGAATAGCTGGCAGACAGGCTCTTCGGTTTGAATGCCGTTTTGCAGCGGCTTTTCTTCGAACGCCCAGTCAGAATATTGCCCGTCAGTCGGTACCGGGGACGGAACGATCGCTCCGGACAGGGTAAACGCAGCCCCGTGGATCGCGGTATTGGGATCTTCATGCCGAGAAATGACTCGGCTCCAAATCGGAATCCGATGCCCCCACCACAACTGCCGACTAATACACCAGTCGCGTTTCTCACCCAGCCAGTCGAGATATGTCTTGGCATAACGCTGCGGGAAGAAACGCACTCTGCCATCTTCAACAGCGTCAATCGCATTCTGCGCCAGCGTGTCCATCTTCACGAACCATTGATCGCTCAAAAACGGCTCAACCGGCGTCTTGCTGCGGTCGCTGTATTTCATCGGGATAATGCGGTCTTCGACCTTTTCCAGATGTCCCAGCGAATCCATCTTCGCAACCACTCGTTTGCGAGCTTCGTAACGATCCAGACCCTGGTACTCGCCGCCGTTTTCATTGATCGTACCATCCGAATTCAGGATGTTGATCGGCTCGCCCATCTTGTCCTTGTTGCGGGACCAGCAGGCATAGTCATTGGGATCATGCGCAGGAGTCACCTTCACCGCACCGGTACCCAATGTCTTATCCGCCAGCAAAGCATCAGCGACAATCGGTATAATGCGACCGTTGGCCGGAATCATCACATGCTTACCAACAAGGTCGGTGTAGCGTTCGTCCGTCGGATGAACGCAAACAGCAGTATCGCCGAGCATCGTTTCGGGGCGAGTGGTTGAAAACGAGATACGTGTGCCGGTTGGTTTTCCGGAATCATCGACAACCGGATAATTCATCGTCCAGAAATGCCCGGCGATGTCGTCCGTGTAAACTTCATCGTCCGCAACAGCTGTCTGAAGATAGGTGTCCCAGTTCACCAATCGCTTGCCTCGGTAGATCAGTCCGTCACTGAACATCTTGAAGAATGTCCGACGAACGGCCTTGCTGCAGACTTCATCCAGCGTAAAACGCACTCGACGCCAATCACAACTCGAACCGATCTGCTTGAGCTGATTCAGAATGCGTCCCTCGTACTCATTCTTCCACTTCCAGATGCGTTCGACCAGAGCATCACGACCGATATCGTGGCGTGTCAGTTTTTCCTCTTCCAGCATCCGACGTTCAACGACCGCCTGAGTCGCGATGCCCGCATGGTCCGTGCCCGGCATCCACAGAGCGGCTCGCCCCTGCATACGTCGCCAGCGAGTCAGCAAGTCCTGAATTGTGCCGTTCAGACAGTGCCCCATGTGCAGGGCTCCGGTCACGTTCGGCAGCGGGATCATGATGGTGTGCTGCTCTTTGCCCGGAGTGGGTTCGGCGTTGCAATATCCCTTGTTGAGCCAGTGTTCAACCCAGCGAGTCTGTGCGGCGGCTGGTTCGTAGGCTTTTGGAAGTTCTGTGGTCATTGGCTGCGATTACAGTTCAAAACATGATGCGAGTGATTCAAATTCAGGGGCGAAGCTTAATGAAAAAGTCGCGGTGCGTCGAACCGGATCTGTTTCAGCCTCATCACCTTAGCCGCTGATGCTTTGTTTCAGCCTGCGTCTTGCGGCCGTTCGACGCACGATTTCATCGGCGATCACGCCAATCAGAATCACAGCCCCGATGATTGTCGTCTCGTGCTGCTGCGGAAGTTTCAGCAGCGTAATCAGGTTGTTCAGAACCTGCATGACCGCTGTCCCAATCACAACACCCAGAATTGAACCTTCACCGCCACGTAGACTACAGCCTCCCAATACGGCCGCAGCGATGGCGTACAACTCATAAGAGTTTCCAAAACTCGATGGCGACACCGACGTTGAATCCAGCGCAAACAGCATACCGCCCAGCGCTGCGAGAACCGTGCAGATCACATAGGCCATCAGTGTAATCCGGCCGGTATTGATGCCGCTGAATCGAGCCGCCTCCTCATTGCGTCCCAATGCCAGAAGGTATCGTCCCCAGATGGTTCGGCCGAGGAACACGGACGCTACAACACCAATCGCCGTCAGTAGAAAGAAGGGTATGGGAATGCCAAAGACCATTTCCTGCCCACGAAACAACAGCCCAACACGGCCCGAGGCCACAGGTCCCAGAACTTCCTGAAGTTCACCGAATCCCGCCGGATTATCATTCGTCAACCATCGTGAAACACCACGATAAATCAGCAATGCACAGAGCGTAACAACGAACGGCTGCAGCTTGACTTTTGTCACCAGCAGACCATGGACCAACCCCAGCACCGTCGCCACCAGCAGCACAATCAGAATCGCAACGGGAATAGACGTTCTTTGGTGTCGATGCAGCACAATTGCGAAGGCATCAGATCGATATTTTTCTCCGGGGTCTTTGGCCAGTGTCAAACGCTTCACTGTCCCTGCTGTCTCAATGCTCGAAACCTTCTGAGTTGTCACAGCCCCATCAGCTTTGACCAGTTGAAGTTGATCGCCGACCTCGACGTTCAAGCCAGAGTCGACTTCTGCAACGACCACATCCCCGGCTTCAATCCGAGTCACTGGAGCTGCAACGACCAGTCGACCATCCTTTTCATTGCGAGTCAGATTCTCTTTGATCCTGATCTGAAGAGAACCATCAGCGATGGTTGATGATTCCGTTGTGAGCAGCAGCCCTGAGCCAACTCCACCGGTATATCGAAAGGTCGTTCCCGGTGTTAGTTCGCCGGCCGTAACATCCGCAATGATCAATCTCTCTGAGGCAACAATCTGACTCACAGAAATCGGCTCTAACGGCTGATAATCAACCTTCAGCAGAATCGACAGCAGGACACCACAAAGGCAAACTGTTGAACCAATCGAAAGATCAATACCGCTGGTGATGATCACAAACGCGACACCAATTCCCAGGATGCCAAACAACGACAAACGATTGAGCAGGTTCTGGATATTGCCCGGTTGAAGGAATTTGGACGTTCCTAAATTCCACCACGGATCGGACGTAGCAAAAGCGAGGCACGTGCAGAGCACGACCAACACACCAAAAATTCCCAGCACTTTACCCTTCATCTTTACCCTGCACTTTTCAGTCAGTTCCAGGCGAGCGGCAGGGCGCCAGCCCTCCGAGTACGCCACCATTTCATTTTCGCCTACGCCTGCGGCTCGCCGTTAAACGAAACGCTCAATACACGACTAAATCAACAACCCGATTAAACCCGTGGGGCCGGTTGTTTGCGGGCTAATTATGCCCCGTGGCCAGGTGCATCACCGATTCTTCGGATAGCTGCTCTCTGGTCAGCTCACCAGTGATGCGTCCTTCGTGCATTACAATGACGCGATCACTCATCCCGATGATCTCTTCCATTTCGCTGCTGACAAACAGCACAGCAATTCCCTGCCCTGCCAGCTCATCCATCAGTTGATAGATTTCCTGTTTGGCGCCGACATCGATCCCGCGAGTTGGCTCATCCAGCAGCAGGACTCGAGGCTTCAATGCCAGCCACTTCCCCAGCACGACTTTCTGCTGATTTCCGCCGGACAGATTTCCAACTCGATACTGATCATGCGGAGCTTTGACTCTCAGCCGTTGACTCATCTCCGCCGACTGCTGTTTCTCCACCGCAAAGTTCAGAAAACCGCCGAGTCGAGAATGCTGATGGAGCGATGCCAGTCCAATGTTCTGGCGAATGACCATATCCAGAACAACGCCCTGCTGTTTGCGGTCTTCCGGCACCAGAGCAACCCCGGCCGCAATCGCCTGCTGTGGAGACTTCAGATCCACAGGCTTCCCACCGACTTCAATCGCTCCACTGACCGGGGCATCAACTCCGAACAGCGTCCGCAGCATTTCCGTACGGCCCGCTCCGACCAGCCCGGCGACACCAACAATTTCCCCGGCTCGCACGTTCAGATTCAATCGATGCTTCGGCCATGTGGCCGTCACAACATCCTTCACTTCAATCGCCACGTCGCCCTTTTTGTGAGGGTTACGGACGAAGAAGCGAGAGATATCCCGACCTACCATTAATCGCACGAGGCTGTCATGAGTCACCTCACCGCGAACGAGTTCTCCGGCATTCTCGCCATCGCGAAGCACAGTCACTCGATCCGACAGGTCCTGAACCTCCGCTAACCGATGAGAGATATAGACAATACTCACACCGGCCGAGCGAAGATCCCGAATCACCTCGAACAGCTTTGCCGACTCACCAGCCGACAGGCTGGAAGTCGGCTCATCCATGATTAACACCCGCGCATTGATCGACAGCGCTTTGGCGATTTCAACCATTTGCTGCTGACCAACGGTAAGCTCCTTCACCAGCGTCCGTGGAGAGACCTTCAGCCCAATTCGGTCAAGCAGTTTCTCCGCGTCCTGATTGATGCGGCCGTTGTTGATCAGGCCAAGTGTTCTCGGCTCGCGGCCCAGAAAAATGTTGGCTCCGATTTCCAGGTTGTCCGCGAGATTCAGTTCCTGATGAATGATGGCTATTCCATTGCTCATCGCATCACTGACGGAACCAAATCGTTTTTCCTGCCCGTCGACAAGAATCTGGCCGCCGTCCTGAGACTGAACGCCGGCCAGGATTTTCATCAACGTGCTTTTGCCTGCACCATTCTCACCCACCACCGACAATACTTCGCCCGGCATCACGCGAAGACTCACACCCTTGAGCGCTTTGACTCCGGGAAAAGACTTGGTGATGTCGCGAACTTCAAGTCGCGGGGTTGGGAGTGAAGTACTGACCATAAAGAGTGTTTGACTGAGTTCGCAGGTTCTTGGCCCAATACTTGTAAAAGCGGTGAGCCTCTCTATCAGTGAATGACACGGAGGGCTGACGCCCAGCCGCTCGCCGCAACGACCTGCCGTCGTTTGAGTGGTATGCAGGGTGTGACCAGCCAACTCGAAAGACGGTGTGCTCCAAACCGAAAACCTCAAACCCTCAGCTCCCTACTGTCCCTTCAATCGCTTGAGTTCTTCCCAGTAGGCTTCAACGTTTTCCCTTGTGATCGATCTTGGAGCAATGTCGATATACTTTGACTCAGGAATCACGTCTTTGCTTCCAGCCAGGATTTCCTTCAGTACTCGGACCGACTGGAATCCGTATTCATAAGGGTTCTGCACGACCGTCCCGGCACATTCGCCGTCTTTGATCGCCTGCAGCGTAACATCATTTTCGTCGAAGCCGGCAATAGCCACTTGACCAACCTTGCCAGCCTTCTTCAGAGCCTGGTAACACGCCGGTGGATTGTATTCAAACAGGCCAGCCATACCCTTTAGCTCAGGGTATGTCACAATCGCGTCTTCTGCTTTCTGCAACGCAACTTCCGGTTTACCCTGATCGGTGACTGTCGCCACGATCGTGTACTTGTCACCTTTGATCTCACCTTCGTTTGGATCGAAGGCATCCGGCTGAGACTGATAGAAGTCAATGCCACGATCACGGCCCATCAATACGTCGATCACGCCCTGACGACGATACTTGCTGTTGTCCTGTTCCAGACGACCAATACACAACAATACCTGGCCACCATCCGGCAGCGCGTTTTTCAGGATTTCGCCACAAGCTCGACCCGCGGCATAATTGTCCATACCAATGTAGACAAGGCGATTCGACTTCGGAGCGTCTGAGTCATGCGTAATCAGAGGGATCTTAGCAGCGATGCTGTTGATCCATTCGACCTGGTTATCCGCATCAAGTGGGCTGATAGCGATCGCCTGAATTCCGCCGGTCATCACGTCTTCAACCTTCTGCTTTTGCACGACAGCAGAAGCTTCCGGAGGCATGATCACCTGGACATCGATATCAAACTCTTTCGAAGCGGCAACGCATCCGGCTTCTGCAATCTTCCAGAAGTCCGCAATCTGGTTCGTTACAAAAGCAACCGACTTGTGCTCACCAGATTTCTCTTCGGTTCCGACTTCAGTTGTGCCACCGGGAGTTGAACTTTCTTTTTTCTCCCCCGAATCGGTTGTGCTTGATTTCGGCGTAGGTGGCTGCTCGACCTGGCATCCCGCCAAAACCAGCCCAAGTAACAAAATCCAGTTGCTTCGAAATCTCATAACTGTGCCTTTTTCAATTCTCGCCTGAATCAAAAGCTCTGGCCAAAATGCCGAGACAAACGGACACCATACGGCTGACTGCTTCACGGGTCAAATCAATGAATCCGGAGTCCTGGTGTTCTGGCCGAGTTTGTCGGTTTTCCGGGCAGATTCAGCAAACATGATACGGATTATGCCACACTACAGGCCCTGATTGTTCGCGTCAAAGACCGGCAAGCGCATCATGACTTCTGATCGATGACGTCCGGAGCGATCCGTGGATGACTCTGCGAATTGAATGTTAATGTCGCTGAAAAAGCGTGGATTTCACCGTCAGCAGTCGCCATTGTGGCAGCAGGAAAGCGCCGCTATAGTTTGGCCCCGCGACTCCTAACTAATCTGCCTGGCAAAGTTCCTGCCAGGCTCCGATCACTTCAGACAGCCAGCCAAAATTCCTGCCATGCCGTTCAGCAATACATTTGAACATGATCAGCAGTTTATGCGACTGGTCCGCAGAGAAACAGATGTTGACCTGATCACCGCTGCGCTGGAGATCGCTCGTGATGGCCAAGCCAATCTTGATTTTGCACCGACGCGGCTTCGTCTCCAGCGATCGATCGCTCGCCTGACTCACCCGGTGACTCAGGCCGGATCGGATCTGGAAGAATTAAAAATGCTGGTCCGTCACATGACGGAAGAACTCAACCTGCACGGCGATGACGATTGCCACGGCGACCCGGACGCCAGTTATCTCAATCGAGTGCTGGAAACTGGACGAGGCATCCCGATCTCCTTGTCGCTGATCTACTTGAACGTTGCGAATGAACTGGGAATTCCGCTCGAACCAATCGCGGCCCCGCATCATTTTCTGACGAGGCTGCCGACTGACTCTGGCAACCTGTATGTGGATGCCTTCAACGGTGGACGGATCATGGATGAGCCCGAGTGCATCGCATGGCTGCGTGAGATAACTGAACTCCCGATGCCAGAAATTCGCCGCACGCTAAAGCCTGTGGATGAGCGAACAATCATGGTTCGGATGCTCAACAATCTTAAGACGCTGTTTGGCAATCGAGAACTCTGGGTGTCCGCCTGGCGTGTCCAGAGCCGAATCGCGTTGTTGATTCCCGGCTCCTATCGAGAACGCAGAGATCTGGCGATTCTGACATTACGTTCCGGTCGACCCGGGGAATCGAAAGAACTCCTGCGAGCCTGCTTAGCCGTCGCACCGGCCGAAGAGCATTCAATGCTCAAGCAGTACATCGTTCAGGCCGAAAAAATGCTGCCTCTTTGCAACTGACAGCCATGTTTCCATCGAATGAATTCCCTTCCGTTGCCGCTGCAATTCAGGAAGGAATCTCTCGCGGACTTCATACCGGGGTCCAGATTTACGTATCGCTGAACTCTCAGCCCGTTCTCGATTCGGCATTTGGAGACGCGTCACCCAGCGTTCCCATGTCACCCGCGACAGTCATGCCGTGGCGGAGCGCGGGAAAGCCGCTGACAGCGTTGCTGATTCTGAAACAGATCGAGAATCAACGCTTCCAACTGTCGACGAAGCTCTCTGAACTTTTGCCAGAGACAATTCATAGTGATAAGCACGATGTCACGATCTTCGACCTGCTGACACATCAATCCGGATTCCCCGCGACGGAAACAGGTTGGCCGCATGCCGATTGGTCAACCACGATTGAGACCATCTCGTCAACAGCACGACAGCTACCCATCGGAACCGCCGCCTATCATCCACAAAGCAGTTGGTTTCTGCTGGGTGAAATTCTGCGGCGAACAACAATGGCAACCAGCCTCGCTGCGTTCGATGACATTTTGACGCATGAACTGCTTGAGCCCCCTGGACTCAACTCGACTTCGTGCGGCATCAAGACTCAAACGCTGGCTCAAATTGCCGGGCTGATTCCGACACTGTATGAACGTGACAAAGGACAACTCGCGGTCTCCAACTATGGGACATCGCCATGGTTGACTCAACCCTCGCCAGGCGGAAACCTTCGTGGACCGATTCGAGAACTGGGAGTCTTTCTTGAGTTGCTGCTGCGAAACGGCAAGCTTCCGGATGGAACTCCCTTCGTATCTTCGTCAACCATCCAGCAGATGACGATGCGTCATCGAGTCAACCAGTTCGACCAAACACTCCAGCACGTTGTTGACTTTGGCCTCGGCGTCATTTGCAACTCCAACCGCCATGGACTGGAGACGGTTCCGTATGGATTCGGACGATACGCGAGCGAATCAGCGTTCGGACATGGGGGCTCGCAATGCTCGATGGGATTCTGCGATCCGCAACATGGTCTGGTCGTCGCCTGGAGTGCTAATGGCTTCTGTGGCGAAGGTCAGCATCAGCGTCGCAATCGCCTGATCAACGAAGCGATCTACAAAGATCTTGCGATGACTCCCTGATCTCTCGCAGGCTTTGCACTTCTCCCGCTGTCGAATACTGCGTCGGGAAGACTCATGCAGAGAAAACTCTGCAACAGCCGCCATGACGATGTTCGCTGCCGAGCAAAATCTCGGCGCTTCCGAATCGACCTGCTATTCGCGTAAACTCGCGTCCATTCGCCGTTCAAACTCTGCCCCGGCGTCGGCTGTATCTTTCGCCGTTGAACCGAAGATGGCTCGTTATAAATGGAAAAATCGCACTAACCGGACAGCTTCAGGCATGTAGTCCGACACGATGCGGTCACCGAAGGCGAATCGATGCAAAGTCCGGCAAATCTCGTTGATTCACCAGTCATTTTTCTCAAACTCTGAACATCGATTCCGTAAATCCCGGGTACAGCGGACAAACCTCTGTCCCCTGATCGACTTAAACCTCTGCGAATATAGCCTGACGTCGATATGCAAACTCTTCTGGTCACTGGTGGTGCAGGTTTTATTGGAAGCTGCTTTGTCCGCCGCGCCGTTGAACGAGGCGATGTGCGGATCATCAATATTGATAAACTAACCTATGCAGGCAACCCGGACTCGCTGCCACCGAACTCCGAACTGCATCAGCTTGTTGCAGGAGACATTGGCGATCGAGCACTCGTCAAAGATTTGCTCGATAAATTTCGCCCAA